>DATJIA010000138.1:0-81608 GCA_035493675.1 Kofleriaceae bacterium | reverse complement strand
TCAAGGCCCCTTGACCAAGATGGTCAAGGATGCTTGGCTAATGTCGTGAGCGCGCTGATTCCCGTCGCGAACGACCTCTGGCACGTCGACGGCGGCGAGCTGCGGCAGCCGGGCGGCGTCTACATGCCGAGCCGCGCCACGCTGGTGCGGCTGCGCGATCGGTCGCTGCTCCTCTACTCGCCGGTCGCGATCGCCGACCAGACCGCGGCGGCGATCGACGCGCTCGGGCCGGTCGCGCACATCGTCGCGCCGACGCGGATCCATCATCTGTTCGTCGCGGGGGCGATCGCGCGCTGGCCGAAGGCCGAGACGCACGCGGCGCCGGGGCTCGCGGCCAAGCGTCCCGACCTGCGCTTCGATCACGCGCTCGCGAGCGGCGCGTGGCGGGGCGGAGACGAGCTCGACGTCGAGGTCGTCGCGGGCGCGCCGAAGCTGGGCGAGGCGGTCTTCTTCCACCGCGCGTCGCGCGCGTTGATCTGCGCCGACCTCGTCTTCCACGTCACGCGGCCGCGCAACCTGCGCACGAAGATCGTCCTCGCGATCGTGGGCGCCGGCGGCGGCCGTCTCGCGCAGAGCCGCGCGTGGCGATTCTTGCGCCGCGATCGCGCGGCCGCCCGCGGGTCGGTCGATCGGATCCTCGCGTGGCCGATCGAGCGCGTCGCGCCGTGCCACGGCGAGGCGATCGCGATCGATGCGCGCGGGCTCGCGCGCGTCGTGACGCGCGTGTACGGCGGGACGCCGCCGCTCGCGCTGGCGCCGTAGCGGCGCGTCGCGGTGCGCGCGCGGATCAGCGCGCGACGATCACGCGGACGCGCTGGCGCTTGGACTTGGCGCGGTTGATCAGCTCGCGCGCGGGCGCGGTGTGCTCGGGGCGGCGGCCGACGTTGAGCACGAGGCCGGCGAGGAACATCGTCATGATCAGCGACGTGCCGCCGTAGCTGACGAAGGGCAGGGTGAGGCCCTTGTTGGGCACGACGCCGAGCACGACGCCGACGTTGAACAGCGCCTGCATCGCGAACATGATCGTGATCCCGAACGCGACGTAGCCGCCGTAGGTGTCGCGCGCGCCGAGCGCCGCGCGCAGCCCGCGCCAGACGAGGACCACGAACAGCACGAGCACGATCGCGACGCCGACGTAGCCCATCTCCTCGCCGATCGGCGCGAGGATGAAGTCGTTGTGACCCTCGGGCATGTAGCCGAGCGCTTGGCGACCGTCGCCGAGCCCGAGCCCGGAGAAGCCGCCCGAGCCGAGCGCGATCTGAGCTTGATGGAACTGATACGCCTCGCGGGTCGCGAACGCCTCGGGGTTGAAGTACGCCATGAAGCGCTGCAACCGCCACGGCGTGCCGATGATGAGCTGGTAGCCGATCGGCGCGGCCGACAGCACGGCGAGCACGATGTACGAGACGCGCGCGCCGGCGACGAACAGCATGCCGAGCGTCGTCGCGCCGACGATGATCGACGAGCCGAGGTCGGGCTCGGCGAGCAAGAGCGCCGCGACGAAGCCGCACACCACGAGGTGCGGGACGAAGCCGACCGTGAACGTCTTCACGCGATCGGCCTTCTTCGCCAGCGAATAGGCGAGGTACGAGATCAGCCCGAGCTTCGCGACCTCGACCGGCTGGAACGAGAGCGGCCCGAGCAGGATCCATCGATGCGCGCCGTTGATCGCGGGCATCGCGAGCGCGCCGGCGAGCAGCACGACCGAGAGCAGGAGCAGCGGATAGGTCCAGCGGCGCAGCCGGCGATAGTCGAAGGTCGTGCCGACCCACATCGCGACGCCGCCGAGCCCGAGCCAGACCAGCTGTCGCTTCAGGAAGTACGCGCCGTCGTGGTAGTGCTCCGACGCGGCGACCGAGGTCGACGCGTAGATCTCGATCGTGCCGATCGTGAGCAGCGCGAGGATCGCCGCGAACAGGACGAGATCGACGTCGCGCCCGGGCAGCGAGGCGACGGGCGCTTGCTCGGCGAGCGCGGGCGCGGGGCGAACGGTGGCTTCGTCGACGGTCTGGAGGCGCGTTGCGACCACGGTGTCAGTCGTCGACTCTCGAACGGCGCGCCCCTCGGGCCAAGTTTTCGGCCGTGATTCACGAGCGATTGCATGCAGCACGGGTGCACCCGGTGCACCGGCGCCGCGCCCCGCGTGATCGCGCGCGGTTACCGCCTGGCACGCGGGCTGCTGATAGGCGCGCCATGAACAAGCGCCTCTTGCTCCTGCTCTGTGCCGCCGCCGCGTGTGACGGCGACGATCGCAACGGACCGCGGACCGCGGACAAGTCGCCGCACCTCGCCGCGCAGTCGTGCGCGCTGCCGAAAGGCGATTCGTCGACGGTCGCGCGGGTCGGCGGCTCGCTCGGCAAGGTCGACGTCTGCTGGGTCTTCAGCGACGGCACCGTGCGCGTCGAGCTCGACGCGACCCCGGCGGGCACGCTCACGATCAACGGCGCGAAGCAGACCGTCGGTGACGACGGCAAGGCGGACGTCACGATCGATCTCGATCCGCCGCTCCTGCGCGCGCCGCTCGCGAGCGCGATCGGCGACGGCGCGGGCATCACGGCGCCCGCGGTCGCGGTCCAGCTCGATCCGCCGGGCGCGCCCCCGATCAAGGGCACGCTCGAGATCGCGCTCGGCGACGCGGCGGCGCGCCGCACGCGCGCGCTGCTCGGCGCGTTGCCGTCGGGCGCGACGTTGCCCAGATCGGAGCTCGGCGCGACCCCGCCCGAGATCGTGCGCGGCTCGATGGTCGTCGTGCCCGCCGAGGAGTTCGCGCCGCTCGCCACCCTCGGCAAGCCGTCGACGCTCGGTCAGCTCGATCTCGTCGCGATCGTGAAGGACGGCGCGCGCCACGCCGCGCCCGACTGCGGCCCGTACGACAACTTCGGCATGCTGCCGCATCAGCTCGTCGACGCGAACGTCGTCGTGTACGAGGCGTCGACCGCGAAGAAGATCGCCGAGCGCACCTTCAGCGACGGCTACGAGGACTGCGCGATGTTCGTCACCGGCTACGCGGGTCAGAAGCCGACCGTCGAGTCGCGCCCGGTCGCGACCGCGATCGACGCCTGGCTCGCCGACGTCACGGCGGCTCGATGATCGCGCGCGGGAACGCCTTGACCTGATCGAACGTGAGCTTCACCTTCGCGACCGAGGTCCGCTTCGTCACGCGCAGGATCGTGAAGGCGCTGCCCTGCACCATGATGCCGCGGCCGTTGACGAGATGTCCGCGCCAGCCGGCGGTGACGCCCTGATCGCTGCCTCGATCGAGCGTGATCACGACGTCGCTGCCCTGGACCTCGAGCTTGATGACCTTTGCGGTCGGGGCGAGGCGCTTCGCCTGAGCCGGCGCGGGGGCCAGCGCGATCACGCCGACCACGCTCGCGATCGCGATCGCCAGGAGCCAGCGCATCAGTACCCGAGCCTCCCGTTGCCCTGATCCGCGCACGACTGCACGCACGCGTGATCCGCGTCGATGCACAGATCCTCGCACTTCTGATCGCCGCCGCAGCGCGACTCGCACTGATAGCCGCGCTGGTTGCAACGATCCGCGCACACGTGCGCGTCGCTGACGACCGAGCGCTCGTACGCGTCGCGCTGCTCGCGCTTCTCTTCCTCTTGCTGCGCGACCTGCGCGCGCCGCGCGTGCTCCTGCTGGTACCACGCGACGATGTCGCGGCTCGCCCACGACATCGCGGCCTCGTCGGAGATCGCGTTCATGTTGCGGTTGCACAGCTCGATCAGGTCGTACTGATCGTCGGGATCGACGAGCACCGGCACCGTCGCGGCGCAGACCTCGCCGACCTTCTGCGGCAGGTTCGCGGCGCCGTAGATCACGGCGAGGTTGCGCGCGGCCATGCGGTTCGGCCCCATCTCCATCGACGCCTGGAACATCTTCAGCCCGTCGTCGTAGCGATTCGCGTCGACGAACAAGAGCGCCTTCCACGCGATCAAGGTCGGCGCGTCGTTGCCGCCGTTCATCGAGGCGGCGTCGAGCACCGCGGCGGCGTCGTCGACGTCGAGCTGCAGGCCGCGCGGGTTCTCCTTGTACGCGCCCGCCTTGTACGCCTCGTCGATCGCGTCGGCGTACGCCTGCGCCTGGCGCGGGCCCGGTCGCTGGTGCGCGTCGACGCGCGTCGACGCGACGTTGTTGATCGCGAGCTGTTGCGGCGAGGGCATGCACGCGGCGAGCGCGAGCGCGAGGAAGATCGAACGATGCATGAGGGAGCCGAGCTTCGATGAAGAGTTCGTCATGGTGATGTAAGGACTGCGTGCAAGTGGTCCGGATCGGTGATCACGAGCTGCGTGACGAGCCCGATCGATCGATGGAGCGAAACATCGATCACGACGAAGTGACTGCGCGGCACGCGCACGCCGCTCGCGTACGCGAGCACGCCGCGCCAGCCGAGCTCGACGCCGTCGGCGCGCCCGCGATCGAGCTCGACGAGCACGTCGCCGCTCGACAGGCCGCTCACCGACGACAGCCGCGCGTCGATCGTCGCGCGTGTCGGATCGAGCTCGACGGGCTCGGGCATCACGCGCGGTCCGGTGAGGACCGCGGTCCAGACGTCACCGCCGGCGGCGGCCGCCTCCATCGCGTCGGCGTGGAGGAGCTCGCCGGTGCTGAGATCGGCGCTGACGTTCCGCACGAGGAACGTGCTGTCGGGCACCACGTTCCCGCCTCGGTCGACCAGCTGACCCCACCAATGCTCGTCGATGCCGCGCGCAGATCCGGCCGCGATCCACGCGACGCCGTGTCGGAGATCGCCGTCGATCCGGATCCGGGTGACGTCCGCGATCTCGTGATCGAGCGTCGGGGCCAGCGCCGGCGTGCGATAGCCCGGCGGGCGGATCAGCTCGATCGGCGGCGGTCCGAGGTCGCACTGCCACGGCTCCGCGCGCACGTCGAGCTTGTACTCGCCCGCGTCGTCGTGGCGCGGCGCGAAGACCTTCGCGAAAAATCGATCGCCGGGGTGCGCGTGGATCACCGCGACGCGCGAATGCGGATCGCGGCGCGTCGGCGCGAGCCTGCGCTGGTGGAGATCGTAGACCGCGAGCGCGAGCCGCAGCTCGGGGCGCGGCGTCCGCCAGCGCAGCTTCACCTCGATCTCCTGCGGGCATCCGTGCTGATCGGGGACCTCGAACGCGAACCAGTCGTCGGCGTCGCCGCCGCGCGCCGTGACGATCCCGTGCGCGCGCGCCTCGCCGTGCTCGATCTCGAGCTGGTGCGCGCCCCACGGATCGGCGTCGCGTCCGCTGTGCGCCGCGCGATCGAAGTGCGGCGCGCACGCGCCCAACACCACGACGATCGCGATCCCCCGCATGCGCGGACATTCACGCCGCGCGGCTCGCGGGTCAAGCGAGATCGAGACGCTGCGCGCCCACCGCGCTGACCGCGTCACGGAACACGCGGCCGCGATGGCCGAAGTTCTGGAACATGTCGTAGCTGGCGCACGCGGGGCTCAGCACGACCGCGTCGCCCGCAAGACACAGCGCGGTCGCGCGCGCGACCGCGTCGTGCATGTCGGTCGCGTCGACGAGCGGATACGTCACGCCGTGGGCTTCGGCGGCGGCGCGGATCAGCGGCGCCGCCTTGCCGATCAAGACGATGCCCTTGCACACGCCGTCGAGCGCCTCGAGCATCGGCGCGTACGAGCCGCCCTTGTCGACGCCGCCCGCGATCAACACGAGCTGCCGCGGGAAGCCGCGCACGCTCGCCGCGACCGACGCGACGTTGGTGCCCTTCGAGTCGTCGTAATAGAAGATGTCGTCCTTGTCGCCGACCAGCTCCATGCGGTGCGGCAGCGGACGATAGCGACGCGCGCCGGCGCGCACGTCGTCGACGGAGACGCCGACCGCGCGCGCCGCCATGTACGCGCACATCGCGTTCTCCATGTTGTGATTGCCGACGATGATCAGATCGCCCGTCGGGTAGCGCTCCTCGGGCGCGCAGCCGGGCACGCCGCGCAGGACGATCGACTTGCGGTCCGCGCTCATCGACGCGCCGCGCGCGGGCGTCGCGCCGAAGCGCGAGTCGAACCAGCACAGATCGTGTTGCACCGACGCGGTCTCGCGCACGACCCACTCGTCGGCGGCGTTCGCGATCGCGAGGTCGCCGGCCTTCTGCCAGTCCCAGATGCGGCCCTTCATCTCGGCGTAGCGCTCCATCGTGCCGAAGCGATCGAGGTGATCCTCGGTGATGTTGGTCAAGACGCCGACGTTCGGCCGGAACGAGACGCAGTTCTCGAGCATGAACGCCGCGACCTCGACGACGATCAAGCCGCCGTCGCGGTTCGCGGGATGATCGACGGCGTCGATCATCGGCATGTTGCCGAGGTTGCCGCCGCAGAAGGTGGGATGCCCGCTCTCGGCGCACAACGCGCCGGTGAGCGCGGTCGTCGTCGACTTGCCGTTGGTGCCGGTGATCGCGACGAGCTGCGCGCCCGGGTGCAGGAAGCGAGACGCGAGCTCGATCTCGGCCCACACGTCGACGCCGGCGGCGCGCGCCGCGGCCATCTCGGGCAGCTGCGGCACGCCGGGAGACATGACGACCAGATCGGCGCTCGTGAAGCTACTGGCGCGATGGCCGCCGACCTCCCACGTCACCGTGTCCTGCAGCGCGGCCTTCGCGTCGCCGAGCTTCTCGATCGGCTTCGCGTCGGTGACGATCACCTTCGCGCCGCGCTTCGCGCAGAAGCGCGCGAGCGCGACGCCGGTCTGCGCCATCCCGACGACGACGACCTTCTTCCCCTGCAGATCCATCATCGCAGCTTCAACGTCCCGAGCGCGATCAACGCGAGCAGCGCGCTCACCAGCCAGAAGCGCACGATGATCTTCGGCTCCTCCCACCCCTTCAGCTCGTAGTGGTGGTGGATCGGCGCCATCTTGAACACGCGCTTGCCGCGCATCTTGAACGATCCGACCTGGATGATCACGCTGAGCGCCTCGATCACGAACAAGCCGCCGACGATCGCGAGGATCACCTCGTTCTTCGTCAAGACCGCGAGCATGCCGATCGCGCCGCCGAGCGAGAGCGATCCGACGTCGCCCATGAACACCGACGCCGGGTACGTGTTGTACCAGAGGAAGCCGACGCCGGCGCCGAACAGGCCCGCGCAGAAGATCGCGAGCTCCGCCGAGTCCGGCACGTGCGCGACGTGCAGGTACTCGGCGATGTTCATCTCGACGCCGCCGGCGCCGATGATCGTCGTCGACACGCCCGCGATGTACGCGAGCACGAGGAAGGTGCCGGCGTTCATGATCGACGGACCGATCGCGAGGCCGTCGAGGCCGTCGGTGAGGTTCACCGCGTTCGCCGTGCCGACGACGACGAAGGTCGCGCCGACGATGTAGAGCCACGCCGGCAGGATGATCTGCGAGTCGTAGAAGTTCGTGAACGGCAGCTGCAGGTGCAAGCGCACGTCGGGCGGCAGCGCGTCCGACGTGAAGAGGTACGTCATCGCGGCCCCGGCGATCGCGAACTCGAGCGCGAGGCGGAGCTTGCCGGGCACGCCCTTGGTGTTCTTCTTGGTGACCTTCGCGTAGTCGTCGGCGAAGCCGATCGCGCCGAACGCGACGGTGACCGAGAGCGCGAGCCACACCAGCTTGTTCGAGAGGTCGCACCAGAGCAGCGTCGACATCACGAGGCAGAAGAGGATCAGCGAGCCGCCCATCGTCGGCGTGCCGGCCTTCTTCTTGTGCGTCTGCGGGCCGTCGTCGCGGATCTGCTGGCCGTACTGCTTCGCCTTGAGCCGCTCGATGAACCACGGGCCGATCAAGAACGAGAGCATCAGCGCGGTGATCGCGCCGGCGATGATGCGCGTCGACGGATAGCGGAACACGCGCAGGAACGACGCGTGCTTGGAGAGCACCGTGTAGAAGAGCCAGTACAGCATCAGGCCACGACCTCTCGCATCGCGGCGACCACGCGCTCGAGGCGCATGCCGCGCGATGCCTTGACGAGGATCCAGTCGCCGGGCTTGGTCTGCTGCATCGCGCGCGCGGCCGCATCGATCGGATCGTCGGTGGTCGCGCCGTGCGACGGCGCGGCGACGGTGTCCTTCCACGCGCCGAGCGCGATCACGTGCATGCCGAGCTGCGCCGCGAGCGTGCCGATCTGATCGTGCGCGGCGCGCGCGTGATCGCCGAGCTCGAGCATGTCGCCGAGCACGGCGACGCCCTGCTTCCCTTGCGCCAGCTCGGCGAGCGTGCGCAGCGAGGCCTCCATCGACGCGGGGTTCGCGTTGTAGCAGTCGACGATCACGCGGCGGCCGTGGATCTCGACGACCTCGCCGCGCATCGCGGCGGGCTTCGCGCGCGCGAGGCCGCGCAGCGCATCGCCGATCGAGACCCCGCACGCGATCGCGCTCGCGATCGCGCAGCACGCATCGATCGCCGCGTGGCGTCCGAGCAAGGGGAGATGCAGCGTGTGCTTCGCGCCGACGATCTCGAGATCGAGGTGCGAGCCGTGCGGGCCCGTCGCGGCATACGACGTGAGCCGCACGTCGGCGCCGGCCTCGTCGCCGAACGTGATCGTCTTGGCGCCGTGCGCGTGCGCGCCGGCCCACTTGGCGAGCCGCGCGTCGCCGACGGGGCGCACGACCGTCCCGCCGTTGCGGAGCCCGAGCCAGATCTCGCTCTTCGCCTCGGCGATCGCGTCGGTCGAGCCGAGCAGCTCGATGTGCGCGGTGCCCGCGTTGACGACGACCGCGACGTCGGGCTCGGCGATCTTCGTCAGGTACTCGATCTGTCCCCGCCCGCGCATGCCCATCTCGATCACGCCGTAGCGATGGAACGGGCGCAGGCCGAGGAGCGTGAGCGGCACGCCGGTCTCGTTGTTGAGCGAGCCGACCGCGGCGTGGGTCGTCGCGGCGCCGCGCAGCGCGGCGGCGGTCAGCTCCTTGGTCGTCGTCTTGCCGGCGCTGCCCGTGATCGCGACCAGCGTGCCCCGCCACGCGCGCCGGTGATCGCGCGCCATCTCGCCGAGCGCGATCCGCGTGTCGTCGACCTCGATCGAACGCACGCGCGTGGTGCCGCGCCCGCGCTCGACCATCACCGCGGTCGCGCCGCGATCGATCGCCGCGTCGACGAACGCGTGGCCGTCGTGGGTCTCGCCGCGGATCGCGACGTAGAGATCGCCGGGCGCGGCGATGCGGCTGTCGATGATCACGCGCGTGGTGCGCAGCGCGACCGCGGCCGCGGCCTCCTCGCGATCGTCGAAGTGGATCTTGGTCGTGCCGAGGATCTGGTAGTCCTCGTGGCCCTTGCCCGCGATCACGACGACGTCGCCGGGGGTCGCCTCGGCGATCGCGGCGCGGATCGCGTTGCGACGATCCGGATCGACGACGAACGCGTTCGGCACGGCCGGGACGATCGCGTCGATGATCGCGCGCGGATCCTCGGTGCGCGGGTTGTCGCTGGTGACGACCGCGAGATCGGCGAGCTCCGCGACGGCGGCGCCCATCTTCGGGCGCTTGGTCGGATCGCGATCACCGCCGCAGCCGAACACGCAGATCAAGCGCCGCTTCGTCAGCGGCCGCAGCGCGGTGAGCACGTTGCGCAGCGCATCGGGCGTGTGCGCGTAGTCGACGAGGATGTCGAGATCGGCGTCGTTGGCGACGCGCTCGACCCGACCGGGCACGCCCGGAAGTGAAGCGATGCCGCGCGCGATCGTCGCGTGATCGATCCCGAGCGCCTCGGCGATCCCGATCGCGAGCGCGAGGTTGTCGACGTTGTAGCCGCCGACCAGCGGCTTCGACTCGACGTCGATCGGCCCGCGCGGCGTCGAGACCCGCGCGCGGATCCCGCGCACGGTCGACTCCTGATCGATCACGTGGAGGTCCGCGTCGCGCTTCGCCGACACGCGCAGGACGCGGTGCGCGCCGGCGGCGGCGCCCATGCCGTCGCCTTCCGGATCGTCGACGTTCACGACCGCGGTGCCGCTCGCCGCGAGGTGGCGCGAGAACAGGAGGCGCTTCGCGTCGCGATACGCCTCCATCGTGCCGTGCACGTCGAGGTGATCTTGGGTGAGGTTCGAGAACGCCCCGACGGTGAACGCGAGCCCGGCGAGGCGATCCATCACGAGCGCCGCGCTCGACACTTCCATGACGACGTGCGTGCACCCGGCCGCGAGCATCTGCGCGAAGGTCTCGTGCAGCACCGCCGGCGTCGGCGTCGTGTACGGCGAGTCGAAGACCTGGCCCCCGTAGCGATAGTTGACCGTGCCGATCACGCCGGGCTTCGCGCCCGCGGCGTTCAAGATGCTCTCGATCAAGTAGGTCGTGGTCGTCTTGCCGTTGGTGCCGGTGACGCCGACCAAGATCATCTTCGACGCGGGATCGCCGAGCGTGCGCGCGACCAAGACGCCGAGCGCGCGCGCGCCGTGCGGCACGATCACCTGCGGGATCGCCACGCCGTCGATCGAATGCTCCACCACGATCGCGGACGCGCCGCGCTCGATCGCGGTCGGCACGAACGCATGTCCATCCGACCTCGAGCCGCGCACCGCGACGAACAGGTCGCCGCGCTCGACCTTGCGCGAGTCGTCGGTCACCGCGCGCACCGCGACGGCGCCGTCGCCGACGAGGCGGGCGCCATCGAGGCCGTCGATCAACTCGCGGAGGAGCATGCGTTAAGAACGCGGAGACTTGCCGATTTCATGCGCCCTGGCAAGGCTCACGGGAGGCCTCGCGTACTTACGGCCCGCTCGGCGAAGACGACTCGCACGATCGGCGGCTCGACGGACAGGACCTCCTCCGAAACCGCGCGACCGGTGCCGCTGATCTCGACGCGCACGCCGGCGGCGCGCGCCGCGTCGAGCGCCTTCGCGACGCTCATGCCGCGGAAATCGGGCCCGACCGCGGGCGGCAGATCTTCGACGACCGGAAGCGGCGGGACGTCCTTCTTGGCCTTGGGAACGATCGGCGTGACGCCCGGCGGCGGCGGGATCTCGATCGATCCGCCGGGCACGCCGAGGTACCGCAAGGTCTCGCTCGCGACCCGCGCGAACACCGGGCCCGCCACCTTTCCGCCGTAATAGTCGCCGCCCGACGGCTCGTCGACGATCGCGATGATCGCGACGCGCGGATGATCGAGCGGCGCGAGGCCGGCGAACGACGAGAAGTAGCGATCGGGCGAGTACGCGTGCATCGCCGGATCGTACTTGTGCGCGGTGCCGGTCTTGCCCATGCACGCGAAGCCCGCGACGTAGATGTCCTTCGCCGTGCCGCCTTCCTTGCCGCGATCGAACACCGACGCGAGCATCGGGATCATCTGCGCGGCGGTCTTCTCGCTGACCGCGCGGCGCGGCTCGGCGCTGCGCGCGCGGATCACGTGGCCTTCACCGTCGACGATCGACTCGACGATGCGCGGCGGCACGTACATGCCGCCGTTGCCGAACGACGCGATCGCCGCCGCGAGCTGGATCGGCGTGACCGTGATCCCGTAGCCGAACGTCATGCGCGCGAGCTCGCTGTCGCGCCACGTGCGCGGATCGCGGATCGTGCCGGGCTGCTCGCCGGGCAGCTCGATGCCGGTGCGCGCGCCGAAGCCGAACGCGCGGAAGCCGGCCGCGAGCCGCTGCGCGCCGAGGCGCAGGCCGATCTTCGCCGCGCCGATGTTCGACGAGTGCTTGATGATCTCGCTGGTGGTCAAGGACGGATGCGCGTGGGTGTCGCGGATCGGACGATCCTTCGACGACATCTGCCACTCGCCGTTCTCGGTGTCCCATTCCTCGTCGGGGCGCGTGACGCCGTCCTCGAGCGCGGTCGCGACCGCGAACGGCTTCATCACCGATCCGATCTCGTACGTATCGGTGACCGCGCGATCGCGCGCGTCGGTGTGCACGACGTCGGCGGCGTTGGGATCGAAGGTCGGATAGTTCGCGATCGCGAGCACGCGGCCGGTGCCGACCTCGAGCACGATCGCGACGCCGCTCTTGGCCTTGTTCGACTCGACCGCGTCGGCGATCGCGGCGTCGGCGATCGTCTGGATCGTGCGATCGATCGTCAGCGTGACGGTCGCGCCCGGCGCGGCGTCGACCAGCCCGTCCTCGAGCAGGACCTTGCCCTTGACGTCGCGGATCGCGTCGAGCTTCGCGCGCTCGCCGGTGAGCAGCGTGTCGAGCTTGAGCTCGAGGCCGTCGAGGCCCTTGCCGTCGATGCCGGCGACGCCGATCACGGGGCCGCCGCTGGCGCCGCCGGGGTAGTGACGCATCGGCTCGCTGGTCACGCCGATGCCGGCGAGCTTCGCCTTGCGCAGCGCGCCGGCCTGCGTGCTGTTCACGTGGCGCGCGATCCACACGAAGCGCTTGTCGCCGGCGAGCTTGTCCTCGAGGTCCGCCTGATCGAGCCCGAGGATCTTCGCGAGCTTCTCGGCGGTGCCGGGGATGTCGACGACCTCGCGCGGATCGGCGTAGATCGAGTCGGCGTCGGTCGAGACCGCGAGCGGGCGCCCGCGCAGATCGTTGATCGCGCCGCGCGGCGCGGCGATCTCGTACGTGCGCACGTGCTGGCGATCGGCGAGCTCGCGATAGTGCGGGTTGTCGCGCACCTCGAGCGCGTACGCCTCGTACGCGACGCCGCCGAACAGGAGCGACATGAACGCCGCCGCCGCGTAGGCGCGCGTGCGCGCGGCGCGCGGGATGCCGGGCGTCACCGGCTTCGGCTTCTTGTTCGCGATCATCGCATCGCCTCTCTGGGCGCGGCCGGAACGATCCGGATCGCGTCGGGCGGGACCGACACCATGCCGAGCGCGGCGGCGAGCGCGCGGATGCGTTTCGGATCGGCGAGCGTGGATCGCTCGAGCTCGAGCGCGCGGTTCTCGTCGGAGAGCTTGCGCAGCTGCTCGGTCTTCGACGACAGCTCGAAGCCGAGCTTCACGATCTCGTGACGGCGCGCGACGCGCATGATGCCGAGCGCGCCGATCGCGATCGCGGCGAGCACGAGCCCGATCACGACGTTCTTCGCGCCGGCGGGGCGCGCCGAACGCAGGAGGGAATAGACGCGCGGTGGGATCGGCGGGCTCATGCGTGCGCGGGCAGGTTGGGCGCGCTCGTGCGTTCGCACGCCCGCAGCTTGGCGGAGCGCGCGCGCGGGTTGCGCGCGATCTCGTCGTCGGCGGCGATCACCGCCTTCTTCGTGATCGGGAGGCACACGGCGTCGACGCGCTCGCCGGCCTTCTTCGCGTGCGCCGGAGGGAGCGACGACGTCCACGCGAGATCGCGGAAGCGGTGCTTCACCAGGCGATCCTCGAGCGAGTGGAAGCTGATGATCACGCAGCGACCGCCGGGCCGCAGCAGATCGGGGAACACCGCGAGGAAGCGCTCGAGCTCGTCGAGCTCCGCGTTGACCGCGATGCGGAGCGCCTGGAACGTGCGCGTCGCGGGGTGGATCTTCGACTTGCGCTGCTCCGCCATCGGGATCGCGGCGGCCGCGATCTCCGCGAGGTCGCGCGTGGTCGCGACGCGCCCTTCGCGCACGGCCTCCTTGATCAGCCGCGCGATCTTCTTGTGGTAGCGCTCCTCACCGAAGTCGCGCAGGACCTCGGCGAGCTCGTCCGCCGACAGCTCGCGGAGCAGCTCGAGCGCGGTCGGACCCGAGGTCGGATCCATGCGCATGTCGAGCGGTCCGTCCTTCATGAAGGAGAAGCCGCGCTCCGCGACGTCGAGCTGCGGTGACGAGACGCCGAGATCGATCACGAAGCCGTCGACTTGGGCGACGCCGAGCCCCGCGAAGATCGACGCGACGTCGCCGAAGCGTCCGTGGACCAGCGTCACTCGGTCGGTGAAGTCCGCGAGCCGCGCGCGCGCGGCGTCGAGCGCCGCGGGATCACGATCGATTCCGATCACGCGGTCGGGAGCGCGCTCCAAGATCGCGCGCGAATGCCCGGCGCCGCCCAGCGTGCAGTCGCAGTAGACCCCTCCCGCGCGGGGCGCGAGCAGGTCGAGGACCTCCGGAAGGAGGACCGAGGCGTGGCTGAACGACACGGGGATTCCCCCATTAAAGAGGTGTGGATTCTCGGGGCAAGTTTTGGAGTTTCGAGACGTTGAGTGATCGTACGTATTCGGAATCACCTGTTCTTATGTTCATGTATGCCCCCATCGGATTCCTTGACGGCTCTATACCGCTTGGCTAGTATTCACAGGCTCGGAAGCAGGGCGGAACCGGCAGGAAAAACACGTGCTTAGATACAAGGAAACAGAAGACATCGACGGACGCTTCGCGGAAGTCGAGCGCATCGTTGCTGTCTGGAGATCGAAGCACGCGCAGTGCGCTCCCGCCGTTCGCAAGGAGTTCCAGCAGCGACTTCGCATCTCGCTCATCCATCACGACGCCGCGCTCGAAGGCGAAGTGCTGAGCTACAGCGAGATCAAGGCCGCGGTCGATCCCACGATCATCAGCGACCCGTCATTGATCCCGAGCTACGAGGAGATCAAGCGGTTCGACGACGCGTGCAACTACGCGGCGGAGCTCGCGGCGAACAAGAAGAAGCCGCTGAAGCTCGACACGATCCGCGACATCTACGCGATGTTGTCGCCGGAAGAGAAGGCGAAGGGTCTCCCGTATCGCAAGGAGAACCCGCTCCACCGGCTCTACTATCACGACATCGCGCCGCCCGAGAAAATCCAGCCGCTGATGCGCAAGCTCGCGGAATGGATCGAGGAACCGGCGACGCGCCAGATGCACGCGATCGAGCGCGCATGCACGCTGCACCTGAAGGTCATGCAGATCTTCCCGTGGGCGAAGGCGACCGGGCGCAGCGCGCGCATCGTGTCGAACCTGATCCTGCAAGAGGCGGCCTACCCGGTCGCGGTGCTGCACTCGATCGATCGCCAGCGCTACTACGAGTCACTCCGCGGCGACTCGGTCGCGCTGCTCTCGCTGTATCTCGAAGCGGTGCAGACCACCGCCGAGAGCGAGATCCGCGTGTACGAAGAGGCCGAGAAGGCGCCGAAGCGGCGCCGGCGCGCTTAGTCCTTCGACTTCGCGCTCGCTGACGCTCGCGCTGCGCTCACTACGAACGGATCGCTGCGAGAACCGTTCGCCCCGAGCGAAGTCGAGGGGCGGCTAGTCGTCGTAGCGGCGCGACTTCTTGATCTCGGCGCGGTGCTTCTTCGCGCCAATGCGGCGCTCTTTCGAGCCGCGGGTCGGGCGGGTCGCGCGGCGCTTCTTCGGGCGGAACAGCGCCGCCGCGACGATCGCGGCCAGCTTCGCCTGCGCGTCCTCGCGGTTCTTGGCTTGATCGCGCGTGCGCTCGGAGGTCACGAGCAGCTCGCCGTCGTTGGTGAGTCGGCCCGCGAGCTTCTCGAGCAGCCACGCGCGATCATCGGCGCCGAGCGCGGCGCTCGAGGCCGGCGTCCAGCGCAGCTCGACCTTGCTGTTGACCTTGTTGACGTTCTGCCCGCCCGGTCCGCCGCTGCGCGCGAACGCGACGCGCAGCTCGCCCTCGGGAATCCAGATGCGATCGGTCACACGCAGGTCGCCCACGAGCGGATGTATGCCATAGCGGCCGGGCCTGATGATATCGTCGTCGCATGAGGGCGACGTTCGTGGTGGTCCTGCTCGCGGCGAGCGGCGCGCGCGCCGTCGCCGATGATCGCGCGCCGGTGCTCGACGTCGAAGGCGCGTTCGGCGTCGTGGTGCCGAACGGTCAGTCGAGCGTCGAGTGGCCGATGCCGGATCCGGCGCCGCTCGGCATCGCGCGCGCGATGGTGTCGTGGGAGCAGCCGCCGGTGGCGATGCCCGTGGAGCGCGGCACCGCCGACTGGAGCGCCGGCGTCGGCCCCGAGCTCGCGGTCGGCTTCATGGGCAACGATCGCCGCGGCGACGCGTTCGCCCAGGCCGGGCTGCGCTTGAACGTCGGCTTCGCGCAGAACTCGATGGGCCTGTTGCAGATCAGCGCGAAGGGCGGGCTCTGGCTCGCGGCGCGCGCCGGCGTCGTCGGCGGCGAGCACAACACGATGCTCGAGGGCGATCTCGGCTGGTACCTCTGGTTGGGGAACACCGGATGGCGCGTCGGTTGGGAGATGGGCGGCTTCGGCGTGCGCAACCCGACGTCGAACGGCCTCGCGATGCCGCTGTATTCGGATTCGACGCAGGACGTGACGGGCGTCGTTCACTTCGCGGTGTTCGTGGGCTCGCAGCTGTGAACCGCGCGATCGCGATCGCGGTCGCGCTGGCCGCGTGCAACCAGCGCGATCAGCCGCGCGACGAGGCCGCGAAGACGCCGGCGCCGGCGCCGGCGGTGAAGCCGGTGGTCGTCGTGCCGCCCGACGCCACGGACGACAAGGCGCTCGAGGAAGAGGCCGCGCGCATGGCCGACATGCTCACGTCCGATGATCCGAGCGATGTGCGTACCGATGATCAGAAGCGACGACCCGGCGCCGATCTCGCGCAGCAGATCGAAGACGCGAAGCACGCGGAGATCGATCTCGGCCACGGCCCGGCGCCGGCGGGGCGCATCACGGCGACCGACAAGCAAGACTTCGATGACAGCACGCTGACGGCGGATCAGGTGCTCGCCACGATCGCGCAGAAGTACATGGTCGCCGTGAAGGGCTGCTACACGACCGTGTTGCACAGGGACCCGACCGCGCGCGGCAAGCTGAAGCTCGCGCTCTCGGTGAGCGAGAGCGGCCGTGTCGCGAAGGTCGACGTCGAATCGTTCGATCCGGCGATGTCTTCGTGCGTCGAAGACCTGGCCGGGCGCTGGCGGTTCCCCGTGCCGAAGGACAAGGACGGCGAGACGATGACCTCAGACTTCCGGATCACCTTCCAGATGGTGCCTGATTGAGATCGATCGCGATCATGATCGCGCTGGCCGCGTGCAATCAGCGTGAATCGCCGCGCGACGAGCCGAAACCGGCGCCTGCGCCCGCGCCCGCGCCGCCCGTGAAAGAGGTCATCGCGCCGCCCGACGCCGCGCCGATCGCGATCGCATCGCCACCCGATGCGGCGGTCGTGCCCGACGCGGCGAAGAAGCGCGACAAGGACGAGCAGGCGCGCTTGCAAGACGAGGCCGCGCGCTACGCGGCCGCGCTGGTCGCCGAATCCGATGACTCGAGCACGGGCGACTTGTCGGATCGCATGCACCCCGGGACGGATCTGAATCAGCAGATTCAAGACCTCCAGAAGTCCGGCGCGAACGTGAAAGTCGGCGACGGAACGGGTCGCACCGGCGGCGAGCCCCGCATCGGCAACTCGGGCGGTCCCGCGGACGCCCAGACCCCGCCGGGCCGCATCAGCATCACCGAGAAGCTGCAATACGATGATTCGACGCTCACCGCGGATCAGGTGCTGGTCTCGATCCAGTCCAAGTACCTCGCCGGGCTCAAGCGCTGCTACAAGGACACGCTCGTGCGCGATCCGACCGCGCGCGGCAAGGTCTCGGTGAAGCTCACCGTGAACGAGACCGGCCGCGTGGCGCACGTCGAGGTCAACGGGTTCGACACGACGCTGTCGTCGTGCGTCGAGCAGCGCGCAGGCTCTTGGCGGTTCGCATCGCCGAAGGACAAGGACGGCGAGGCGCAGACCGCCGACTTCATGATCACGTTCCAGCTGGTGCCGGATTGAGAACGATCGCGATCGTGATCGTGATCGCCGCGTGCGGCGGCGACAAGCAAGAGACTGCGCCGCCGGCGCCGGCGCCCGCGCCGATCGCGATCGACGCGAAGCCCGCAGCGCGCGGCGTGCGCGGCGACGGCAGCAACATCCCGTCGATGGGCCGCGCGCCGAAGATCGACGAGCCGTCGCCCGTGGTCGACGCCGGCGCGCCTTCGCACGCGACGATCGGCGAGGGCCGTGCGTTCGAAGCGACTTCGCTCACGCTCGACATGGTCAAAGCGAAGATCGCGAGCGTGTACATGGCCGGCCTCAGGCGCTGCTACAAGGAGACGCTGAAGCGCGATCCGAAAGCGCACGGCAACGTCGCGCTGAAGCTCGAGGTCAACACGAGCGGACGCGTCGTCTCGCCGACCGCGGTCGGCTTCGATGACGAGATGGCCTCGTGCATCCAGCAGCAGATGGGCAGCTGGCGCTTCGCCGTCCCGAAGGAAGACGACGAAGCGACCGAGGCCAGCTTCCAGCTCGCGATCGTGTTCGCGACCGACTAGCCGCGGTCAGTTGATCGCGACGTCGTCGAACAACGTGTACGTCGCGTCGGCGTTCGAGTAGCCGTCGTCGTGGTTGGTGAGCGTGAGCGTGTAGCCGTGGCTCGCCACCAGCGTCGCCGACACCTTCACCCACGTGCCGGTCTTGTTGCACGTCTTCGCGAGGATCGTGCTGGTCGTGCCGGTCGTCGTGTCCTTGAGCGTCGCGGTCGCCCAGTCGTACGTGAGCGAGTCGAGGCACATCACCTTGTAGTAGAAGCTGAGCGTCCCGCCGCTCGACGACGCAGTGAACGACTGCGCGATCGCGCTGTCGCCCTTGGTCGTGACGCCGACCTTGCCGCCGAGCGCCGCGTAGGTGCCCGCGTGAGAGGTCGTGCTGATCGACGTCGAGCCGACCGAGGTCCACGGCGTGAGCGCGCCGGTCTCGAACGTGCCGTTCGTGATCCCGGGCGGCGGCGGCGGCGGCGCGGCCGCGATCGCGACGTCGTCCCAGTACGCATACGTGCCGTCGCCGGCGTAGTTGTCGTCGTGGCTGGTCAGCGTGAGCGTGTAGTTGTGATCGCCGACGACGTTGGCCGAGACCTTCACCCACGCGTTCGTGTTGGTGCAGGTCTTCGCGAGCATCGTGGTCGTGGTGCCGGCGGTGTTGTCCTTGAGCGTCGCGGTCGCCCAGTCGTACGTGACGGTGTCGGGGCAGACGACCTTGTAGTAGAAGGAGAGCGCGCCGCCGGCGGTCGGCGCCGTGAACGACTGCGCGATCGCGCTGTCGCCGTTGGTCGCGCCGCCGACGACGCCGGTGACGAGCGCGTAGGTGCCGGCGTGACCGGGCGTGACGATCGACGCGTTGCCGGTGACGGTCCACGGCGTGATCGCGCCGGTCTCGAAGTCACCGTTGACGATGCCGGCCGGCGGCGGCGGCGCGCCCGCGCAATTCGGCAAGCGGAACGACGCGACGCGCGTGCGCCACGAGCCCGACGCGTCGCCGATGTACTCCTGCGAGTACCAGAACGTGCAGTCGTCGGCGGGATCGATGCTCATCGCCGAGTAGTCGCCCCAGCGGTTGCCGTTGATCTGCGAATTGGTGCCGGCGACGATCGTGCCCTCGCCCTGACCCATCGTGCCGAGCGGATCGGTCGAGGCGTGACCCGCGAAGCGGATGCCCGGGTACACGGTGCTGTTCGACACCGAGTAGCCGATCGCGATGTTGCCGTACTTGTCGATCGAGCTGCTCGGCATGAAGCGATGCAAGCCGTCGCCCGGCGCGAACGTGCCCTGCTGATAGACCGCGAGCGTGCCGCCGGTGTTGCGCAGCTCGTACCAGCGAACGGTCGAGACGCCGCCCGACGACACCATGTCGGCGAAGACGTACGACTCGTAGCCGCCGAAGTTGCGATACGCGAGCGGGAACGCGTTGCCGCCCGGCGCGATCGTGTTGGTCGTGCCCGGCTGCGTGACCATCACGGCACCCGTCGACGCCGCGACCGCGAGCGCGGTCGGGCCGGTGAGCGTGCTGTTGGCCGGCGTGGTCCAGTCGACGTGCAGCTTCCACGTGCTGATGATGTTGTTACCGGCGTGATCGGCGACGGCGACGAGCTCCTGCGTCCCCGCGGGCGGCGCGGTGCCGCCGGTGAAGTCGGCGGGCGTCGGCACGCCGCCGCGCGCGGCGGTCGAGAAGCACTGCCGCGTCGCCTGCGCGCCGGTCAGCATCTTCGCGCGATCGAGCGCGCACACCGGTACGTCGAGGTTGTCGGCGGTGAGCACGCCGTTGATCGTCACGTAGTACGCGTCGGCGCCGACGCCGAGCACGGGGTAGTCGGTCTGCGCGTTGAACTGGAAGAAGTAGCGATGCCACGCGCCGGTCGCGTCGTTGGTCGAGCTGACCGCGACGCACACGCCGTACGGCTGCGAGAAGTAGCTGAAGTACGTCACGACCCAGCGGTTCGCCATCGCGTCGTACCGCACGCGCGCGTCGCCGTCGTTGGTCGTCTCGCACGGCGCGCCGAAGCCGGCGAAGATCGTGTTGGTCGGCTTGGGGCCGTAGACGAGCGTGCCGCTCTTGTTCCAGACCGCGATCGAGCTGTTCACGATCTCGACGATCTGGGTCGAGCCCGCGGCGCTGACGGTGTCGGGCGGGAACGAGTACGTGCCGCCCGGCATGCCGTTGCCCATCGCCTCGAAGTTCACGACCGGCGACGGCGCGAGCGACAGCGTCTGATCCTGCGCGAGCACGTCGCGCGCGAGGCCGCGCACCGCGTCGCTGAAGACGTGCGTGTCATCGCCTTCGTCCTCTTCGTGATCGTGCACGACCGCGGGCGCCGCGATCATCTCGCGCAGCGGAGGCGACGTATCGTGCTTCGTCGACTCGACGGCGACCGACTTCGTCGACGCATCCTCGCCGACATTCGAGGTCGGACCGCCGCAGGCGACGATCGCGACCGACAACAACAACCCGGCTCTACGCATTCGCGCGCGGAGCGAGCACAGCTCGTGCCGCTGCGTTCGTAACGCATCTCGCGCTGTTGCGTCCGTGTGGCCACTTCAGTTGCCGGCCACTCGGACCGCGAGCGCACGTCAGTTAGACTGATCGCATGCGTGCATTCGCGATCGCGATGCTCGTCGCCGCGTGCGGACGCGACACGCGCGCGACCGCGCCGTCACCGACGCAAGCGACGCTGCGCGCACCGCCGCCGGCGCGCGTCGATCGACCAGAGCTACCGCCGCGCGATCAGCTCGGCGCGCTCACGATCGATCTCACGCATCAGATGCAGTTGGAGTCGGTGCGCTACGCCGACTCGCTCTTCGCTCCGGGCCCAAAGCCCAAAGCCCAAAGTCCAAGTCTCAGGTGCCCGCGCTGTAGTCCGACGCGTATGCCTCTTGCTCGGCGGTGAGCTTGTCGATCGAGAGGCCCATCGAGGCGAGCTTGATGCCGGCGATCTCCTGATCGAGCTCCTTCGGCAGCTCGTACACCTTCTTCTCGAGCGTCTTGCCGACGGCGGCGAGGCGGCAGAGCGCGAGGTACTGGTTCGCGAAGGACATGTCCATCACTTCGGACGGGTGACCCTCGGCGGCGGCGAGGTTGACGAGACGGCCCTGCGCCAGCACGTAGATGCGGCGGCCGTCCTTCATCGTGTACTCCTCGCAGTTCGGACGCACCGTGCGGCGGCCCTTCGAGCGCGCCTCGAGATCCTTCAGGTTGATCTCGCAGTCGTAGTGGCCGGTGTTGCAGACAACCGCGCCGTCCTTCATCGAGTCGAAGTGACGACCGACGAGCACATCTTTGATGCCGGTTGCCGTGATGAACACGTCACCGACCTTCGCGGCATCGTCCATCTTCATGACCCGGTGACCTTCGAGCACGGCCTTCAGCGCCTGCGTGGGCTTGATCTCCGTCGCGATCACGCTCGCCCCGAGGCCGCGCGCGCGCTCGGCGACGCCGCGCCCGCAGTGGCCGAAGCCACCGACGACGACGTTCTTGCCGGCGATCAGGATCGAGGTCGCGCGCAGCACGCCGTCGAGCGACGACTGGCCGGTGCCGTACACGTTGTCGAAGTCCCACTTGGTCTCGCTGTCGTTGACCGCGAAGACCGGGTACTTCAGCTTGCCGTCGGCGGCCATCGCGCGGAGGCGGTGCACGCCGGTGGTGGTCTCCTCGGTGCCGCCGATGATCGTCGACGACAGCTCGGGGTGCTTGTTGTGGACCGTGAAGATCAGGTCCGCGCCGTCGTCGAGCGTGAGGGTCGGCTTGAAGTCGAGCGTGCGCTCGATGCACCAGTAGAATTCGTCGACGGAGAGCCCGTGCCACGCGTAGACCGAGATACCGTCGGCGGCGAGCGCGGCGGCGACCTCGTCGTTGGTCGAGAGCGGGTTGCAGCCCGACCAGCTGACCTCGGCGCCGGCGGCGACCAGCGTGCGGACGAGCACGGCGGTCTCCTTCGTCACGTGCAGCGAGCCGGCGATGCGCATGCCCTTCAGCGGCTGCTCCTTCTTGCCCTTCTCGCGAAGGGCCATCAGGACCGGCATCCGGGTCTCGGCCCAGTCGATGCGAAGGCGGCCGGCGTCGGCGAGCTTGAGATCAGCGACCTTGTAGTTCACGCGCGTCTCCTTTTCGTCTGCGGGCTTATAGGACCGCTGGCGCGCGGGGTCAAGCATGGTTTACCCTCGACGGGGTATCGATGAGCTCCGGCTCGAAGGGCGACGATTCGCCAGGGGACGGAGGCCGAGGATCTGGAGCGCAGCCGCAGGTCTCGTCCGGTCGCGTCGTCGTGCGCTCGGAGGACCACGCGCCCGGTGATTCCACGGCGATGAGCGCCGCCGACACCGCGATGGCGGCGGCGGCGGTCGCGGTGTCGGAGCCCGAGCTGCGAAAGACTCCGGGCAAGGCGACGCCCGGTCCGGCGCGGACCTCGCTGCCGCGATCGACCCCGGGGTTCGGCAACACCGATCCCGATCCGACCCCCGACGGCGAGGATCCGCTGATCGGCACGACCTTGCTCGGCCGCTATTCGGTGACGCGCAAGATCGGGCAGGGCGGCATGGGCGCGGTCTACGAGGCGACCCACACGCTGATCGGCAAGCGCGTCGCGGTGAAGGTCTTGCTCGACAAGTACGCGCGCAAGGAGCAGGTCGTCGCGCGGCTCGAGCAAGAGGCGCGGCTCGCCAGCTCGATCGGGCACGAGCACATCATCGACATCACGGACTTCGGGACGACCGACGACGGCCGCACGTTCGTCGTGATGGAGTTCCTCGAGGGCGTCTCGCTCGCCGAGTGCTTGCATCGCGAAGGGCCGCTGCCGGAGACGCGCATCCTGCAGATCTCGGCGCAGGTCGGCAGCGCCCTCTCCGCGGCGCACAAGAAGGGCGTCGTCCATCGCGACGTGAAGCCGGAGAACGTCTTCCTCCTGCGCCGCGGCGACAAGGACTACGTCAAGGTCGTGGACTTCGGCATCTCGAAATCTCTACGACAGAGCGACTTGGGAGAAGAAGACTCGCCGCGCCTCACGCAGACCGGCATGGTGCTCGGCACGCCGCTGTACATGTCGCCCGAGCAGGCGCGCGGCGACGAGGAGCTCGATCAGCGGATCGACGTCTACGCGCTCGGCGTGATCATGTACGAGCTCGCGACCGGGCGCGTGCCGTACACCGGCACCAACTACTTGTCGATCATCTCGCAGGTCTTGAACGACGAGCCGGTGACGCCGCGCGAGCTGCGCCCGGAGCTGTCGGCCGAGTTCGAGGCGGTCGTCCTGCGCGCGATGGACAAGGATCGCGATCGCCGCTACCAGTCGACCGACGACCTCGTCGTCGACGTCAACACGCTGCTCGAGGATCCGTCGCGCTCGACGCAGCGGCGCCGCATCCTTCCGCCGCGCCGCGCGAGCAAGCGCAACCCGCTGCGGATCCTCGCGTGGGTCGCGGGCGTGTCGGTCGTGATCGCGGCGGTGGTCGTGACGGTGTCGATGATGATGGGCGGCGCGGCGCGGAAGCCGGCGGCGGCGATCGACGCGGCTGCGTCGGCGGCGGCGGTCGCCTCCGATGCGGCGGTGATGATCGCGCCGATCGACGCCGCGCCGCAGACCGTGACGATCTACATCGACTCGAAGCCGAGCGGCGCGATGATCTACTGGAACAGCCGCGAGGTCGGGAAGACGCCGACGACGTTCGAGGCGCCGGCGGAGAACCACGAGATCGATCTCGTCGCGCAGCTCGACGGCTACGACGACGCGCAGTTCACGATCAACCCGATCACCGACAACAAGGGCAAGGACAAGCCGATCACGGTCCGCTTGATCAAGACGAAGCAGGGCGCGCAGCCGAAGCACATCATCAAGAAGGGCACGGGGCCGGGCACGGGCATGGGCACCGGCACGGGCACGGGAGAGACCGCGCCGACCGGCGGCGGCGATCTGCCCGACGATCCGTTCCGTCGAGGAAGCGCGGGGAGCGGGAAGTGAAGCTCGGCGCGATCCTCGTCGTCGTGATCGCGGCGACGAGCGCCGCGCGCGCCGACGACAACGGCTACCTCGGCAAGGATCAGATCGTCCTCGAGATCGATCAGTGCCCGCCGAAGCCGGATCTCGACGACAACGCGATGTTCGACGCCGCGCACGAGCACTACGTGCGCGGCGCGATCCTCTACCAGCAAGGCGACTACGACGGCGCGATCGCCGAGATGTCGGCGAGCTACTGCCTCACGCCGGTCTACGACGTCTTGAAGGCGATCGGCCAGGCGCACGAGCGCAAGCTCCACTACGAGCAGGCGATCGCGTACTTCGAGCGCTACGTGCTCGCGATCCCCGACAGCGCGAAGGACGCGGCGCAGGAGAAGCAGACGATCTCCACGCGCATCTTGGTCTTGCAGAACCTCCCGTCGCAGATCCAGGTCGCGACCTTGCCGAAAGGCGCGCTGGTCACGTTCGCCGACGACGCCGGCCATCGCGCCGAGGGCCGCGCCGACGCCGCGCGCATCGAGCTGGTCGCCGGTCACTACACGATGAGCGTGTCGATGGCCGGCTTCGACACGCAGGAGCAGCCGGTCGACATCGGGATCGGGAAGCCGTACAGCTTCGTCGTCGAGCTGCCGCCGCAGCGCGGGCGCGTGCACATCCGCACGACGCCCGCCGACGCGCGCATCTTCATGGACGATCGCCTGGTCGGCATCGGCAGCTGGGAGGACTCGGTGCCGGCGGCGCGCTACGTCGTCTCCGTGGAGGCGCCGGGCTTCGTGACCGAGAAGCGCCGCGTCGAGGTCGCGCCCGGCGCGAACGACTCGATCGCGATCACGCTCGAGAACACGCCGTCGTCGGGGCGCGGGCAGCTGATCGCCGCGGCGACGGTCGCCGGGTTGGTCGGCGGCGTCTCGATCGGCTACGCGGTCGACGATCAGGACTCGAACGGCGCGCTGTACGGCGGCGGCGCCGGCGCCGCGGTCGGCTTGATCGGATCGTGGGTCGGCGTGCCCGACGACATCCCGAGCGGCACGAGCTCGTACGTGATCACCTCTTCCTTGATCGGCTACGTCGAGGGCGTCGCGGGCACGTCGATCTTCACCGATGATCAACAGCTGCCGGGCGCGGTCGGCGTGGTCGGGTTGCTCGGCGGCGCGTCGTTCGCGGCGCTGACCGCCGAGCGCTTCCATCCCGACAGCGGCGACGCGGCGCTGCTCAACTCGGGCGCGCTCTGGGGCGGCGCGACCGGTGGCTTGTTCGCGGTCGTGTTCGGCCTGCCGAAGAAGCTGTCCGGCGCGATCATCGTCAGCGGCCTCGACGCCGGCGTGATCACCGGCGCCTTGCTCGCGCGTCGCTACGACATCTCGCGACGCCACGCCGCGCTCGTCGATCTCGCGGGGCTCGCGGGCATGGCGGTCGGCGTCTCGCTCGAGAGCGCGATCGACGCGAACCGCACCGACGCGGTGCCGAAGGAGCGCATCGCGCACTTCGCGCTCGGCGGGCTCGCGGTCGGGTTGGTCGCGGGTGTCTACCTGACCCGCAACCTCGACGAGCCGCGCGCGACCAAGCTTTCTCCGCAGATCACACCCATGGTCGATTCCGGGGGGCACAGCATCGTCGGTCTCGGCGTCGGCGGAAGCTTCTGACATACTCGCGCTAGATGGCCGTCGAAGTACGTCACAGCGCGTGCCCTCTCGATTGTCCCGATACGTGTCACCTGGAAGTCTCGGTGGAGGCGGAGACCGGGCGAGTGGTCGGCGTGAACGGCGGCGCGAATTCGCCGCTGACCGACGGCTTCGTGTGCGGCAAGGTTCGCAACATCGCCGAGCACATGTACGGCGAGGATCGCGTGCTGCACCCGATGGTGCGCGCCGGCGCGAAGGGCTCGGGAGAATTCCGGCGCGCGACGTGGGACGAGGCGCTCGATCTGATCGCGGCGCGGATGAGATCGGCGCGCGACGAGTTCGGCGGTGAAGCGATCCTCCCGTATCACTACGACGGCTCGAACGGCTGGCTCACCGGCGCGTCGCTCGCGTCGCGGTTCTTCCGTCGCGTCGGCGCGTCGCGGCTCTTGAAGACGTTCTGCGCGATGCCGTCGAAGACCGCGTCGACCGGCTTGTACGGGCCGGTGCCCGGCACCGCGCTCGAGGAGTACGAGCACGCGAAGCTGATCGTCTTGTGGGGCGTGAACCCGTCGGCGACCGGCATCCACCTCGTGCCGATCATCCAGCGCGCGATCGATCGCGGCGCGAAGCTCGTCGTCGTCGATCCGCGCCGCACGCCGCTCGCGCGCCGCGCCCACCTCCACCTCGCGCCGCGGCCCGGGACCGATCTCGTCGTCGCGCTCGCGGCGATCCACGCGATGTTCGAGCGCGGCCACGCGGATCTCGATTTCCTGCGCGAGCACACGGTCGGGTGGGAAGAGCTGCGCGCGCGGGCGTCGCGCTGGACGATCGATCGCGCGGCGCGCGAGAGCGGGATCCCGGAGGCCGAGCTCGATCGCTTCGTCGAGCTGTACGCCGCGTCGTCGCCGGCGGTCGTGCGCTGCGGATGGGGCAGCGAGCGCAATCGCAACGGCGGCGGCGCGACCGCCGCGATCCTCGCGCTGCCCGCGGTCGCGAACAAGCTCGGCGTGCGCGGCGGCGGCTTCACGATGTCGAACGGCGACGCGCGCTGGGGCGTGAGCGCCGAGTGGGGCATCCAGGCGCGCGAGCCGAAGACGCGCGCGGTCAACATGGTGCAGCTCGCGAGCGCGCTGACCGAGCTGCGCGATCCGCCGGTGCAGGTGCTGTTCGTCTACAACTGCAACCCGGTCGCGACCGCGCCCAACCAGGAGGGCGTGCTGCGCGGGATGGCGCGCGACGATCTGTTCACGGTCGTGCACGAGCAGGTGATGACCGACACCGCGCGGTGGGCCGACGTCGTCCTGCCCGCGACGGTCTTCCTCGAGCATCGCGAGCTGCGCCGCGGCTACGGCGCGATGCGGATGTACGACGCGCACGCGGCGGCGACGCCCGCGGGCGAGGCGCGCACGAACAACGAAGTCTTCGGCGCGCTGATCGATCGTCTCGAGCTCGGGGTCGCGGGCGAGCCGCGCACCGACGACGAGTTGGTCGCCGCGATGCTCGCGGGCGAGCGCGGCGCGGAGATCCGTGCGCAGCTCGACGCGCACGGTGCCGCGGTCCCGCTCGACGGCCCGACCCCGATCCTCTTTCGCGACGTGAGACCGGAGACCGGCGACGGCAAGGTCCACTTCGTCCCCGCGCACCTCGACGCCGAGGCGCCCGGCGGCCTCTATCACTACCGCGAGGATCCCGGCAGCGCCGAGTTCCCGCTCGCGCTGATCTCGCCCGCGCTCGCGTCGATGATCAGCTCGACCTTCGGCCAGCTGCGCAAGGGCGAATATCCGATCGAGCTCTCTCCCGCAGACGCGCTCGCGCGCGGGATCCGCGACGGCGATCTCGTCCGCGTCTGGAACGCGCTCGGCGAGGTCCGCGTCGCCGCGAAGATCTCCAAAGACGTGCGCGACGGCGTGGTCGTCCTGCCGAAAGGCCTGTGGCGCAAGCACACGCGCAACGGCCTGACCTCGAACGCGCTCGTCCCCGAGACGATCGCCGATCTCGGCGGCGGCGCCTGCTACAACGACGCGCGCGTGCAAGTCGCGCGCGCCTAGCGCCACGAGTCCGCGGTGAAGGTGCGCGCGCCGCCGGCGTAGCCTGCCGTGATCGTCTTGCCGTCGGGCGACACCGCGAGCGACGTGATCGGGCCGGGCAGCGCGTCGGGCAGGCGCGCGCGCGCCATCGCGAGATCGACGTCCCAGATCCAGATCGCGCCGTGGCGATCGCCGCTGGCGAGCGTGTGCGCGTCGATGAACGCGAGCGCGGTGAGATCGTCGGCGAGGCACGCGTTGTTGGTCAGCTGCGTCTTGGTCGGGTCGTCGGGGATCGACGCGAAGTCGAGCATGCCGGGCGACGCGACCGCGAGCCGGCGGCCGTCGCTCGACAGCGCGACCGCGGTCGCGGGCTCCTTGTTCCCGAGCGCGTCGACCGCGGCGCGCGCCGCGGGCGCGAGGGTCGGCGCGGGAGGCGCGGCGGCGTCGGCGGCGCGCACGGATCGCACGACGCGCAGCCCGGCCGCGGCGGAGCGAGTCGCGCGCCACCGCGCGTGGGTCGGCCCCTTGGTCTGGAAGATCCCGTTGATCTCGATCTTGAAGAGGCCGGTGTACGGCACGCGGTACTGCGCGCCGTAGGTGCCGTCGTCGAGCGGGCCCCACGCGACGTCGTCGTCGCGCGTGAAGAGCGGGAACGTGGTCGTGTTGTGGATCGTGATCGTCGTGCACGCGCCGCCGTCGGGCGAGCTGATCTCGAAGATCTCGCCGTGGCGCAGCGCGACGGTGAAGTTGGACAGCTGCTTGAACTCGACCAGCTGATCGATCGGCATCTCCACCGTCGGATCCCAGTACGAGACCATCACGCGCGGCGAGCCCATGCTGTGCGCGTAGCTGGTCGCGACCTGCTCCTCGTCGACGTAGACCGCGCACTTGCCGACGAGCCCGAACGCGACGGCCGCGCCCGCGAGCCACTTCGCGGCGGGCCACAACCCGCGCCGCGCGTCGGCGCGCAGCGCGCGCGCCTGCGCGACCGCGTCGACGATGCTCGCGTGGAAGTGCGCCTGCCGCGCGCCCGCGACCGCGAGCCACTCGCGCGGCAACGCGACCAGGTTGTCGCTGCCGCAGAACGCGCAGCGCACGCCGAGCGCGCCCGGCGGGACCGCGAGCGCGGCGCCGCATTCGCGACACGTCGACGGGAATCCGACCCGCTCCGGCGGACGCGCGGCGAGGTTCGCTTGCAGCGAGACGCGGATCTTCGCCGACTGATCGAGGTAACCGACCAGCCACTTCGGGAACAGGCCGAGCATCACGACCGCGACGACGAAGCCCGCGTACGTCGTGCCGCCGCCGAACCGATCGATCAGATCGATGCGCACGAGCGGCGCGATCCAGTGCAGCACGAGCTCGAGCAAGAGGCCGCTGAGCACGATCGTCGCGCTCGACAGCCAGAACAGCAGCATCAGGAGCCCCGCGAGCGCGCCCGCGAACAGCTCCGCCGCGCCGACCCACGCGCGCAAGATCGTCGACGGCGGCTTGCCGAGCGATCGATACAGCGCCTCGGCCTCGGCGCGATCGGCGCGGCCCTGCTGATCCGCGTCGCGCAGCGCGCGCAGCTCCTGCGGCAGCGGCACCTCGGCTTTGCAGAAGACGCAGGTCGCGACGTCGCCGTCGGCGAGCGGCACCGGCGCGCCGCACGACGGGCAGCGGAGCGGCGCCGCCGTCGGGGTCGCGGCCTGCGCGCCCTCGCCGAGCCGCGCGACCCGGGCCTGCTTCTCTGCGCGCCGGTCGGCACGCGAGATCTTCGGGGACATCGCGCCGAGGATAGCGCGATAGACTCGCGATGCGATGCGAGGCGCGCGTTGGCTCGGGGTTCCGGATCATCCCGACGGGATCGATCTCTCGTTCTGGCGCAGCATGATGACGCGCGCGACGATCGCGCTGACCGCGATCGTGTGCGGCGGCGCGGCGCTCGCGTTCGCACAGCCGGCGGTGCGCGAGTACCTCGGGCTCGTCGGCGTCGCGCCGGCGTGGCTGTGCGCGACGTACCCCGTCACCGCGGCGGCGACGCGCACGATCCCGATCGCGGCGCTGCGGAGCACGCATCCGCTGTTGATCTTCTTCTTCGTGCACGCGGTCGCCACCGCCGGCGCGCTCGGCGCCGCGAGCGCGGCCGATTTCGGCGCGGGCTGGACGCTCCTGCTCGTGTTGCCCGCGTCGTGGGGCGCGCTGTTCCCCGATCACCGCGGGCTGCTCGCCGCGATGCTGATCGTTCCGCCGCTCGAGCGCGCCGCGTTGGGCGCGGGCCCGAGCGCCGCGTCGATCGGATACGCCGCCGCGATGGGGCTCGCGACCGCGGCGTCGTTCGTCGTGTGCTCGCGGCGCGCGCTGTGGTTGCGCGCGCGGAACGAGGCGGCGCTCGCGCACCAGGGGCTCGGCGCGAACGCCGCCGCCGCGGCCGGCGCGCGGTTGGCCGCGATGCGCTTGCACGACGGCCTCTCGGGCGCGCTCGTGCTCGCGCACGCGCGCGCGGCCCGCGGCGACGATCGCGAAGCGCTCGAAGCGGCGCGGACGTTCGCGCGCCACGGCCGCCGTGTCCTCGACGAGCGCGATGCGGCGTCGACGGACCTGCGCGGCTGGCTCGCGGAGCTCGTGCAGCACCTCGGGATCGAGGTCGAGATCGAGCTCGCGGCGACCGAGGTCTCGGCCGACGTTCGCGAGCTCCTCGTCGAGCTGCTCGCGAACCAGGCGCGTCACGGCGCGGCGGCGCCGGTGCGGCTCGCGCTGTCGAGCGATCGCGATCGGGTGCGCATCGAGCTCGCCGCGCCTCGCGTCGCGCGACCGCACCGCGACGGACGAGGGACACGCAACCTCGAGCGCCGGATCGCCGCGCGCGGCGGAGCCCGAGAGATCGTCGACGATGCCGACCAGCGCCGCACCGTGATCGCGATCCCGCACGTCTGGCAGCCGTTCCGCGGCGAGCCGATCGTCCACGCGATGGTGCCGCTGGTCGCGTGGGGGTCGGGGGCCGGCGTGTGGTTCGTGGTGTCGACCTGCGCCTACGCGGGGATGTCGATCCTGCTCGCCGTCCAGCAGAATCGACGCGTCGCCGCCGAGCTGCACACGCGCCGGAACGACGCGCGCGCCCGGTCGGATCACGCGTCGCGGCCGGCGCTCGGGCACGCGCGCGCCGAGCTCGCTCCGCGGATCGATCGGCTCGAGCGCGCGGCGGACGAGGGGCGCGCCGACGCGGTGCGCGCGACGTTCGACGAGCTGCGGTCGCGGTTGAGCGCGCTCTTGCTCGAGCTCGAGACCGCCGCGGACGAGCCGCTCAGCCGAGGAGACCGCGACGTAGCGCCGCCAGCACGGCTTGCGGCCGACTCTTGACCTGCAGCTTGCCGTACATGCGCCGCACGTGCGTGCGCACGGTGTCGATCGAGATCGCGAGCTCGTCGGCGGTCTCGCCGTAGCTCTTGCCGTCGGCGAAGCGCAGCAGGATGTCGCGCTCGCGATCGGACAGCGGCTCCGTCACCGCCTGCGTCTCGCGCAGGCTCGCGAGCACGCGACGCGCGACGCTCGGCGACAGCGGCGAGCCGCCCGCATCGACGATCGCGAGCACCTCGGCGAGCTGATCGAGCGCCTGTTGCTTGAGCACGTAGCCGACCGCGCCGACCCGCAGCGCCTCGAAGACGAAGTCTTCACGCTGGAACGACGTGAGCACGACGACCTGCACGTCGCGGCGCAGCCGCACGATGTCGGCGATCGCTTCGCTCGCCGACTCGCCGGGCAAGGACATGTCCATGAGGACCATGCGCGGCAGCGTCCCGGCGCGCGCCGCCGCGACCGCGTCGTGCGCGGTCTCGAACGCCTGCACGCACCAGCCCGCCGGCTTCAGGATCAGCTCGACCGCGCTGCGCAGGTCGGCGTCGTCGTCGACGATCGCCACCGTTCGCTGCGCCGGCGCGTGATCCATCCCGACACGGTGCCATCGGCGCGCGCGCGCGGTCAAGGCGGCGGGACCGGCGGCATGAACGCACCCGCGAGCGAGAGCACGCCGTTCTCGAGCTTGTAGTGACCGGTGTGTGGATAGGAGACGCACGAGATCGTGCAGCCCGTCTTCGCGGCCGCGATCTCGATCGTCGCGGCGTCGGTCTGCGCGAGCCCGCCGATCTCGACCGCGCCCACGGTCGTCGTCGCGGTCAAGGACGGATCGAGCACCGGCGCGCTGCCGCTCCCTCCGTAGTAGGTCAGCGTCGCTTCGGGGTGACCGACGACCGAGAACGTCACGCCGCTGCGATCGGTGCACGGATCGTTCGGGTTCGTCTGCGTGCCCGCGGGCAGCGCGGTGATCACGACGAGCGCCGGCGACGACGCGGTGTCGTCGGGGAACAGCGACATGAGGTCGGTCGGGAACAGCGGCGCGTATCCGAGATCGAGATCCGCGGTGATCGTGGACTCACCGCTCCGCATCGTGACGAAGCCGGCGGCCTCGATGCGCGGATCGAAGGGCAGCCCTTGCGTCATCTGCAGATCGAAGTAGCCGAGCTCGTCGGCGACGAACGGATGCTCCGGGCAGGCGTCGAGCGTCGCGGTCGCGCCGGCGACCGGCAAGTGCGTGCTGAACGACGCCACGCCCGCGTGCGCGTGGACGTACGGCCCGGGCCCGCACGCGTTGTCGGGCCGGGCGTCGGCCGCCGGCGCCGAGGAGGAACCGCACGCCGCGAGCATCAGCACCCCGATCGAGAGCCGCACAGGTTCCATGTCGCACGACGCGTCGGATCGCGCGAGTCGCATGACCATGCGACAGGGGGACGCGGAGCTAGTCGGCGACTTTCTCGTTCGCGACCAGTTGCTCGAGCGTCTCGCGCTTGCGCACGACCTGGTAGCCGTCGCCGGAGACGATGACCTCGCACGAGCGCGGCCGCGTGTTGTAGTTCGACGACATCGCGGCGCCGTACGCGCCGGCCGCGCCGATCGCGAGCAGCTCGCCTTGATCGAACAGCGGCAGCTCGCGATCGCGCGCGAGGAAGTCACCGGTCTCGCAGATCGGGCCGACGACGTCGGTCATCTGCGTCGGCCGCTTGGTCCGGCGGACCGGACGCATCGGGTGATGCGCGCCGTAGAGCGCGGGCCGCATCAGATCGTTCATCGCGGCGTCGACGATCGTGAAGTGCTTGCCCTCGTTGTCCTTGCGATACAGGACGCGCGCGACGAGCACGCCGGCGGGCCCGACGATCACGCGGCCCGGCTCGGTGAGGAGCGTGAGGTTCAGGTGCGCGAGCGGCGCGAGCGCGCGCGCGACCGCGGCGCCGTACTCGCCCGGCGACGGCGGCGGACCGTCGCCCTCCTTGCCGTAGTCGATGCCGAGGCCGCCGCCGATGTCGACGTGCTTCAGGCGGATGCCGTCCTTCTCGAGGCCGAGCACGAGCTCGACGAGGCGCGCGATCGCGTCGGAGAACGGCGACGTCTTGGTCAGCTGCGAGCCGATGTGGAAGTCGACGCCGATCACCTCGAGCGCGGGCAAGCCGGCGGCGCGGCGGAAGACGTCCTTCGCGTGCGCCCACGAGATGCCGAACTTGTTCTTCTTGAGGCCGGTCGAGATGTACGGGTGCGTCTGCGGATCGACGTCGGGGTTCACGCGCAGCGCGACCCTTGCGGTGCGACCGACCGAGCGCGCGACCTTCGAGAGGACATCGAGCTCTTCGTCGCTCTCGACGTTGAACACCATGATGCCGGCCTCGAGCGCGGCCTTCATCTCGCCCTCGGTCTTGCCGACGCCCGAGAACACGACCTTCTTCGCGTCGCCGCCGGCGCGCAGCCAGCGGAACAGCTCGCCGCCCGACACGATGTCGGCGCCGGCGCCGAGCTTCGCGAGGATCGACAAGATGCCGAGCCCCGAGTTCGCCTTCACGCTGTAGCAGATCTCGTGCGCGACGCCGGCGAGCGCGGCGTCGAACGTCTTGTACGCGTGCTCGAGCAGCGCGCGGCTGTAGACGTAGGTCGGCGTGCCTTCCTTCTCGGCGATCACCGCGAGCGAGACGCCTTCGCAATACAGATCATCGCCACGGTACTCGAAGCTCATCCGCGTGACTCCTCCGCCAGCTCGGCGGCGATACGATCGATCTCGGCCGTGACGCGCGCGCGCGCCGGGCCGCCGACGACGTCGCGGCGATCGATCGCGCGCGACGGGTCGAGCCATTCGTACACATCGGCCTCGAACTGAGGCGAAACGGCGCGCAGCTCGTCGAGCGACAAGCCCGCGAGCTCGACGCCCTTCTCGAGGGCCTTCCGCACCAAGGTCCCCGCGACGTCGTGCGCATCGCGGAACGGCACGCCGCGCGCGACGAGATAATCGGCGAGCTCGGTCGCGACCAGATGCCCCTCACCGACGGCGAGCTTCAAGCGATCGCCGTCGAGCTCGCGGCTCGCGATCATCCCGGCCGCGACGCGCAAGCACGCCTCCGCGGTCTCGACCGCGTCGTAGAGCGGCTCCTGCGTCTCCTGCAGATCCTTGTTGTACGCGAGCGGCAGGCCCTTCACGACCGTGACGAGCGCGACCCAGTCGCCGACGACGCGACCGGCCTTGCCGCGCAACAGCTCGGCGAGGTCCGCGTTCATCTTCTGCGGCATCAGCGACGAGCCGCTGCAGTACGCCTCGCCGAGCTTCGCGAAGCGGAACTCCTGCGACGTCCACAGCACGAGCTCCTCACCGAGCCGCGACAGGTGCACTTGCAACAGCGCACAAGCAGACACGAGCTCGATCGCGAAGTCGCGATCGCCGACGGCGTCGAGCGAATTGTGCGTGACGCCGTCGAAGCCGAGCGCGCGCGCGGTCGCCTCGCGATCGATCGGCAACGTGGTCGCCGCGAGCGCGCCCGAGCCGAGCGGCGACTCACCGGCGCGCTTCGCCGCGTCGCGCACGCGTCCGAGATCGCGCGCGAGCATCGCGTCGTAGGCGAGGAAGTGGTGCGCGGCGCGCACCGGCTGCGCGCGCTGCAGGTGCGTGTACCCGGGCATCAGCGTGTCGACGTGCGCGCGCGCTTGATCCAAGAGCGCCGCGCGCAGCGCGTGGATACCGCGCGCGATCCGCACCGCCGCGGCCCGCGCGTACAACCGCAGATCGGTGGCGACCTGATCGTTGCGGCTGCGCCCGGTGTGCAGGCGACGGCCGGCCTCGCCGATCTTCTCGGTCAACCGCGCCTCGACGTTCATGTGCACGTCTTCGAGCGCGTCGTCCCATTCCAACGATCCGTCGGCGAGCGCGCCCGCGACCTCGTCGAGCCCGCGCGCGATCGCCTCGGCATCTCCCGCGGGGATCAACCCGCGCGCCTCGAGCATGCGCGCGTGCGCCTTCGATCCCTCGACGTCGTGCGGCAGCAAGCGGCGATCGAAGTCGACCGATGCGTTCATGCGCGCCGCGTCGGGGTCCATGCCCTTCGCGAAGCGTCCACCGCGCGCGCCTTTCGAACCTGACACGCGCGCAGTATATAGATCGTGGAGGTCTCGATGACGGAGAGAGTCACGTTCAAGTCGCAAGCGGGGGACGAAGCCTCCGGCGCGCTCGCCCTTCCCGCCGGCGACGACAAGGCGCCGGCCGTCGTCGTCTTGCAGGAGTACTGGGGCCTGAACGATCACATCAAGAGCCTGGTCGAGCGCTTCGCCGCCGCCGGGTTCGTCGCGCTCGCGCCCGATCTCTACCGCGGCGCGATCGCGAAGAAGGCCGACGAGGCGCAGAAGCTGATGGGCTCGCTCGACTGGGGCCGCGCGATGGGCGACCTCGCCGGCGCGGTCGCGTACCTGCGCGCGCACGCGCGATCGAACGGCAAGGTCGGCGTCGTCGGCTTCTGCATGGGCGGCGCGATCACGCTCGCCGCGTCGACGATGCTGCCGATCGACGCGGCGGTGCCGTTCTACGGCGTGCCTCCGAACGCCGACTACACGAAGGTGAAGTGCCCGATCCAGGCGCACTTCGCCGCGACCGACGAGTGGGCGAAGCCGTCGATCGCGCTCGACATCCAGAAGACCGTGCAGCAGCACGGCGGCGCGATGGAGCTCAACGTCTACGACGCCGAGCACGCGTTCATGAACGACACCCGCCCCGAGGTGTACTCGCCCGACGACGCGAAGCTCGCCTGGGATCGCGCGATCACGTTCCTGCGCCAGCAGCTCGCCTAGCGACCGACGTCGTCGGCCTGCGCGACGTTGCCGGGGAAGCCCAGCGCGGCGCGACCGAGGCCTTGACCGGAGAGCGGCTGCGCCCAGCGGCGCGCGCCCTGGTGATCGTAGCAATCGAGGTAGCCGTTCTTCGCGCATACGATCACGTCGTGCTCGACGACGATCGTGGCGCGGCCGCTCTGCGTCGTCGCCGACGTCCACCGCAGCGTGCCGGTCAGATAGTCGAGCGCGCTGATCGAGTCGACGTGCGACGACGCGACCACCAGCCCGTACCGGATCGCGAGGAACACCTCGCCGCGCTGCCAGCCGGGCAGCTCGAACGACCAGCGCGGCTCGCCCGTGGCGCGCTCGAGCCCGAACAGCTTCCCGTTCAGCCCGACGACCAGCACGGATCGATCGAGCTCGGGCAACACCGGATCTTCACGATAGACGTCACTCATCGTGACGCGATTGAACCACGATGCTAGACCGGCGGCTGCGGGGGCGTGCCGCAGTCCTGATCGTCGTCGATGCCGTCGTCGTCCTGGTCGCCGTCGGCGGATCCGGAGCCCGAACCGTCGTCGGAGCCGTCGTGGCTGGTCAGCGAGCTCGAGCCGCTGCCGCCGCCGTGATCGTCGTCTGCGTCTTCGAAGTCGGGCGTGCCGTCGTCGTCGCTGTCGCGATCGGCGCACTCGAACTTGTCGTCGGTGCCGTCGTCGTCGACGTCCTTGGCTTGGGTCTCCGGACCTTTCGGCGTGTCGATGCACGCGAGCCCGCCCGACTTCGACGAATCGAAGCAGCTCATGATCGTGCCCGTCTGCGTGCCCGTCGAAGCGCCGCTGCTCAGGCAGCCCGCGCCGATGATCGAGATGAACAGTGCAAGCTTCCTCATCGCATGACCTCCGCGACGGTCCTTTTGCTCGCGGCGTGCCACGCGCCGGCTCGCGCGAAACGACGACAACCCCGCGCGATCACGACCGATCGCGAAACGTTCAAAGTACGATCCGCGTACAAACGCGCTGTACGAGTACCGCGTCTGCACGAGTGCGGAATCCGCGCCACGCGAATGCGACTTCGCGCGCGAGGCGACTCCGATCGCGTCAGCCGATTTCCTGCGCGTACGTCATCACCAGGTACATGACCGCGTCGGTCTTACCGGGGTTGCGATACGCGTGCGGCGAGTCCGCCTCGAACAAGATCGAATCGCCGGTCTCGAGCCGGTGCGTCTCGCCGCCGGAGTCGATCTCGACCACGCCCTGCGTGACGACGAGGTTCTCGCTCGTGCCCGGCGGGTGCGCGTCGGCCTGCTCGACGCCGCCGCCGGTGAGGCGCAGCTCGTAGAACTCGACGCGGCGCGGCTCGTCGAACGGGAACAGCGCGCGCGACGAGAACGATCGATCCTTGCTCGTCAGGAGCTTCGACTCGGCGCTGCGCATGACGAGCGCGCCCGACTGCGTGCGCGACGAGATCAACGCCGAGAACGTCACCTCGAGCGCGCGCGCGATCTTCCACAGCACGTTGATCGTCGGCGCGCTCTGGCCCAGCTCGATCTGGCCGAGCATCGCGCGCGACACGCCCGACGAGTGCGCGAGGCGCTCGAGCGAGAGCCCGCGCCGCGTGCGCAGCCGCCGCAAGTTGGTCCCGACGACCGGCGCGAGATCCGCGGCGTCGCCGCCGCCCTTCTCGGAGACGCCTTCGGCCGGCGGCTCGGCGGCCGGCGCATCGCCCTTCTTCCCCCGCGTCGATTTCTTCGGTTCCAAACCGCGGTCAGTATACACCCGCTACTTGCTGACCACGGGCACCGCGACGACGGCGGTGCCCGATTGCGCGGTCAGCGCGTCGGTGCCGCGGGCCATCGGCCAGACCTCGCCGTACGCGGAGCCGAGCGTCGCCTCGGTGCCGTAGAACTCGGCGACGTCGCCGCGCAACGACATCGTGATGCCCTCGCTCGCGAACAGCGCGCCGCCGTCGCGATCGCGCGCGGTCACGCGCAGGCGCTGGTGCTCGCCGGCGAGATCGAGCTCGCCGACCGGGCGGTACCACCAGCCGGTGTCGTCCTGCAGGTGCGCCTCGACCTGCAGCGACGCGGCGGCGCGGACGTCGAGGCGCACGCGATCGAAGACCGGATCGTCCTTGCTCGCGAGCACGAGCAGCGCGCTGCCTTCGCCGACCGCGCGGACCTCGAAGGCGAACTGGTAGTGCACGTCGGCGGCGCCGGCGGCGAGGCAGGCGTCGTACGAGTCGCCGACGGTGCACCCGTGATCGCAGCAGGTCTCCAGGTGATCCTCGACGGTGAGGACGCTCGGATCGCTCGACGCCGCGTGCAGCCACGGCATGCCCTTCGGGTTCTCGATCTCGATCGTCTCGCGGGTGCCGAGCAGGAGCGGGCGATCGATCGCGCAGCTGAGGAAGCACTCGTCGCCCGGGTAGCGCTCGGGGCCGGTCTCGAGCGCGAGCTGCGCGCGGCCGCGCTCGCCGAGGGTGTAGTCCGGAGGCTCCGCGCATGCCGACAACGCCGCGACCGCGGCAAGGATCCCGATCCTCATCCCGCGATCATATCGTGGGTCGGTGCGGGAGGGGACCCTCGCGCAGCCGGCGCGCCCACCAGCGCGCGAGCCACCACAGCCACAGGAACGGGAGCGCGAGCGAGAAGCCGACCGCGAGCGCGATCGATCCGACCAGCGAGCGGCGGTGCTTCGAGTCGTCGAAGATCCAGTCGTAGACCTGATACGCGAGGAAGCAGAAGTACGCGGGATAGAGGAGGACGAAGCGGAGCGGGAAGTAGTGCGCGACGATGTTGTGGAAGAACTGGAACAGGCGCCAGCCGTAGCCGGCCGCGCTCATGCGCCGCTTGTCCATCCCGCCCGGGATGCCGCGGCGCCGGATCATCTGCACCGCGGGATCGAACGCGAGGTACTCGCCCGCCTCGCGTTCGCGCGCGACGCGATAGCAGAGCGACGGCTCGTCCTCGATCGGCGTGCACTCGTCCCACAGGCCGAAGCGCTCGAGCGCGCTGCGGCGCCACGCGGCGTTGCCGCCCATCGCGGAGTCGCACCGCACGCTGCGCCGATCGGATCGCGCGTACACGCGCTGCCAGCGCAGCACGTTGAACGTCAAGACGCGGGCGCGCGCCTTGTCCATGTTCGCGTACGGCGGCTCCTTGCCGCCCTCGAGGAGGAAGCGGCCGGTCGCGGCGAGGCACTTCGGATCGGCGAAGTTCGCCTCGTGCAGGCGCAGCCAATCGTCCGACGCGGGCAGGTCGTCGTCGTCGATGAAGACGATCACGTCGCCGCGCGCGGCGCGCACGCCTTCGTTGCGCGCGCGCGGGCCGCCGAGCGGCGGGAAGCGCTTGATCACGATGCGCGGATCGGTCTCGACGAGCGAAGCGAGCCGCGCCTCCGCGTCGGGCTCGCGCACCGTCGATTGATCGACGACGACGATCTCGAAGCTGTCGTGATCCTGCGCGCGGAGCCGATCGAGCAGCTCGCACAGCGCGGGCAGCCGGTTGTACGACCTGACGACGACCGAGACTCTCGGTCGATCCGAGGCGCCGCTCGGGGTGCTGCCCCGCGTCCTCACGTCCGCGCTGCGCGCGGGACGTTCGGCTCGGCCTCCGGCCTCGGCGCTGCCCCTCTTCGCGGCGCCATCATTTTGTTCCGAAGAGGCGGTCACCGGCATCGCCGAGCCCGGGCACGATGTAGCCCTTCTCGTTCAGGTGATCGTCGATCGCCGCGGTGTACACGGGGACGTCGGGGTGGTGCGTGTGGAACTCGCGCAGCCCCTCGGGGCACGTGAGCAGACAGACGAACTTGATCGACTTCGGCCCGGTCTCCTTCACGCGATCGACCGCCGCGACCGCGCTGTGCCCGGTCGCGAGCATCGGGTCGACGATGATGCAGTCGCGATCGTGCATCTGGTCGGGGACCTTGAAGTAGTACTCGACCGCGATCAGCGTCTTCGGATCCCGATAGAGGCCGATGTGTCCGATGCGCGCCGACGGCACGATCTCGAGGATGCCGTCGAGGATGCCGTTGCCGGCGCGCAGGATCGAGATCAAGACGAGCTTCTTGCCGTCGATCACCGGCATCTCGGCCTTCGCGATCGGCGTCTCGATCGGCGCGAGCGTGAGCGGCATCTCGCGACACACCTCGTAGCCGAGCAGCAGGCTGATCTCGCGCAAGAGCGCGCGGAACGAGCTCGTGCTCGTGTCCTTCTTGCGCATGAGCGTGAGCTTGTGCTGGACGAGCGGGTGACCGATGACGTTGACCTGAGCCACGGGCGGCGACGTTACCTCATCCCGTCACAACGCGCGCGATCGGTCTCGATCGGTCGATGAACGAAGTCGCGAGGCGGCGGCGAGACGAGGGTGGGCGCGGGGCGGAGGCGATGCAGGCGGCGCCGGGCAAGCGGACCCAGGTCGGCGAGCTCGCGGTCGCGCGGAGGGTCGAGGCGGTGACCGGCGCCGACCTGAGCGGCGTCGGCGTCCACGCCGACGAGGCGGCCGCGGCCGAGGCGAAGGCGAACGGCGCGCGCGCGTTCGCGCGCGGCCAGGACGTCTTCTTCGGCGCCGGCGAGCTCGCGCCCGGCACGCGCGACGGAGATTTCCTGATCGCGCACGAGCTCGCCCACACCGTGCAGCAGCGCGGCGGCGGCGGATCGATGCAGCTGTTCGCGATCGCGAGCGGCAGCGCGCCCGATCGCGCCGAGCACGAGGCGAACGAGATCGCGCGGCGCGCGGTCGACGGCGGCGACGCGATGCGCGTGACCGCCGCGCCGGTCGGCGTCGCGCGGTTCACGACGTCGGACGAGACCGGCTGTGCCTCGCAGCGATATCAGCCGTCGCCGTGGGACGATCGCTTCACCGATCACAAGCCGGTCCAGGGCAACCCGATGACGTACGAGGAGTACAAGGACCAGATCGGCGTGAACCCGAAGCTCGAGAAGGTGCACGATCACACCGCCAAGGAGGGGACGCCGCTGTCGCCCGTCGAGATCTCGCCCGACGAGATGAAGGAGATCGCGAGCGCGAGCACCGATCCCGGCGCGGTCGAGCGCGCGCTCCAGTACCTCCCGCAGTGCAACGCCGCCTTCGTGACGATGAAGATCGACACCGTGCAGGCGCAGGCCGACTTCCTCGGCAACTCGTTCGGCGAGAGCGGCAGCTTCGGCAGCTTCTCGGAGATCGGTGGCGACAAGAAGGCGTACGCGCCGTTCTGGGGCCGCGGCAGCTGCCAGGTGACCTGGGAGGCGGGCTACGCGAGCGCGCTCGCGTACATCGATCGGCGCATCAGCGATCTCGCCGAGGAGATCGACGCGAAGGAAGCCGCCGGCGAGGACGTCACGAAGCTGCGCGAGCAGCAATCGCTCTGCATCGAAGCGTTCAAGGCGATCCAGGGCAACATCGACGAGGCGGCGAACCCGAAGTACGCGTTCTTGATCTCGGCGGCGCACATGTACTCGACGCACGCGGTGACCGGCGCGAAGGATCTGACGAAGGGCACGCCGTTCAACGGCACCCAGCAGACCGACTCGTGGGAGAGCGGCGGCATGGCCGGGCAGCCGTTCACGGATCCGGGCCTGATCGATCGCGCGAAGGTGAAGTCCGCGGTCTTCGACAAGGCGATGGACGTGCTGATGAAGAAGAAGGTGCAGCCCGCCGCGCAACCGCCGGCGGCGAAGCCCTAGAACACGGTGCCGTCGGACTCGATCTGGATCGGCGGTCCGCCGCCCGGACGGAGCTCGGCGGCGACCGCGCGCCCCGCGGCCCACGTGCCGCCTTCCAGGATGCGCGCGAGCGGCAGCTCTTCGGCGGTCTTGCCGAGGCGCTCGCGCACGAGATCCGCGACGCGATCGAGCAGCGCGACCGTGAGCGCGCGCCACTCGACGATGATCTCGGCGCCGGGCTTGTGGATCTTGCCGAGCACGTCGGCGTGCTTGGGCACGAGCACGCCGAGATCGACGAGCAGGCCGCCGTTGCGATACTCGGGCAAGCCGGTGAGCGCGCCCGGCTGCGTGACGCGCAGGCCGCTGCGCTCGATCGGCTCGAACAGCGAGTACGCGAGCCACTGCGACAGCTTGTGGAACGGCGCGAGGCCGGCCGTCGGTCCCTCGCCGCCGGCGGCGGGATGGCGCCACGTGTCGCCGAGGTTCTGACCGGCGAGCTCGATGCGCCCCGGCCAGATCGGGCCGAAGGCGTCGAGCAAGAGCCGCAGGAGATCGGGCGCGGAGATCGCGGCGCCCGAGCCGGTGCCGCCGGCGAGCCCGGTGACGACCGGCGTGCGCGCGAACATCGTGTCGAGCAGGCCGCCGACGCGCGCGCCCGGGAAGACGTCGGGCGACGCGGCGACCGTCTCGCCGAGCTTGCGCAGCAGATCCGCGCGGCCTTCGAGCCCGACCAGCGGATTGGTCGCGGTGACCTGGAACGCCTGCGCGAGCCGATCGACGTCGAGGTGCGCGAGCGCCGCGGCGTCGGCGCGGAACGGATCTTTCGGATCACTCGAGAACAGGCCCTCGCTGAACACGTGCAGCGACGCGACCGCGAGGCCCTCGCTGCGCGCGTACGCGCGGCCGCCGTCTTCTTGATAGCGCCAGTGATCGCCGGCGCCGGCGTCGAGCAAGACCGAGATCACGACCAGCTCGATCCACGAGCGCGCCTCGATGTCGGCGCGGCGCGGCGCGAGCGCGGTCTCGATCCACGCGGCGCGATCGACGCCGCCGGCGCGGAAGTGGTTGATGCGCCCGTGCACCGGGATGTCGAGATCGGGATACGCGGCGCGCGTCACCGCGGCGACGCGATCGGCGACCGCGCCCAGGCGCGACAGCTCGATCGTGAAGTGCTCGAGCCCGTCGACGAGCCCGACCGAGAGCACGTTCTCGGCGCGCGCGCGGATCGCGAGCGGCGACTTCAGGTAGCCGATCGCGGCGTCGAGCTCGGGCGTCGACTTCACAGCCCGCGACCCTTCGGCTTCGCGAGCTCCTGCTGGTCGGGCGACTTGCCGTCGGGCGTGAAGTAGCCCGCCGCCATCTTCGCGTCCATCTCGACCTTCGCGTCCTCGGGCACGAGCTCGTCGGGGATCTTCACGCGCTCGCCGACCTCGATGCCCGCGCGCACGATCGCGTCGTACTTCATGTTCGACATCGAGACGAGCCGATGGATCTTGGTGACGCCGAGCCAGTGCAAGACGTCGGGCATGAGCTCCTGGAAGCGCATGTCCTGGACGCCCGCGACGCACTCGGTGCGCGCGAAGTACTGCGCCGCGGTGTCGCCGCCCTCTTGCCGCTTGCGCGCGTTGTAGACGAGGAACTTGGTCACCTCGCCGAGCGCGCGACCTTCTTTGCGGAAGTACACGATCAGGCCCACGCCGCCGGCCTGCGCGCCGCGGATGCACTCCTCGATCGCGTGCGCGAGGTACGGACGGCACGTGCAGATGTCGGAGCCGAAGACGTCGGAGCCGTTGCACTCGTCGTGCACGCGCGCGGTCAGCGTCGTCGACGGATCGCTGAGCTTGGCCGGATCGCCGAAGACGTAGAGCGTCTGTCCGCCGATCGGCGGCAGGAAGACGTCGAGATCACCGCGCGTGACGAGCTCGGGGAACATGCCGCCGGTCTGCTCGAACAGCGTGCGGCGCAGATCGCTCTCGGTCGCGCCGAAGCGCTTCGCGACGCCGGGCAGGTACCACACCGGCTCGATCGCGGCCTTGGTGACCGCGACCTCGCGCTTGGTCTTCATGATCTTGCCGTCGACGGTCAGGCGCCCCGCCTCCACCGCGTCGGCGATCTCGGGCATGTCGATGTGCGCCTTGGTGACCGCGATGGTCGGGCGGATGTCGTAGCCCTTCTCCAAGTAGCCGCCGAACACATCCGCGACCACCGCGCCCCACGGATCGATCGAGACGAGCTTCTCCGGATCGCTCCACGACGGGTGCGGTCCGAACTTGTCCGTCGGTGTGGTGTTCGTGAGATCGGGCACGTGCTGCGGATCGAGCGCCTTCGCCGCGATCGCGAGCGCGCGATAGACCGCGTACGAACCGGAGTGCGTCCCGATCACGTTGCGGTGCTCGGGGTTGGTCAGCGTCGCGATGATCGGGCCGCGCGTCATCGGATCGGGCGCGCCCCAGTTGATCGGGATCGGCTTCGACGAGCCGCCACCCGGGTGCGACGTCAGCTTGATGTGCTTCGAGGTGCGCTTCGTCGCCATGAGAAGAGATCGAAGCTGCCACGAAGCCGCGTCAGCGTCAAAAGGTCGCGCCCTGTCTCATCACCCGACGGGGGTGAAACGTGAGGCTTTGCCAACCTTCTTGCCCCTTCACTTCGACCGTGGTGTTTTGATCTCATGGGGGACGAGGTTGGAGGGCGAGCGCTCTCTGACGACGATCGCACCGCGCTCCGCGCTTTCGGGCGCTGGCTCGCGTTCCGACCGGACGTCGAGGCGGTCGTGCGCTCGCTCGCCGATCAGCAGCTGAAGCGCGTCGGCATCCCGTGGCCGAACGTCGACACGATCGATCCGCAGAAGAACGCCCGGGCCGCGGCGATCGACGACGGCGATTGGGGCCCGCTCGATCAGACGCTCGACGCGCTCGGCAACGCGCTCGCCGAAGCGGGCGCCAGCGCGGCCGCGTGGTTCCCGGTCGTCGTGCACTACCAGATGGCGGCCGCGCGCGCGCCCGACGCGGATCCCGAGGTCCTGGTCGGCGCCGTGCGTTACGCCGATCACGTCGTGCGCCGGATCGACACCGCCTACTCGCGCCGTCATCGCGAGCTGCTGCGCGTCGCGCGCGACGAGATCGAGCTGTACGCGGAGCTGGTGCGGCAATCGCCGAGCCCCAAGGTCGTGCTCGAGTGGCGCGATCCTCCCGATCGCACGAGCTTCTACCTGATCGCGGCGAACCCGGCGTCGCGCAACGTCGCCGAGGGCATGCTCGACTCGCTCGGCCAGCCGCTGAGCGATCAGTACCCGCACTGGCCGACGATGGAGCTGTGCGATCGCGTCGTCGAGACGATCGAGACCGGCAAGCGCAACACGTGCCTGTTGCGCACGATGATGGGCGGCACCTTCGACGTGACGATCTTCCAGGTCCGCGAGCGCACCGTCGGCCTCGTCTACTACGACATCGCGGAGCGGCAGCGGATCCTCGAGGAGGTGCAGGAGGCGAATCGATCGCTCGACGCGTTCGCGTACGTCGCGTCGCACGATCTGAAGGCGCCGCTGCGCGACATCACGAACCTCTCGACGTGGATCGACGAGGATGCCGGCGACGCGATGCCCGCGGGCTCGCGCAAGCACCTCGCGCAGCTGCGCGATCGCGCCGCGCGCATGGACAAGCTGCTCGACGATCTGCTCGCGTACAGCCGCGCGGGCCGCATCCGCGTCGCCAGCGAGGACACGACGATGCGCGCGATCATCGACGAAGCGGTGGGGCTGGCCGGGACTCGCGAGGGCTTCGCGGTGCGCGTGCCTGCGGCCGAGGTCGCGCTGCGCGCGCCGAAGACGCCGCTCGTCCACGTCGTGCGCAACCTGGTCGACAACGCGCTCAAGCATCACGATCGCGATCACGGCGTGGTCGCGATCGAGGTCGAGGAGACCCGCGAGGCGATCCGCGTCACCGTCGCCGACGACGGGCCGGGGATCCCCGCCGAGTTCCGCGAGCGCGTGTTCCAACCGTTCACGACCTTGAGGCCGCGCGATCGCGTCGAGGGCAGCGGCATGGGGCTGGCGATCGTGAAGAAGTTGATCGAGTCGCACGGCGGGCGGATCGAGATCGAAGGGGGCGATGGACGAGGGACCCGCATGACGTTCTGGTGGCCGAAGCAGCCGAGAGGATCGAGATGAGCCCGCACAACCACGTCAACCTGCTCGTCGTCGAGGACAACGAGGTCGATCGCGAGGCGCTGCGCCGCGCGTTCAAGCGCCACGGCGTGCACCAGCCGATGATCGACGTCGACGACGGCGTCGAGGCGCTCGCGGTCTTGCGCGGCGAGCGCGACCTGCCGCTCGGCCGTCCGTACCTGATCCTCCTCGATCTCAACATGCCGCGCATGAACGGGCTCGAGCTGCTCGGCGAGATCCGCCGCGATCCGCGCTTGAAGGACTCGGTCGTCTTCGTCTTGACGACGTCGCGCGCCGACGAGGACAAGGCCGCCGCGTACGGGCAGAACGTCGCCGGCTACCTCGTGAAGGGCGATCTCGGCCAGAACTTCGCGGGCCTGCTCGAGCTGATCACCGCGTACTGCAAGGTCGTCGAACTACCGGTGGCGCGCGCATGAAGGTCATCCTCGTCGTCGATGACAACGACGTCGATCGCGAGCTGATCCGGCGGTTCCTCGGCTCGTCGTTCGAGACGTCGGAGGCCGCGACGGTCGAGCAGGCGTACGCGGAGCTGTCGGCGCGCGACATCGACTGCATCGTGCTCGACTACCGCCTGCCGGGCACCGACGGCCTCGCGCTCCTCGAGAAGCTGCCCGCCGATCGCCCGCCGGTCGTGGTCTTGACCGGGCAGGGCGGCGAGCAGATCGCGGTCGAGGCGATGAAGCGCGGCGCCGACGACTACCTCGCGAAGTCGGGGCTCGATCCGGGATCGCTGCGGCGCGCGATCGAGCACGCGATCGACAAGGCGCTCCTGCGCCACGAGGTCGCGCGGCGCGACGCGCAGATCCGCATGATGCTCGATCAGCTGCCGGCGACGGTGTGGACGACCGACACCGCGCTGACGGTGACGTCGCTGTTCGGATCGCCGCGCGGCGTGGGGCCGCCGCCGGCGGCGCGCGCGGTCGGCAAGCCGCTGGTCGAGACGATCAGCGCCGACGGCCGCGTCGTGATCGCGGCGCACGAGCGCGCGCTCGGCGGCGAGGCGTCCGATTACGAGATCGATCGCGGCGGGCGCGTCTTGCAGTGCCGCGTCGAGCCGATGCGCGGGCCCGACGGGCGCGTCACCGGCGTGCTCGGCGTCGCCGCCGACGTCACCGAGACGCGCAAGCTCGCCGAGCAGCTGCGCCACTCGCAGAAGATCGAGGCGCTGGGGCGGTTGGCCGGCGGCGTCGCGCACGACTTCAACAACATCCTCACCGCGATCGTCAGCTACGCCGAGGTGCTCGGCGCGTCGCTCGGCCCGAGCTCGGAGCTCAAGGAAGACGTCGACGGGATCCGCGAGGCGGCGTGGCGCGCGACCGATCTGGTCAAGCAGCTGCTCGCGTTCTCGCGCCTGCGCCCGGCCGAGCATCGCGCGGTCGACGCCGGCGCCGCGACGCGCACGGTCGTGCCGATGCTGCGCCGGTTGCTCGGCGAGACGATCACGCTCGACGTCGACGCGAGCTCGTCGTGGACCGCCGCGGTCGACGACGTCGGCTTCGAGCAGCTCCTGGTCAACCTGGTCGTCAACGCGCGCGACGCGATGCCGCGCGGCGGGCGCATCCGCGTCGGCGTGAAGAACAAGAGCGTGCGCGAGCCGATCAGCGCGGGCAGCCGCGGCGCGATCGCGCCCGGCGAGTACGTGCTCGTGTCCGTCGAGGATCAGGGCATCGGCATCGCGCCCGAGCTGATCGATCGGATCTTCGAGCCGTTCTTCACGACCAAGGACATCGGCAAGGGCACCGGCCTCGGCCTGTCGACCGTCTACGGCATCGTGCACCAGGCGGGCGGCGAGATCGTGCTCGCGAGCGAGCTCGGCAAGGGCACGACCTTCGACGCGTACCTGCCGCGGTCGCACGTCGCGAGCGGGCGCCGTTCGCGCCCGACCACGGGTCAGGCGTCGCCGCTCGCCGGCGCCGCGCTGATCGTCGAGGACGATCGCCAGGTGCGCGTGCTCGTCGAGCGCGCGCTGCGCAGCGCGGGCATGCAGGTGGTCGCCGCCGCGACGCCGCGCGAGGCGCTCGACTGGGCGCGCCGCAACAAGGGCCCGCTGCGCTTGGTGCTGACCGATCTCGTGCTGCCCGAGATGATGGGCAACGAGCTCGCCGAGGCGATCCGCGAGATGCACCCCGCCGCCGCGTTCCTCTACATGAGCGGCCACGTCCCCGAGAACGTCGCCGGCCGCCTCGAAGGCGCTATTCTCGAGAAGCCGTTCACGCAGCAGGCGCTGCTCGCCAAGGTCGCCGACGCGCTGGGCGCGACGGCCGCTTGACACATCGACTTCCGTCCTCCGACTTCCGTCTTCCGGATCAGAGGTGCTCGATTTCTCTTCCGGATGCCGGAAGTCGGACGACGGAAGTCGATCTCAGGGCGGGATGTACTCGACGCCGAAGCTCGGGAAGATCGGCAAGCCGCGCGTGTACGAGCGATGCGTGTAGTCGTCGTTGTAGGTCACGCCTTCGGCGTTGGCGCGGTTGGTCGCGTTCTGCAGATCGAGGAAGAAGTCGATGCGGCCCCACTTGCGGATCCAGATCCGATCGACGCGCAGATCGAGCTGCGCGAAGAACGGCAGGCGCTCGGAGAGCAGCGGTCCGTCGATCGCGCGCCACTCGCGCGAGTCGGGCGGCTGATACGACGCGGCGACCGGCGTGTACGGATTTCCCGACGAGAAGCGCAGGCGGCCGCCGAAGCGCCAGTGATCGCTCATGCGCCAGCTCGCGACCGCGGTGAACAGGTGCGGTTGATCGAGCACGTACGGCAGCCAGTCGGGCGTGCGCGACGGATCGCCGAGGCGGAACGTGCGCGCGTAGGTGTACGCGATCCAGCCGGTCAGCTCGCCGGTGTCCTTGCGCACCATCGTCTCGAGCCCGGCCGCGAAGCCGCGCCCGCGGTTCTCGCGATACGAGTACGAGCCGAACTGATCGTCGATCAATTCACGCGCGACGCCGAAGATGCCGCCCGCCTCGCCGCCGCCGTTCGCGCTGATCGGCGTCGCGCCGGTGATCACGTCGACGGGCAGCTCGTGCATGTCCTCGGCGTACGCGGTCATCGAGAGCTGCGCGACGTCGCGCAGCGGCGCCTTCACGCCCGCCGAGAATTGCACCGCCCACGACGCGCTCAGATCGTTCATGCCCGGCTTCCGGAACGCGGGGTCGTAGTCGACGATCGACGGGCCTTGATGATAGAGGCCGAGCGATTCGGTGATCGTCGTGCAATTCGGGCCGCGATGGCTGACCTGCACGCGCGGATCGATCGTCCACTGATCTGACAAGCCGAAGTAGTCGATGCGCACGCCGGGCCGCACGCCGATGCGCTCGTCCTCGGTCGCCCACGCGGTCTCGATCCACGCGCCCGCGTCCTCGGACCACAGCGCGTTGTCGCGCTTCGTGATCGTCTGCGGGTTGGGATCCATCGGCGACGGCGGCGGCACGTCGTTGATCTCCCAGTCGTAGTGGATCGCGGTCGCGTCGGCGCCGATGTGGATCGAGCCGCCGTCGATCGGCTGCGTGAGCTCGGCGCGGATCGTGCCCGACTCGGTGAGCCGCGACTGGCCCTTGTCCTCGCCCTTGTGGTTCGCGATCGCCGAGACGTTGTCGATGCCGAGCGACGGCGTGACGACCAGCGTCGCGTCGCCGACGCGATCGCGATAGCGCACGCCGGTGCGCACGAACTGCGAGACGTAGTCGAACGCCGCGAGGCCGCTCGCGTCGAGCCCGCCGGCGCCGCCGCCCGACGGATCGCGCACGAGGTGCAAGCTGTCGTCGGAGACGAAGGTCAGCGCGGTCCACTTGCCGTCGCCGGACTCCCAGCGCAGCTGCGCGTCGAGGTAGCGCGGCACCAAGGTCAGATCGATCGGCGCGACGCCGAGCACCGCGTCGGCGTAGCTGCGCCGCACGCCGAAGGTCCAGCCGCCGTGCATCGGGCCCGGGCCCTCCGCGGAGGCCGCCGCGTCGAGCAGCGAGACCGTGCCGGCCTCGCGCCAGCGATCGATCCGACCGGTGCGCGAGGTGACGTTCGCGATGCCGCCCATGCCGCGGCCGTAGCGCACGCCGAACGATCCGGGCTCGAGCTGCAGATCGGAGATGAAGCTCGTCGGCACGAACGAGGAGAGGCCGCCGAAGTGGTAGAGGATCGGGACCTGGATGTCGTCGAGGTAGACGTGGGTGTCGCGCGGCGCGTTGCCGCGCAGCGCGAGCCCGCCGAGCCCGAACGGGATGCGCGCGACGCCCGGCAGTGATTGCAGCGAGCGCAGCGCGTCGTTGCCGGTGCCGGGCAAGGTGTCGATCACCGCGGGCCCGACGGCGGTGACGGGCTCGGCGTTGAGCGGCGCTTCGCCTTGGATCTGCACGACCTCGCCGCCGTTGGCGTCGCGCGCGAGGCGGATCGTGAGCACGGCGCCGGCGCGCGCGCGGCCGAGGTACGGCTCGTAGCCGTCGGCGAGCGCGAAGACGTCGAAGCCGCCGTCGGGGACGCCGCTGACGCGGAACGCGCCGTCGTCGGCGGAGAAGACCTCGATGCCGCCGGCGGTGACCTGCGCGCCGGCGATCGGCTCGCCGGACTTCTCGTCGAGCACGCGCCCGGCGATCGCGCGATCGGCGTACGCGATCGCGGGCGTCGCGATCACGAGGGCGACGGCGAGCCCCAAGCGCACGATCCACGGCGTAACACGACGTGCCGGCGCGCGTGCGATCGATCGTGGCGATCCGGCAACACGTGTCGCCGAATCCACAATGGATGGCAGCGAAGTCCGCTTCGTGTCATGCGCCCGCGCGGGGCATGCGCGTTGCACTCGGTCGCCCGCATGCGGGCGGTCGGGCTCGTCGTGGTCGCGGCGTGTGCGCACGCGGCGCCGGTGCATGCACCCGCGCCGGCCGCGTGCGGCGGCGCCGAGGCGGTCGTGTCTCCCGCGGTCGACGCGAGCGAGCTGTTGACGCGGCCGGACGTCTACGGTTCACGGATCGTGAAAGTGTCGGTGCGCGGGCCGGCGTCGCTCGCCGACGTCGCGCTCGACGGCGCGATCCTCACCAAGGCCGGCGATCCGTACGATCAGATCGCGATCGACGAGGACGTCCGCCGCTTGTGGCGGCTCGGCGTGGTGTCGGACGTGCGCGTGACCGCGACGCACCTCGCGGACGGGGTCGCGGTCGCGTTCGAGGTGACGGCCGCGCCGCTCGTCAGGCGCGTGTCGATCGAGACGCCCGACGAGTCCGGCGATGGGGCGCGCGCCGCCCACGTGCGCGCGATGGCGGGCGGCATCTACGATCCGATGCGCGTGCACCGCGCGGGGCACCGGCTCGAGGAGGAGCTGAAGAACGCGGGGCACCTGAAGGCGCGCGTCGACGTCCGCGCGTCGCGCGTGGGCGACGGGCTGGTCGACGTGTGCGTCGCGGCGAACGCGGGCCGCCGCTACACGATCGATCGGATCGACTTCCCCGGCGCGACGCGGCTGGCGGCCGGCGCGCTGGCGCCGCTCGTGCGGCGCGCGTCGGGCGAGATCGACGCGCCCGGCGGCGCGTATCGCGCCGAGCTCCTCGAGGAAGATCTCGTGAAGATCAGCGGCGCCTACTACGACGCCGGCATGGTGATGGTGAAGGTCGGCGATCCGGTCGTGGTGATCGACGAGCGGCGCGCGAAGGTGATCGTGAAGATCCCGATCGACGAGGGCGCCGTGTATCGGATCGGGACGATCGCGTTCAAGGGCGTCGCGAAGTCCGACGAGGACGCGTACCGGCGCGAGCTGAGGCTCGCGAGCGGCGAGATCTTCGCGCGCGGGATCTTGGCCGGCGGGATCGATCGCTTGCGATCGATGGAGCGCGATCGCGGGCATCGCGGCGAGGTCGATCCGGAGACGACGATCGACGAGGAGAAGCACACGATCGATCTGACGATCGAGGTGACGCCATGAAGAGGCTTTGCTTGCTCGCGCTGGTGAGCTGCGCACATCACGCCAAGACGATCGACGTGCCCGACGTCTGCCGCGATCACGGCGACGCCAACGCGTGCATCGGCTGGGCGATGGACCTCGTCTACCTCGGCGCCAACGATCGCCGGTACGACGATCCGGCGCTCGCGGCGTACGTCGGCGCGGTCGCGAACAAGATCGCGCGCGTCGCCGGGCTCGATCACGTGCGCGTGCGCTTGCTCGACGACGACGGCGCGGAGGCCTCCGCGCTCGGCGGCGACATCGTGTACGTGAATCGCGGCATCCTCGCGCGCCTCGACGACGAAGCCGAGCTCGCGGCGCTGCTCGGCCACGAGGTCACGCACCTGGTCGCGAAGCACACCGCGGATCTCCTGCACTCCGACGAGGACGCGCTGATGTCCGACGAGGAGCGCCTGCGCCGCCGCGACGACGACGAGGCGCTCGCCGACGAGCGCGCGGTCGCGTGGATCACCGCCGCCGGCTACGAGCCATCGGCGGTGCTCGACATGATGCGCGCGATCCAGCGCAATGACGACGGCACCGATCCACCGCCCGGCGAGGCGCTCGATCGCACGGCGCCCGAGGACGATCACCCGCCGGTCTCGATCCGCATGGCGCGCATCGCGCGGCTGGTCGCGGGCCGGCGCGGCGGCGTGCGCAATCGCGCCGCGTTCCTCGCGCACGTCGAGGGCTTGGTCGTCGGTGAGGATCCGCGGCGCGGGCGCATCGATCACGGCGTGTGGATCCACGCGGCGTCGCGGCTCGCGATCGATCTCCCGAAGTCGTGGCAGGCGACCGGCGGCGAGGCGCTCGAGGTGAAGTCGCCCGACGGCGCGACGATCAACGTGAGCACGGTCGCGCGCACGTGGGCCGATCTGCTGCGCGAGGTCCTCGAGGACGCCCACGACCGCGTGGTCGCCGGCCGCGACGCGCTGGTCGGCACGGTGTCGTCGACCAAGAGCGAGGGCGCCGGCGACGACGCCACGAAGATCTCGATCAACGCCGACGCGCTCGGCACGCCGACCGCGATCCTCGACGAGGGCGATCGCGCGCTCGTGCTCGGCGCCGGCGGCACCCACGCGCGCACGCGCCTCGATCAGGTGCTCGCGCTCGTGCGCCCGGCGACCGACGAGGAGGTGGAGGGTGCGCACCCGCGCCGCCTGCACCTGCGCGCGGCGGATCGCGCCGGCACGGTCGCGCAGCTCGCGAAGACGCTCTGCAAAGATCCGGCGGCGTCGCGCGCGCTCGACGATCCGGCGCGCGCGGTCGCACGCGGCGATCTGATCAAGTGCGTCGAGTAACACGTGAACGTAGACGTAGACGTGGTCGTGGTCGTCTGACGTTGACGGCGACGGCGACGGCGACGTAGTCGTCGACGAGGCCGATCGTCAAGGTCCACGTCGCCGTCGCCGTCGCCGTCAACGCCCAACGTCCACGTCCACGCCCACGTCTACGTCTACGACTACGTTAGACTGAGACGTGGGCATCACCCGTGCGCACCTCACCCGCATCGGGGACTTGCTCCCCGCGCGCGTCGTGCGCCACCTGTGGGCCGACAACGGGCCGGTGCTCGCCGGCGGCGTCGCGCTGTTCCTGCTGCTCGGCGTCGTGCCCGCGCTGACCGCGGTCGTCTCGATCTACGCGCTCGGCGCAGATCCGGCGGAGATCCCGCGCCACCTGCGCGGCCTCGACGAGGTCGTGCCGCGCCAGGTGTACGAGTTCATCGTCGAGCAGCTGCGGCGCGCCGCGACGAGATCGAGCGACGAGCTCGGCGCCGCGGTCGCCGGCTCGGTCGTGCTCGCGCTGTGGGCGACGCGCTCGGCGGTCAACGCGATGATGAAGGCGATCAACCACGTCGACGGCGCGCCGCCGCGCTGGAAGGGCTGGCGCTGGATCGTGCTGACCGTGATCGTCGCGCTCGGCGCGCTGTTCATCGCGTTTCTCGTGCTCGCGCTGATCGTCGCGCTGCCGACGATCGGCCACGCGCTCAAGCCGAACCATCGCGCCTTCGTCCAGGATCTCGGCATGCCGTTGACCGTGCTCGTCGCGATCAGCGGCCTGTCGTTCCTCTACTGGCTCGGCACGCCGCACGCGAAGGCGCTGCGCCATGTGATCCCGGGCGCGCTGGTCGCGACCTCGCTCGGCGTCGCCGCGTCGATCGGCCTCTCGTACTACGTCACCGAGGTCAGCTCGACCAACTTCTACGGCGCGTTCGGCTCGGCGCTCGTCGTCATGCTCTGGTTCTACGTGTGCGCGCTCGCGGTGCTCGCCGGCGCGGTCGTCAACTTCGAGCTGCGCGCCGGACCGCCCGCGCGTGATACGACCCCGGCATGAGCAACGACGAGATCGGCCGCGCCTGGCTCGCCGCGTTCAACGCGAGAGATCTCGACGCGCTGGTCGGGCTCTACGCCGACGACTGCACGCACACCTCGCCGAAGCTGCGCGTGCAACGCCCCGACTCCGGCGGCGCGATCCGCGGCAAGCCCGCGCTGCACGCGTGGTGGGCCGACGCGTTCGCGCGCCTGCCCGGCCTCCGCTACGAGGAGCTCACCGTCACCGCGAACGACGCGCGCGTGATCCTCGAGTACCTGCGCGTCGCGCCCGGCGAGCCGAGCTATCCCGTCGCCGAAGCCTTCGATCTCCGCGACGGCAAGATCGTCGCGTCGCGCGTCTACCACGGATGACCCATGGATGACCTCACCATCTCCGTCGTCGCGACGATCGTCGCGTGCCTCGCCGCCGGCTGGGTCTGCTTCCCGTGGATCGCCTACGCGGTGAACGTGCCGGCGTTCACCAACCAGATCGAGAAGCTCGCGATGGCGGGCAACCTCGATCGCGCCGCGAAGCTGTGCAAGGCGGCGCCGCGCGTGCCGTTCTGCGCCGCGACGCTCGCCGCGCTCGAGACCGGGGGCACCGACGCCGAGACCTTGCGCCAGCGCTTCCGCGAGACGCTCACCGCGCGCGTCGTCGCGATGTCGGCGAGCTGGATCGTCGTCGGCGCCGCGATCGCGGGCGTCGCGACCGCGATCGCGTTCGCGACCTCCGGCGCGCTGCCGGTGATCGGCGCGATCTGCGGCATCGCCGCGCTGATGCTCGTGAACGCCTACCTGCAGGCGCGCAAGCTCGCCGCCGCGGCGGTCACCGAAGGCGAGCGCGTCGTGAAGGCGATCGTCGCGTCGCGAGGTCAGTGACGCGACGCCGGGATCGTCCGCGGGACGGTCTCGTCGTACGGGCTGCGGTTCCAGCGCTCGTTGAGCCGCTCGATCGAGTTCTTCGGCGGCGGCACGCCGAGCAGCTCGGCGCTCTCCACCTCGTGCTCCTCGGTCTCCTCGACCGCGCGCCAGGTCTGCGCGTTGCGGTTGAGCTTCGTGATCAGGTACGGGAACACGACGAACAGGAAGATCGCGCCGCCGGTCACGGCGGTGCCGACGCCGTACTCGACGTAGAGCCCGCCGATCACGAGCGGGATCAAGAAGCAGAGGAAGAACAACACGCCCAGGATCGAGTGTGGGAACCCGTCTGGTTCGTGCAGGTGCCGGCCGTCGGCGGTCGGATCCTTGGCGCGCAACGTCTCGGTGGGATGGTCGTGCATCGTGACCTCCTGACGCTGATCCGTGAATCGACGCCCGCCTACTGTACACCCCCGGCATTTCGGGGGCGGTGCGATCTCACTTCGCGGGCGCGGCCTGGATTTCCAGCGTGATGTCGACGTTCTCGCCGACGAGCACGCCGCCGGCCTCGAGCGCCGCGTTCCACTTCAGGCCGAAGTCGTAGCGGTTGATACGGACCTTCGCCTCGAAGGCGGCCTTCTCGTTGCCCCACGGATCCTTCGCGCGGCCGAGATCCTCGACCTCGAGCGCGACTTCCTTGGTCGTGCCGCGGATCGTCAGGTCGCCGATCACCTTCGTCACCTTGCCGCCCGCGCCCTCGACGCGCTTCGACGCGAACGTCAGCGTCTTGAAGCTCTCGGCGTCGAGGAAGTCGGCGCTGCGCAGGTGCGCGTCGCGCTTCTCCTCCTTGGTGTCGATGCTCGCGGCATCGATCTCGACGTTGACCGACGACTTCGCGAGGTCATCGGGGTCGAGCACGAACGAGCCGCCGAACTTGCCGAACACGCCGTGCACCTTCGCGATCACGAGGTGACGAACGGTGAAGCGAACCGCCGAGTGCGAGGTGTCGATGTTCCAGGTGCGAGCCGCCATGGGTTTCTCCTTGGCGACACGATGCGCGCGGCGAGGGGATGCGACTAGGCGTTCCCGCGAGATGCAATGTTCCACGGGCCTGGCGCGAGACGGATCGTTCAGTGCCGCGGAACGGTGCGCGGCACGGTCTCGTCGTACGGGCTGCGATTCCAGCGGTCGTTGAGCTTGTCGATCGAGTTCTTCGGCGGCGGCACGCCCATCTGCTCGGCCGCCTCGACCTCCATCTCCTCGAGCTCGTCGACGTCGCGCCAGCCTTGCGCCTTGCGGTTCAGCTTCGAGACGACCAGCGGGACACCGATGAACAGCAGCAAGCCCGCCACGATCAGCGCGCCGCCGATGCCCGCCGACACGTACGCGACGCCGACGATCAGGGGGAAGAGCACGACGAACGAGACCAGCACACCGATCATCGGGTGCGGGAACCCATCCGGCTCGTGCAGGTGGCGGCCTTCGGCCGTCGGGGCCTTGCCTCGGAGTGTTTCGGTTGGATGATCGTAGTGCATTGGTCCCTCGCGACGATCTGTCGCAAGGGACGTGCCGCGGTCGCCGCGCACGATCATGCGCGCTTGCAGAATGCCGATGCGGCGCGGCGTCTCAGTGGGCGCCGGGGCCCGGACCGATCGGCGTCGCCGGCGGCAGGCCGGGCGGCACCGGTGCGGGTTTTCCGTCGACGTCGACTGCGGGATATCCCGCGCGCTGCCATCCGAGGATGCCCTCGTCGATCACCGCGCTGTTCTTGAAGCCGCGCTTGCGCAGCTCGTCGAGCACGATGCCCGACGCGTGGTGCGGGCACGCGCAGTACGTGAGCACCCACGTGCCGTCGTTGGGCAGCTTGTCGATCATCTTCATGTCGTAATACGGGATCGAGATCGCGCCGGGGATGTGGACGTGCAGCCAGTCGCTCGGCGGGCGCGCGTCGACGATCACGAGCTTCGCGCCCTTGTCCATCGCGGCCTTCACGTCGGCCATCGGCAGGTAGCGATCTTCCTTGAGCGGCGGAAACGCCGGCGCGGGGCCGGTCGGGTTCAAGACGATCGGGAGGTTGTCGGGGACCTTCGGCTCGGTCTTCGGCGGCTGCTCGACGGGCCGGCTCCACGATCGGATGTAGCTGACGAGATCGCTGATCTGATTCGGCGTGAGCGTGCCGCGCCACGCGGCCATCTTCGTGCCCGGGCGGCCGTTGTCGATCGCGAACGCGAGGAACTCGTCGGACGCGGCGGCGAGGAACGACGGGCCCGCGAGGTAGACCGCGGTGCCGCGCTGGCCTTGCTCGCCGTGACAGACGCGGCAGTTCTGCGCGTACACGTTCTTGCCCTCGGCCGCGTTGCCCGGCGGCGGCGCGTGCATCACCGCGCGCTCGGGCGCGCCTTGGCGGATGAACTCCATCAGCGCGCTGACGTCGGCGTCGGAGAGCGGCCCGCCGATCTGCTTGCCGTAGCCCGCCATCGCGGTGCCCGGACGTCCGCGCACGATCGCGTTGCGCAGGTAGTCGTCGCTCGCGCTCGCGAGCAAGGTCGGCGACGACAACGACGGGGCGTTGTCCGCCTTGCCGCCCTCGCGCTGATCGCCGTGGCAGAGCGCGCACAGCTTGCCGTAGAGCTGCGCGCCGTGCGCCGCGTCGACGTGAGTGATACCGGGGCCGACGCGCTTGCACGCGCTCGACAGAACCAACGCCGCGACGACGAGACGCACGCTTCGCACGCGCGGACTATAGCTCGATCGTCTCGCCGATCTTCATCTCGCGCAGCTTCGCGCCGGTTCCCGCCTTCTTGAGCGCCTTCTCGAAGTCCGGCACCGTGCCGGTCAGGACCGGGAACGTCCCGAAGTGCATCGGCACGACCGTCTTCGGCTTGACGAGCTTCACCGCGTCGGCCGCGCGCGACGGGCCCATCGTGAAGTGATCGCCCATGCACGCGAGCATGACGTCGATCTTCGCGATCTTCGGGATCAGGCTCATGTCGCTGAACAGATCGGTGTCGCCCGTGTGATAGAAGGTCGGCCCGTTCTTCACCTGGATGACGAAGCCCGCGGGCTCGCCGCCGTCGGTGATCGAGGTGTCGTTCTTCGCGACCTGCGAGCTGTGGATCGCGGGCACGAACGTGACGGTGACGTCGCCGTCGAGCAGCGCGAGCGATCCGCCGAAGTTGCCCTGGGTGTCGAAGCCGGCCTGGTCCTTCGGATAGCCGAGCTCGTTCACGAGCGCGCGGCCGAGATCGAAGATCGAGACGAGCTTCGCCTTGGTGCGCTTGCCGATGTCGACCGCGTCGCCGACGTGATCGAAGTGCCCGTGCGTGACGAGCACGAGATCGACCGTCTTGAGGTCGGCCAGATCTTTCTTGCCGTTCGGGTTCGACGGATTCTGGATCCACGGATCGATCAGGACGACCTTGCCCGCGGGCGTCTCGATCTTGAAGGCGGCGTGGCCGTACCAGGTCAGCTTGGTCTTCGGCTTCGCGGCGGCTTGCGCGTGAGCGCTGCCGGCGATCGCGCCGGCGATGGCGAGCGTTGCGAGGAGGGTGCGCATGCGCGCACCGTATCAGTGTCCAATCGCGGGGGCGAACGACATGAGGCGGTTCGATTGCTGCTCGGCCGTGAGGACGACGGGAGCGGGCACGGTGAACTGGACCTTGTTGGTCGTCGACGCGTTCGGATACGGCTGGTACGTGATCGGCGCGTCCTGCGCGTTGCCGACGCCCCACGCGTCGAGCTTGTGATCGCCGTCGAGGTCGCCGATCGGCGCGTTCCACTGGTGGGTCTTGCCGGCCATCGCGTTCGCGCTGGTGTCGCGCCAGCTCTCGCTGAAGCTCGCGATCGTGGTGGCGCCGTTGGTGTACGCGCGCGACGGCACGCCGTCGTCGCCGGTGACGAACAGATCGAGATCGCCGTCGCCGTCGAAGTCGGCGCACTCGATGTCGGAGCCGGACTCGTTGTTGAGCTGCACGGGTTGATCGGCGGGCTTGCCGAGCACGTTGTCGGCGATCCGCACGTAGCTGTAGCCGCTCAGCACGAGCTCGGGCGCCGCGTCCTTGTCGACGTTGCACCACGCGACGCCGCCGCCGAAGTCGGGATCGCCGTTGCCCCAGCTCGCTTGCGTCATCGTGCCGCCGTGATCGTTGTGGAAGAAGAGCGGCGCCTTGCCGAAGCGCACGACCGCGAGCTCGGGATATCCGTCGTCATCGGCGTCGCCCCACGCGGTGCGGATCACGTTGGCGCCGATCGGATCGCCGCCGTCGATGTTCGCGACGGTCTGGAGCAGCGGCGGCTGATCGAGGAAGACGTCGCCGCCGTCGTTGCGCATCACGAACAGGCCCGCGTAGCCGCCGAAGACCGCGTCGAGATCGCCGTCGTGATCGTAGTCGACCCACTGCGCGTCGGTGCCGCCGAACTCGGGGAACTGCGGTGAGATCGTCGACCACGACTTCGACGACACCTGCGTCAGCACGAGCGTGCCCGCGTTGTCGTCGTAGCCCTCGTTCTTGAAGATGCGGAGCAGCCCGTCGCCGGCGGTCGCGAGATCGGGATCGCCGTCGTTGTCGTAGTCCGCCCACGCGCTGCCGACGACGACCTCGTAGTCGGTCAGCGGATCGCGCCACACGACCTGGTCGTCCCTCGTGCGCATCACGAACGCGCGCATCTCGGTGCCGACGAACGCGAGCTGCGCGCACTGCATCTGGCACTGGACCTCGGCGGTGCGCACGCAGACCGCGTCCCACATCTCGGTGCCGCAGCGAGCCTCCTTGCCGTCGACCTTCGCGGCGCACGCGCTGTACGTCGCCGGGAGCGGGAGGCCTTGCACGCACTCGCGGCCGGGCGGGATCACGACCATCGGCGCGTCGGGGTTGCTGGTCCCGTCGACGCACTGGCCGGCGAGCGGCGCGGAGCTGTGCCATCGGCGCCCGCTCGGGCAGTCTTGGTCGTCGACCGAGCAGGCGTGGTTGGACTCGCAGTGGTTGCCGCTGCAGTCCGCGTCGGTCTGACACGATTGGTACGACGTGTGGCGCAGGCAGCCGGCGAGCGCGGCGATGGCTCCGACGGCGATCGCGAGCTTCACCGAACGATCGTACATCGTATGCTCGCGACGTGAGCACGAAGAAGCCCGACAATCCGTTCGCGGCCTTGGCGGATCTCAAAGCCTCGCTCCCGACGGGGCCGGCGCCGAGCGCTCCTCCCGAGAAGAAGGGCCCGCCGCGCGCGGTCGTGCGGCTCGAGCGCAAGGGTCGCGGCGGCAAGGAAGTGACGATCGTCGAGAAGCTCGCGCTCCCTCCCAGCCAGCTCGAGAAGTGGGCGAAGGATCTCAAGCAGGCGCTCGGCACCGGCGGTGCCGTCGACGGCGACATGATCGTGCTGCAGGGCGACGTGCGGCCGCGGGTCGAGGCGCTGCTCCGCTCCCGCGGGGTCGGCAAAGTCACCGTCGGCTAAGCGTTGCGATCGCATGGGCTCCCATGGAAAATCCTTGGGAGCCCATGAAATCCATCGACGCCGTCGAGCCCGCTGACTGCTACCTCAACGCTGTCCAACTCGCCGCCGCCGTCGAGCAGCTGCGGCGCGATCTCGGTCGAACGACCGAGACGCGCCCGGCGATCAAGGTGACCGGCGCCTCGCCGCGCGAGTGCTGGTTCGCCGCGCTCGCGGTGCACCACAAGGCCGCGCGCCTCGCCGAAGAGTTCGGCGCCGACGTCTCGCAGCCCGTCGATCACGCGCCGCCGGTCGACAAGATCCGCCCCGGTCACGTGAACCAGGTGATCGAGGCGGCGGCGCGCCACGTCGCCGCCGTGCACAAGTCGGTGTGCGACGAGGCCGCGCCCGCGGCGCCCGCGCGCGAGGCGAGCCGCACGCCGTCGGACGTCTTCGGCGTGCTGGCGACGCTGTCGCGCCAGCTCGATCGCCTGCTCGAGAAGCCGACCACGCCGGGCGAGGTCTACGAGCGCGTCACGCTCGCGCTCTGCTACGCCGAGCGCCTGTGCGGCGATCACTCGCACGCGATGCCCGCGCACGAGCACGGCAAGATCCCCGCCGACTGCCTCGCGCGCCTGCACGAAGCGCTCGACGCCGCGCGCTCGCTGATCAAGAGCAAGGGCCATCCGGTGATCGAGCACGGCACGCTCGGCGGCGACACCGCGCAGGTCCGTCCGTCGGACTGCTACGACATCGCGACGCTGGTGCTCGGCGAGGTCGCGTTCCTCCACGCGCTCGCGCACGACTCGAATCCGCCCGCGCCGTACGAGCACGTCGGCGCCGGCCACAAGCTGCCGTCGCACGTCTACGCGCTGGCGGGCGCGCTCACGGCGACGATCGGCCGGATCAGCCGCTGAGCGGTCGCGCTTCGCCGGCGTCGAGGATCCACAAGCGATCGTCGTCGAGCTCGTGCGCGCGCCAGAAGGCGCGCAGGCGCGCGGGCGGCTCGCCGACCGGCTCGTCGGTGAGGCGGAACGTGCCCCAGTGCATCGCGAGCAGGCGCTTCGCGCCGAGCGCGAGGAACGCGCGGCCGGCTTCGTCGGGATCGACGTGCTGCGGCTCCATGAACCAGCGCGGCGCGTAACCGCCGATCGGCAGCATGGCCCAATCGATCGCGCCGCAGCGCGCGCCGATCTCCGCGAAGTGATCGCCCCACGCGGTGTCACCCGAGTGATAGACCGTGCCCTCGGGCCCGCGCACGACGAAGCCGCCCCACAGCGTGTCGTTGCGGTTCCACGGCGCGCGCATCGACCAGTGGCGCGCGGGCACGAGCGTGATGTCGAGCGCGCCGATCTTCGTGCTCTCCCACCAATCGAGCTCGATCACGTTCGGCGCGAAGTCGACGCGCGATCGATTGCCGAGCGGCACGACGTACGTCGGTGCGGATCCCAGCGCGCGCAGGCTCGGCAGATCCATGTGGTCGCGATGATCGTGCGTGACCATCACGACGTCGGGCGCGAGCTCGGAAGCGGCGAGCCCCGCCGGCACGAGCCTCCGCACGACGCCGCCGATCGCGCCGAAGATCGGATCGATCACCGCGAGCGTGCCGCCGAGGCGGAACGCCCACGACGCGTGCCCGATCCAACACGCGACCGGCGCTCCCGACGCGATCGCGTCCGCACCACCTGCGACGTGGAGCGGCCGCACGGAATCGATCGCGCGATCCTTCGGCTCCTTCTTGCCGAATTTCCATCGCAGCATGTCGCGCGGTCCGCGCGCGGGCTGCGTCGCGCGCTCGTCGAAGCGGGCCACGGCACGAAGGTAGCGCAACTTTGGGACATCTCCGATTTTCGGCGTAGGGGACAGCCCCACGCGAGCGGCGTCCGCGGGCCCCACCGCGGCGACTCCGATCCCAGGTCCGTCGGCCACGTGCGCGAGACCCCGGATGGCCCATCGGTTGCTGTAGGTGGGAGCGCCGGGTCGATCGGGAAGTCAAATGCGCACGCTCACTGCTCTTGCACTCGCACTCGGGTTCGCTGCCTGCGGAACCGAGACCGCCAGCTACCACAACTCGCTCACGGGTCAGGCTTGCTCGCCGGACATGTCGACCTTCGTCGCGAAGGGATCGAAGGAGAAGCATCCGGGTTGCGATGCCAACCACTGCTGCATCATCGAAGCGGACGGCACTTGCGACAATCATCCCGACGCGGGCACGGACGTCCCGAACCCGCCCTGACCCGCGATTGTCGGTGCGAGCCGACACTCCGCGGGAAGAGTCCCCACCCCCCTCGAGTGTCGTCGCGCATCTAGGGTTCGCAAACCCTGGCTCCACAGTTGCTGTAAGCGACCTCATGCGCCAGATGCTGTTTGCAGTCCTGTTCGCCGGAGGACTCGTCGGCTGTGCCGGTGACTCCGCCACCTATCACAACGCCTTGACCGGCGACGTGTGCACCCCGAACTCGAGCTTCGTGCCGATGACCGGCAACGGGAACGGCGGGCACAACAGCCCGACCGGGATTCCCGGCGACAACATCGACGATCCGCACAGCGGCAAGGTCGATTGCTACTACGACGGCAACAGCGGCCAAGGCGATGACAAGAAGCATCCCTGCGCGCCCGGTTGCGACGACCAACACTGCTGCGTCGATCTCGACGGCGGATGCCACGGCGGCGGTGACGACGGTGACGGCGGCGGCGGCGGCGGTGGTGGCGGCAGCGGCACCGACACGCCCGATGGCGGCGACGTGCCGAGCCCGCCCTGATCGCGCTACGTTCGCGGCATGGCCCACTGGGAGCACCGCGACGAGCCGCGCTGGAAAGACTTCCGCTTCAACCAGCCGTACGCGAAGGGACTCGAGCGTCTTCGCAAGGACGTGCTGACCACCGACTTCGATCCCGCCACGCTCTGGCAGTGGGGGACGATGCAGGCGATGGCGCTGGTCGGCGTGCTCGAGGCCGCCGAGGCGCGCTTCGGCGCCGAAGGGCAGGCGATGGTCGGCGACGCGGTCTCCGCGATCGGGCTCGACGTCGGTCGCCAGATCCTCGCCGACACGATCGTCCCCGACGACATGAGCGAGGCGGAGTTCTTCTCGTTCTACGCGACCGTGATCAACCGGATCGCGTACGCGTCGCTCGAGGCGCCGCGCATCGACGACGCGGGCAAGGTCAGCTTCGACATCATCTGGTGCCCGCACCAGGATCACTACAAGGCGTTCGACTGCCGCATCCAGCGCTACTTCGTGCGCGGGATGATCCAGGCCGCGCAGGAGCACACGCTCGGGCGCGGTTGGCAGGTGAAGTTCGACTCGACGATCCCCGCCGGCGCGCCGACGTGTCACTTCACGCTGTGGAAGGCGACCGACGAGGAGTCGCGCGCGTGGGACGAGTACTCGCGCTCGCTCGAGGCGAAGGCGCTGACCAAGATCAGGCGCCGAAGCCCTTGAAGCGCGTGCCCGCCGGGAAGTCGAGCGTGAACTTCTCGCGCAGGATCGCGAGCAGCTGTTCAGGATCGGTGACCTCGATCTTCTCCTGCTGCGAGCCGCGCTTGATCGTGAGCTCCTTGCCGACCAGGCGGAGGCGCTCGTCGCGCCCGACCTTCTGCGCGATCACGCCGCGCACGAACGGCGACGCCGGGTGCGTCGACGTGAACCAGTTCGCGACCTCGAGATCGATCGGCAGGACGACGTCGTCGGCGCGGATCGCGTAGAGCGGGAGCCAACCGGCGTTGGGCAAGGCCGCGTGCAAGACGGTGTCGGCGCCCTCGGCCTCGAGGCGATAGCGGATCCCGCCCGAGCCGAGATCTTCGCCGAGCGTCCACGGCACCGGCTCGAGCAGGCCGTCGCCGCCGAAGCCGACGTCGGCGAGCCAGGCGTCGCCGTCGATCGTCACGCGCAGGAGGCAGTGCGTGCGCGGCGTCGGGCGCGGCGGCCCCATGCGCACGCGCGCGGCGAGCATCTCGACCGCGAAGCCGAACAAGCGCAAGACCTCCGCGAACAGCGTGTTCTGCTCGTAGCAGTACCCGCCGCGCTTCCCGACGACGATCTTGGTCATCAAGCTCGCGAGATCGAGCTGGATCGGCTGCCCGAGCGCGATGTCGAGGTTCTCGAACGGGATGGTCTCGGCGTGTGCGGTGTGCAACATCGCGAGCACCGCCGCGGTCGGCTCGCGCGGCCCGGTGTAGCCGATGCGCGCGAGGTAGGCCTCGAGATCGAAGGTCGGTTCCACTTCGCAAGCGTAGTACAGTCGGTCGCGATGAGGATCGCCGCTGCCTTCGCGGTGACGTTGCTCGCGTGCGGGCAAAATGCCCCGCTGTCCGAGGTGACCGATCCGATCCCGCTCGTCGATCCGTTGATCGGCGCGGGCGGGCTCGGCTTCACGTACGGCGGCGTGTTCGTCGGCGCCGCGGTGCCGCACGGCTTGGTCAAGGTCGGGCCCGACACCAACGGGCCGTACGGCACGGTCGGGTTCCTGCACTTCAGCGGCTACTGGGACGGCGACGATCGCGTCCAGGGCTTCTCGCACCTGCATCTGCACGGCGCGGGCGTGCCGGATCTCGGCAACCTGTCGCTGATGCCGGTGCCGGGCGCGATGTTCGACGCGCAGAAGACGAGCGTGCGCGACTACGAGGCGCACTTCGAGAAGAGCGACGAGGTCGCGGGCGCGGCCGAGTATCGCGTGAAGCTCGCGACCGGCGTCGACGTGTCGCTCGCGGCGACCGCGCACGCCGCGGATCACGTCTACGACTTCGGCGGCGCGCAGGGCGACGTCGTGATCGATCTGATGAAGACGCTCGAGGGCGGCACCGTGACGGATCCGATGATCACCGTCGACGATGCGGCGCACGAGCTCAGCGGCCGCTTCCACGCGAAGGGCGGGATGAGCGGCAACTACGGCGGCTTCGATCTGTTCTTCGTGATCCGCGCGAAGGACGCGTGGACGAGCTCGATGACGTGGACCGGCGGGGCCGTCTTGAAGTTCCCGGCCGGCGCGCCGGTCGAGCTGCACGTGGGCGTGTCGCTGGTCTCGATCGCCGGCGCGCGCGCGAACCTCGACGCCGAGATGCCGAGCTTCGATCACGCACTCGTGATCGCGAACGCGGAGAGCGCGTGGCGCGAGCTGCTCGCGCGCGTGAAGATCACCGGCGGCACCGACGCCGAGCGCCGCATCTTCTACACGTCGCTCTATCACGCGTTCCTCATGCCGACGATCATCAGCGACGTCGACGGCAGCTATCAGCTCGCGGGCATGACCTCGCCCGCGCACGCGACGTTCCGCATGATGTCGGACCTGTCCTTGTGGGACACGTATCGCACCGTCGCGTCGCTGTACGCGTGGCTCGCGCCCGAGGACGCGCGCGACGTGGGGCGATCGTTGGCGGCGTTCGGCGCCGGCACCGGCGCGTTCCCGCGCTGGCCGGTCTTGATCGGCGAGGGTGGATCGATGCTCGGCGCCAGCGCGGAGATCGCGATCGCCGACGCCGAGCTTCGCGTCGGTGACGCGGGCGGCGCCGACGCGTGGCCGCTCCTGCGCGCCGAGGCGATCGACACGACGCCGCCCGCGGGAGGTCGCGGCGAGCGCGCGGGCGTCGACGCGTACATGCCGAACGGGTGGGCGCCGTCGACGACGGGACGCAGCGCGAGCCTCACGACCGAGTTCGCGCACGACGACGTCGCGCTCGCCGGCTTGGCGGAGAAGCTCGGCCACACCGCCGACGCGGATCTCCTGCGCACGCGCTCGCACGGCTGGCGCAACCTCTACGATCCCGCGGTCGGCTTCGTGCGCGCGCGCCACGCCGACGGATCGTTCCCCGCGAGCTTCGACGATCTCGCGCAGTCCGACGACTACGCCGAGGCGAACGCGTGGCAGTCGCTGTGGATGGCCGGCGCCCACGATCCCGACGGGCTCGTCATGCTGCTCGGCGGCCAAGACGCGTTCGTCGCGAAGCTCACCACCTTCTTCACGATGGCGAAGGCCGACTACGAGGCGTCGCCCGACTCGATGCTGCCGCGGCCGTACTACTGGCACGGCAACGAGCCCGATCTGAACGCCGCGTGGCTGTTCGCGCAGACCGGCCGCCGCGATCTCACCGTGCAGTGGGTGTCGTGGATCCTCGACACGCAGTACACGGATCGACCCGCGGGCCTGCAGGGCAACGACGACGGCGGCACGATGGGCGCGTGGTACGTGCTCGCCGCGTGCGGCGTCTATCCGGTGCCCGGCACCGATCGCTGGATCGTCGGCGCGCCGCGCTTCCCGAAGATCCGCGTCGACGTCGGCGGGCACGAGCTCGTGATCGAGCAGTCGAGCGAGCTCACCGTCGACGGCGCGCCGATCGACGGCCCGTACCTCACGCACGCGCAGCTCGCCGGGGCATCGTCACTGCACTTCGATTAGGATCCACGCATGACGTGGAACTGGGTGCAGGCGATCGGGTACGTGGGGTCCGTCCTCATGTTCCTCACGTTCTTCATGAAGACGATGATCCCGCTGCGCTTGACGGCGATCGCCGCCAACTGCGTGATGATCACGTACACGTCGATCGCCGGCATCTATCCGGTCCTGATCCTCCAGACGTGCCTGCTTCCGCTCAACGTGCTGCGCTTCATCCAGATGAAGCGCCTGATCACGCGCGTGAAGGCCGCCGCGCGCGGCGACTTCAAGATCGAGCCGCTCCTCCCGTTCATGAAGCACGAGACGCGCAAGGACGGCGACGTCCTCTTCAAGACCGGCGACCGCGGCGATCGCATGTACTTCCTCCAGCGCGGGCGCGTGCGCTTGAAGGAGATCGACAAGGTGCTCAAGGACGGTGACGTCTTCGGCGAGATCGGCCTCTTGTCCGCCGACAAGGAGCGCACCGCGACCGCGGTGTGCGAAGGCGAGTGCGATCTCTACAGCGTCACGCAGGACGTCGTGCTGCAGCTCTTCTACCAGAAGCCGGAGTTCAGCTTCTTCCTCGTGCGCCTGGTGACCAAGCGCCTGCTCGACAACCTCGAGGACGCGCAGTTCGACGCGATGGCGACGATGGGCCCGGCGGTCGCCCGGTAGCATGCAGCTGCGGCATGCCGCAGGTGCACCCGACGATCGCGCCAGCGATTCCGCGCGGTTCGCGCGCGATCGGCTTGGCGCGTTGCCTGCTCTTACCGCCGGCGATGGCCTTCGACCCTTGGTCGCCCACGCCGGACCTCGATCACGACGACGATCACGAGGACGCGCGGCGCGCGAAGCGCGGCACGCCCGGCCGCCGCACGCTGACGATGGCGATCCAGCGCCGCGCGGCTGCCGGATCGAAGTCGCCGAATCTCCCGAGCGGCGCGCGCGAGCTCGATCTCGGCGGCGGCGGCGCGCCGCTGCCCGGTGATCTGCGCGCGTCGATGGAGCGCTCGTTCGCGGCCGACTTCGGCGGCGTGCGCGTGCACCACGGCGGCGCGGCCGCGGCGCTCGGCGCCGAGGCGTTCGCGCTCGGCAACGATCTGCACTTCGCGGCGGGCCGCTTCGATCCGTCGAGCGACGCGGGCCGATCGCTGATCGGTCACGAGCTCGCGCACGTCGTGCAGCAGCGCGAGGGTCGCGTGAGCGCGGGCGGGCAGGGCAAGGGCCTCGCGATCAACGACGACGGCGGGCTCGAGGCGGAGGCCGACGCGTGGGGCGCGGCCGCCGCGCGCGGCGAGATCGTGCGCACCGGATCGCTGCTCGGCGGCGAGTCGCGCGGGCCGGTGCAGCGCAAGCCGACCGCGGTCGGGATCGTGAAGGACGTCGCGACCAGCAGCATGACGCGCGACGTCCTGGTCTCGCTGATCAAGGAGCACGCGCTCGAGCACGTCTTCGAGACGGTCGAGCGCGTCGCGTTCTTCTACATGGATCCGGGCTTGACCGGCGTGCTCGGCCGCATCGGCGACATCGTGATGACCGAGGGCCTGAAGGCGGCGCTCGCGTTGGTCGGCAACGTCTTCAACCCGATCCTCGGCGCGCTCACCACGCTGCGATCGATCCTCCATCTCCTGCCGCAGGTCGTGCAGACGATCATCTCGTACGGGCTCGGCCGCGGCATGGCGGCGGCGCTCGGCTACCTGGTCAGCACGCCGACCGCCGAGGGCATGGTCAACGCGGTCTTCGTCGACGGCAGCCTGGTCGCCGCGATCGAGTGGGTGCGCGCGACGATCGACGATCTGCTGCATCGCCCCGCGAGCTGGCTCTACAAGCAGGTGTGGAACCGGTTCCGCCCGTCGACCACGCAGGCGCCGACGCCGGGCGCGTACGCCGCCGAGCAGCTGTCGGGATCGCCGTCGCCGGCGCCGAGCGAGGAGCGCAGCGCGCAGCAGGTCGCGCAGCCGCTCGTGAAGAAGGACTTCAAGCACGTGTGGCTCGAGGTCGATCAGCCGGCGCTCGCCCGCTTCGATCACAAGGAGAAGAAGAGCGGCGGCCTGCAGCTGCCGTTCAAGCTCGGCTTGAACCTGTTCGACACCAAGCTCGAGACCAAGTCGCCGCAGATGATCAACCTGCCGTGGTCGGGCGGCTTCACGATCGCGCTCAGCGACCTCGAGGTGACCAACCCGCCCGGCTTGCCGCCGGTGTTCACGATCGGCGGCATCGTCTTGCCGTCGATCGTCGTGAACGATCAGGGGCTCGAGGCGTTCACCTGCGAGATCTCGACGGTCTCGCTCGCCGACGGCGCGGTGAAGCTGCCGAAGGTCTCCGCCGAGTGGAAGAAGAACAAGGGGCTCAAGTTCAAGGGCAGCCTGGAGACCACGATCCTCGACACACCGCTGCGCGGCGCGGGCGAGCTCGTGCTCGCCGACGGGGGCGCGTTCGAAGAAGCGACGATCGGCATCGAGTCGCCGGCGACCTTCTCGATCGTGCCCGACATCATCGTGATGAAGGACCCGGGCTTCCGCGGTCGCGTGACGAAGGGCGGCGAGATCGATCTGAGCCTGTGGAGCAGCATGAGCTCCGCGTTCTCGATCTTCGAGCTCGCGTTCACGCGCGCGCACGTCGACTACAAGAAAGGCAAGGGCCACGAGTTCTCGGGCGGCGTCGACAAGCTGCACGTCGGCATCGGCAAGCACGTCAGCCTCGACGCGGTCGGGCTCGAGCTCGATCGCCACGGCATGCGCGTGAAGGAGGCGTCGCTCCTCTACACGCACGATCCCGAGAAGCCCGATCAGGCGAAGGGCGAGCTGGATTCGATCGGTGGGATCGATCCGAGCGTCTTGAGCTTCACGGGCCTCAAGCAGCTCGTGGTCGGCGGCAAGGTGCACGGCCTGCGCATCGGCGCGCCGCCGAAGCCGCTCGCGGTCGAGAGCGCGTCGATCGAGAAGCCGCCGGTCGAGAAGCCGTCGGCGGACGACGCAGAGAAGCCGAAGTCGCCCGACGATCGCTTCCACGTCGATCGCGTGAGCCCGGTGCTGTCGAAGATCGGCGCGAACCTGTTCGGCGTCGAGGCGGTCCTCGACATCGAGAACAAGCAGGGCTCGATCAAGGGCGCGATCGACTACCAGCCGCCGATTCCGGACTTCCAGGCGTCGTTCCCGCTGGTGCCCGGGCTCGAGGTGTTCGCGGGGCTCGGCGCCGACGTCAAGCTCGGCGCCGACGTCGGCGCGTCGCTCGCGATGCCCGAGCAGGATCGCTTCCACCTGAGCGGCAGCGTCGGCGCGAGCGCCACGCTCGGCGTCGAGTTCAAGGGCGGCGTCAACCTCGGCTCGGCGTACGCGGCCGCGCTCGGCGTCGGCTTGTTCGCGCGCGCCGAGGCGGCGGCGAAGGCGCGCACGACGATCGGCGGCGTGATCGTCCTCGATCGCGAGGCGAAGCGCCTGCGCGCGAGCGAGGTCGCGAGCGAGAAGCCCAAGATCACGTACGCCGCCGACGCGGAGCTGTCGGCGAGCGTCGGCGTGGTCGTGCAGGCGACCGCGCTCGTCTTCTTCAAGAAGGAGCTGTGGCGCTACACGTTCAAGAAGTGGACGTTCGGCAAGTACGAGGTCGCGGGCGAGGTCGGCTCCAAGCCCGACGGCGGCGCGGATCTGATGAAGCCGAGCCACGCCGACTTCGAGGGCGGCAAGCCGCAGGCTCCGACGATCGATCACCAGAAGCTCGAGGACGCGCGCGCCGAGCTGATGAAGCCGCAGAAGATCCTGGGCAGCGCCGAGGAGCGCAAGACGTACCTCGACGAGCTCGTGAAGCGCTACAAGGAGGCCGACGAGCCGGTCGCGCGCCAGCTCGATCGCGTCGCGCACGAGCACGCGTCGATGCGCCAGGACTACTTCGCGCAGAACATCGAGCTCGCGCAGCGCGGCTCGGTCACCACCGAGGAGATCCAGGAGCGCATGCGCAAGCGCGAGGAGGTCGAGGCGGTCGAGGCCCGCTACAACAAGGCCAAGTCCGAGTACCGCGAGGTGCAGCTCGTGCTGGTCGACGCGGCGTCGGCCGCCGCGTCGTCACTCGAGAACGGCGAGATCAACATCGCCGACATCGAGGCGCGCATCCGCCGCGCCGCGGACGAGGCCGACGCCGCGAAGCGCGCGAAGGATCAGGTGGGTCAGTGAACCGCAACCTTCACACCGGCGTTCTTGCAGGGCGGATCTTCCATCAGCTCGAGATAGCTGCCGCCCGACTGACCGGTGACATCGATGGACTTCGTCGCTTCTTTGTCCGAGCACATCTCGAACGAAGTCCCGCCCCCATCGCCACCGTTACCATCGAGTCAGCGAACGTGGACGCACGAGCCGACCGGACCGTCGACGGCGAGGTCTAGATACGCGCGACACGCGCGGTGGCAGCTACTTCTTGAGGCGCGCGACCGCGGCGCGCAGGATCGTCTGCGCCGACGGCGTGAACCAGGTGTCGAGCCAGCGCTCGCGCTCGTCGGCGCCGATCGCGTCGATCGCGCCGACCGCGTGGCGCGACAGCGCCGACTTGACCTGCGCGAAGGCGGCGCGCGGCCCACGCGCGAGCTCGGACGCGCGCGCGATCGCGCGGGCAAGGTGCTCCGGCGGCGCGACCAGCTCGTCGATCAAGCCGAGCTCGCGGGCGCGCGCGGGCTCGAACAGGTTGCCTTCGAGCGCGATCGGCGCGAGCGAGCTCGCGGGCACGCGCAGGCGCAGCACCTCGACCACCACCGCGGGCAGGCCGATGCCGAGCTGCACCTCGTTGAGCCCGATCTTGATCGGCGCGTTCGCGGCCAGGCGCGCGTCGCACTGGAGCGCGAGCACGCAGCCGCCGGCGATCGCGTGGCCGTTGATCGCGGCGACGACCGGGAGGGTCGCGACCAGGACCGTGCGCATCGCGTCCGCGAACAGGTCGATGAACTCGCGCGCCTGCGCGCGATCGAAGTCGATGATCTCGGGGAGCGCGAGGCCGGCCGAGAAGAATCCCGAGTCGCCGGTGATCACGAGCGCGCGCGCGTCGCTGCGATCGACGTCGGTGACCGCGGCGCGAAGCGCGGTCAACATCGTCGGGCTCATCGCGTTGCCCTTGCCTGCGCGAACGTGCAGGACCGCGACCTCACCGTGCCTCACGATCTCGATGATCGACATGCGCGCATCCTACACTGCGACGTCGCAGCGACGTCCCTGCGTCGTCGCAGTCGCGGGCTGCGTCGCGGTATCTCGTCGGAGATCCGTCGTGCGATCCCTGGCAAACGGTGGCGCATGGCTTGCTCGCGCCGACTGACATGAGACTCGCGATCCTCAGCTCCCTATTCCTCGCAGCGTGCGGCGCCCAGACGACGATGGTCGCCAGCCATCCCGCGGTCGCCCGCTACACCACCAACATCGACGACACCAAGTCCGCCGTGCACGACGTGCTCGCCGAGCGGTGGATGAACATCGCGCCCATGGGCAGCGACGGGTTCGCCACGCCGCGCGAATGCCGCACCGAGAACGGCGACGCGTGCAAGCGGCACACGGCGTTCGATCACGGCACGAGCACGGACGAGCAGACGTTCTTGTTCCAGCTCGCGGCGCGGGTCGTGCCGACCGGTGAAGGGACGATCGTGAGCGTGGTCGCGACGCTCGCGCCGTCGAAGCCGGGCGGTGAGTCGAAGACCTACGAGATCGGCAAGGGCGACGTACCGTCGTGGCTGCAGGGCGAGGTCGAGAAGGTGCAGCGGGAGATCTCGCACAAGCTCGCGCCGGTCCGGCCGAACGGCTGAGCTCTTCTTCGCTACGCGATCACGATCGTCGGCTCGCAGCGCACCGGGAAGTTGACCGACGCCGCGACGAAGCAGCCGTCGTGCGCGTCGTGATGGAGCGCGCGCGCCTTCGCGTCGTCGCCGCCCGGCGCGATCGTCACGCGCGGGCGCAGCACGACCTCGGTGAAGGAGCCGCTCCAGCCGCCGTCGCGCGTGATCATCGTGCCGCTCGCGTCGTCGGTGTATGCGACGACGACGATCTTCGCGCGCGCGCACAGCGCGAGGTACGACAGCATGTGGCACGACGACAGCGCGGCGACCAGCAGCTCCTCGGGATTGGGGAGCTTCGGATCGCCGCGGAAGGTCGGATCGGCGCTGCCGACGAGCTCGGGCTTGCCGTCGATCGCGATGCGATACGTGCGCGAGTAGCTGCGGTAATCGATCGTGCCGGGGCCGCGTTCGTCCCAGGTGAGCGCGAGGCGGTAGTCGTGCGTGTCTTTGCTCATAGCGTCTTCAGGTACTCGACCACCGCGCGCGCGTCGGGGCCGAGATCGGCGAGGAACGGGTGACCGAGCGGTGAGATCGGCGGCGCGCCGACGATCTGCTCGAACGGACCGGGCAGCTCCTTGCGCCGATGGTGCGCGAGGCCGACGTCGATCAAGTCGTACGGCGCGTCGGGATCGAAGACATACGGCGCGAAGTGGCCGGCGCGATCGGCGGGCGGTGTCGCCATCACCGCGAGCGACGGCCACTGCCCCGCGTGCCCGAACGGCGCGCGCGCCCACACGCCGGTGAGCACGGGCGGGACGTAGCCGCCGGTGTGGCGCGCGTGCGTGAGCTCGCGCGTGATCTTCGGATCGTTGGCGGCGGCGAGGAAGTCGTCGGTGACCGCGTTCGCGCGCGCCGGGTCGGTGCCGACGACGTCGAGCGGGACGACCTGCTCGTCGTAGCGGATCACGTGGCCGTCGTCGGCGTAGTCGCCGTGACAGCGCGCGCAGTTGTCCTCGAAGAGCTGTTTGCCCTTGGCGGCGAGCTTGCGATCGATCGATCCGGGGAAGCGCAGCTCGCGGCGCGGCTGGCGGAGGAATGCGCCGAGCGACGCGCCTTGCAGCGGATGGCGCCAGAACCAGTCGGGCCTCACGCCGGCGGCGACGTCGGCCTCGACGACGAGCACGTCCATCGGCCCTTCGCCGGCCGCGTCCCACGACAGCGTCACGCGCTGCGCGAAGCCGATCACGTCGGGGACCTTCGACCAGCCGACCGCCTCGTTCGTCTTGATCGGCGTACCGCGCATCGCGCCGAGCACGAGCGCGAACGATTCGATCGGCGCGACGCGGCCGGGCGGTCCGTTGCGCGTCTTCTCGATCAGCTCGGCGCGCTGCTTCGCGCGCGCGGTCATCGCGTCGAGCGTCGCCTTGACGAGCGGCACGCGCCAATCGAGGCCCCAGCTCACGTGGTGCGCGGCGGCTTCCTCGTCGGCGAGCGGCGCCAGCTTCTCGCCGCCGAAATCGGCGCGGCGCGCGGCGTCGGCGAACGCGGCGTCGTACGCGTGGATGCGCACGTGCTTCGAGCCGAGCCCGATCACGACGCGATCGCCGTCGGGCAGATGCAGCCGCTCGGCGTGGCACAGCGCGCAGTTGGTCACGACGAACTGCACGCCGGTGTACGGATCGGTCGTGAGGTGCATGCCGAGCGGCAGGCCTTCGCGCAGATCGAGATCCGTGCTCGACGGGTCGGGCGTGCGCGCGACGAAGCCGAAGCGCGCCGCGAGCTCCTGCGTGTCGTGACCGAACAGCTCGGGGTACGCGCGCAAGAGCGCGAGGAAGATCGGGTACGGCACGCCGGCGCGATACGGATCGCCGATGCCGGTGCGCGTGAAGATCGCCTCGCCCGCGTCGCGGCTGACGTGATCGATCCGGTATTCGTCGGGATCTGACATCAGGTCGTTCGCGGCCGCCGGGGCCTGCGATTCGTGCACGACCGGCGCGACCGATGCGGGCGGTCTCGTGCCGCGCGAGCACGCGGCGATCGTTGCGAGCAGGAGCAGCCGGCGCATGCTGCGACGGTACTACGTGGGCTCAGGAGCAGGGGCAGGAGCCAGGAGCCAGTCGCCAGGGGCCAGTAGCAGGGGCCAGCGACCAGCGACCAGAGACCAGAGTCAGTGCCGCGCGACCACTGACCCTGATCCCTGGTCCCTGGTCCCTGGCCCCTGGCCCCTGCCTCTGCCGACTGGCCCCTGGCGACTGGCTCCTGGCTCCTGCCCCTGGCCCCTGTTCCCTCACGGCACCGGGGGCAGCCCGATCGTGAAGCTCGCGGCGTCGCTGCAGCCGTCGGCGCCGCACGTGATCACCGTCGAGACGAACGAGTGCCCGTGCTGATACGGATCGCACGGCTCGCACCAGATCGCCCACGCTTCGCGGACGACGACCTCGATCCTCGCGCCGCGCTTCACGATGCGCGCATCGATCGTCGCGTCGCGCGAGACCGTGCCCATCCCGTTCTCGGTGTGCGTGTCGAAGTCGAGGCTGGTCACGTCCTCGCCGTCGCGCACGATCGTGATCGTGACGATCTCGTTCGGCGAATCGCCCGGCACGCTCGGCGCCGGTGCGCTCGTCTGGCGCACCTCGTACGCGTGCCCGCCTGCGTGCACGACGCTCATAGCGCGATCGTGTACGTGTCGTCCGCGAGGTCGTGCCATTCCTGGCCGTACTCGGTCGGCTCGCCCGTCATGACGCCGCGCGCGACGATGCGCGTGCCGACGATCCGCGGCGGCTTCGCGTCGTCACCGATCGTGTAGAGCGGCGACGTGCAGCTCGGCGTGCCGTTCGTGCCGACGCCGCACACGAAGGTCGCGGTCGACTTGAACGCGCGCTCGGGCCTGCTGCGATCGCGCGGCTCCTCGCACGCGTTGCAGTACGTCGTCCACGTCTCGCGGATCGACACCGACACGCCGACCTTCTCCTTCGCGACCGAGATCGAGTCGATCGTGCCGACGTCGTAGTGACCCGCGTGGCCGTCTTCGGTCTCGATCTGGAGCGGCACGTCCGAGACGAACCAGCCCTGCGCGGTCTTGATCGACAGGTAGTAGTCGCCGCTGCCGTCGGCCCAGCCGACGCGGTGGATCTCGGCGCGCATCGCGCCGACCTTCATCGAGCGCACGCGCTTGCACGTCGCCTCGCCGCGGATCGCGAGATCGCGGACGTCGGCGCACTTCTCGTCGAACGCGGTCGTGTACGGACCGTTCATGGGCGCGCCGTGCAAGGTCGGCGCGTCGTGCGATGCGCTCGCACGCGCGGTGATCTCCGCGTGTGCGGTGACGCTCGTGAGCAGGATCGCGGCGGCCATGAACATGCGCTTCATGCCGGGGGATATTGCAGCGCAGGTGCCAGCCGGAAGCGCGCCGATTCCGCGGGGTTGCGAGGGGTGTGGACCAAGGGACGCGGTTCGCGTGTCATTGGAGGCGTGCGGATGTCCTCGATCCTCCTCGCGGCGACGGCGTGCAGCGCCGCGCCGCCACCGTCGCTCGAGGGAAACGGAACACCATGGCCGGAAGCGAACACGCTGTTCCATTCCGAACAGTCCTGGCTCGGCGCCGACGCGGCGTACTCGGTCGATCTCGGCGGCGATCGCGTCGCGTGGCTGTTTGGCGACACGTTCGTCGCGACGACGACCGCGCACCTGCGCGCGGAGTCGAAGATGGTGCGCAACACCGTCGCGGTCGAGACCGGTCGCGATCCGACGCGCGCGACGATGCAGTTCGCGTGGGGCGACGCGAGCGGCGTGCCCGCCTCGTTCATCCCGGAGCGCGGCGATCGCTGGCACTGGCCGCTCGGCGGCGTGCGGATCCAAGGCGGCCCGCTGATCGTGTTCCTCTCGATCGAGAAGAGCGATCCGGGCGGGCTCGGCTTCGCGAGCGACGGATGGCGCGCGGTCCTGATCGCGAACCCGGACGATCCGCCGAGCGCGTGGCAGCAGTCGTGGCTCGAGCCGCCCGCGCAGGCGTGGAGCGCGCAGGTCGGCACCGCGGTCGCGCGCGACGGTGACTACGTCATCGCGCTCGCGACCGACGAGCCGCACCACGGCATGCTCGCGCGGTTCCCGATCGCGTCGCTCGCGACCGGAGACCTATCGTCGATCCAGTGGTGGGACGGCGCGTCGTGGGGCTCTGGTCCGCCCGCCACGGTGATCGACGACGCCGGCCCCGAGGCGTCGATCCATTTCGATGGGACGCGCTGGATCCATGTCATGAGCCGCGGCTTCGGCGCGACGACGATCGCGATCCGCACCGCGCCCGACGTCACCGGCCCGTGGTCGGATCCGGTCGACGTCTTCACGCCGCCCGAGTCGCTCGGCCCCGATCCGTTCGTCTACGCCGGCAAGGCGCACCCGGAGCTCGACACCGGCGACGGCACGCTCGCGATCACGTACGCGACCAACAGCTTCACGTTCGGCGATCTCTTCACGACCGACGGCATGCGCGAGCTGTACTGGCCGCGCTTCGCGAAGCTCACGCTCACCGCGACGAGATGAGCGCGCGCCCGCGATCGAACGCGTCGCGATACGCGCGCCCGATCGGATAGAGCGTGCGATCGAGCATGCGCGCGCGGAAGACGGAAGGCGTGAGCGCGTCGAGCAGACGGGCGCGCGGCGTCCACGCGCGGCGCGGCCAATCGGCGATCACGCGCTCGCCGGCGTCGGCGAGGATCCCGGTCGTGCGCAGGAAGTCGGGCAGGAAGCGCGCGTAGTCGCAGCGCTCCCCGTACTCGCGATAGACCGCGGCGAGCGCGCGCGGCAGATCGTGCTCGACGTGCGCCTTCACGCCCTCGATCACGCCGGTGAGCGCCGCCTCGAACGCGGTCTTGCCGCGCTCGCGCGCCTTCTCGGTCGCGACGAACGCGCGCTCCCAGTGCGGCTCGATCGCGCCGGTGCGCTCGCCGAGCCGGCGCACGAGGCTGTCCTCGTAGAAGCGGTGCACGATCGGGATCAGCCGCAGCACCCAGCCGGGATGATCGAAGCGCTCGTTCGCGACCATCGCGGTCAGATCTTCGGTGACGTACTGGAGCGCGCGCGCGAAGTGGCCGCGATCGTCGCCGCGGTGGAGCAGGCGATCCGCGATCGCGCGCTGCGCGCCGATGATGCGATCGGCTTCGTCGTGGAGCGCGAGCAGCACGTCGTGGCTGTCGTCGAGCGCGCGCGCCGGCGGCGGCGGCAGGCCGTTCGGCGGGTCGGCGGCCAACGACACCAGCCGATCCAGCGACGCGTCGAGCTCGGGCGCGATCGTCTTCTTCATCACCCACGCCATGCCCGGCGCGACGAAGTCGATCTCGATCTCCCAGCGCAGCAAGCAGCCGCGCGGCGCCTCGAGCAGGTGGATCGATCCCGCGTGATGCCGGATCGGCGCGCCCGCGATCACGCGGTAGTCGAGCCGGCGCGGCGCGTCGGCGCGCTCGATGATCTCGAGCAGGTTCGCGCGCGGCCGCCGCGAGGTGATCACGCGGCGGATCGCGCCGGTGCCGCCCGGGTGACCGCCGTCGCCGGCGGCGAGCGACTCGACCTGCGCCGTCGACCAACGATTGACCAGCACCGGATCGGCGATCAGCGGCCACGCGCGCGCGGGCGAGCACCCGAGCTCGCGCTCGAGATCGAGGCGAAGCACGGATCGATCTTACGTCAGAACGTACGTCGCGCGCGCGCTCGCGACCGCGCGCACGAGATCGTCGGGGAGCGGCGCCTCGACGGTGATCGCCGCGCCGGTCGCGGGGTGCGGGAACGTCAAGCGCGACGCGTGCAGCGCGAGGCGATGCAGGCCGTGCGCCTCGCGCCAGATGCGATTGTGCTCGCCCTTCCCGTAACGGACGTCGCCGATGATCGGACAGCTGATGTGCTTCAGGTGCCGGCGGATCTGGTGCAAGCGCCCGGTCCGAGGCGCGCACTCGACCAGCGCGTAGCGCCCGAACACGTCGCGGCGCCAGATCTCGGTGACCGCGGCGAGGCGCTCGCCGCCGGGCTCCTTCGGGATCGCGTGATCGATCACCGCGTGCTCGGGCGGATGGCCGCGCGTGATCGCGACGTAGCGCTTGTCGAAGCCGTCGCCGGCGGCGATCGCCTTGCCGAGCACGCTCGCCGCGTCGCGATCGAGCGCGAACAAGACGACGCCCGACGCGCCGCGATCCAACCGATGGATCGGGAACACCAGCGTGCCGACGAGATCGCGCACCGTCTGCAGCAGCGGCTCGTCGTCGTCGGCCCAGCCGCGGTGCACGATCATGCCCGCCGGCTTGTCGACCGCGACGACGCGATCGTCGCGCCACAGGATCACGGCGGCGGGCCGAGGTGCTCGCGGAAGAAGTCGATCTGCAGCTTCTCCTGCGCGAAGCGCACCTTCGGATCCGGCACCATGTGCGTCGACGACAGCGGCACGAAGTCGGCGCGATGTCCGCCGGCGACGATCGCCTGCACGAGCGCGAGCGAGTTCGCGAGGTGCACGTTGTCGTCGGTGAGGCCGTGGATCACGAGCAGCGGCCGCTCGAGCTTGGCCGCGTACGTCATCGCGCTGGTCTTCGCGTAGCCGTCGGCGTTCTCGCTCGGCTGCTTCATGTAGCGCTCGGTGTACGCGGTGTCGTAGAGCGACCAGTCGGTGACCGGCGCGCCCGCGATCCCGCAGCGGAAGACGTCGGGGCGCATCAGCACGGCCATCGCCGACAGATATCCACCGAAGCTCCAGCCGAAGATCCCGACGCGCGACAGATCGAGCTCCGCGTGCTCGCCGCCGAGCGCGTGCAGGACGTCGACCTGATCGGTGAGCGGGATCGTGATCAGATCGCGCAGCACCGCGCGCGACCACGCGCGGCCCTGGTTCGGCGTGCCGCGGTTGTCGATCAAGACGACGACGAAGCCGGCGTTGGCGTAGAACTGATCCATCAGGTACGCGCGCGCGGCGGCGTTGACGACGCGCGCGGTCGGCCCGCCGTAGACGTGCAGCAGCACGGGATACTTCTTGGCCGGATCGAAGTCGCGCGGCCGGACGATCACGGTCGAATAGCGACGCCCCGCCAGCTCGATCGTCTCGTAGCTCGGTTTCGGGAACCACGGCGGCGCCTCGTGCACGCTCGGCACGTCGGCGAGCTTGGTGCCGTCGGAGCGCACGATCTCGAAGAGCGACTTGCCGTCGAGCGCCTCGCCGAACACGAACGCGAGCTCGCCGTGCTTGCTCGGCGCCGCGAAGTACACGCCGGGCGCGCTCGTGATCTGCTTGGGCGCGCCGCCGTCGAGCGGCACGGTCCAGACGTCGGCGCGGACCGGATCCGCCGAGCCGATGACCCACGCGATCTTGGCCTTGGTGTCGACGCCGGCGAGCGCGCGCAGGCCGAGCTTGTCGTCGGTGAGCGTCTTGACGAGCTTGCCCGCGGGATCGCGCAGCTCGAGCTGCCACGCGCCGCTGCGCTCGCTCATCCACAAGAAGCCGCTGCCGTCGTCGAGCCACCGCGGCGCGCCCTTCGGCGCGTCGATCCACGCGTCGTCGTGCTCGCTGACCAACGTGCGGGTCGCGCCGGTCGCGTCGTCGACGCCGAGCACGAGCAGCTCGTCCTGATCGCGATCCATCACGGTGATCGTCAGCGGGCCGTGATCGGGCCAGTCGACGTCGGCGACGTACGGATACTTCGCGCGATCCCACGACACCCAGGTCGTCGCGCCGCCGGCGGAAGGCATGATGCCGAGCTGCACGTCGGCGTTGGGGCGACCCGCGCGCGGATAGCGGAACGGCACCGGCGGTTGATCGGGGTGCAGCGGATCGGCGACGTAGAGCTGATCGACCGGCGCGTTGTCGGTGCGCTGGTACGCGATCTTCGCGCCGTCCGGCGACCACCACCACCCGCGCGTGCGATCGAGCTCTTCTTGCGCGACGAACTCGGCGACGCCGTGCTCGACGTCGGCGTTCGGCTTGGTCGTCAGGCGCGCAGGTTTGCCGCCCGCGATCGACACGACGTACAGATCTCCGTCGAGGACGTACGCGATCCGCGTCCCGTCGGGCGACAGGTGTGGATCGTACGGATAGCCGCCCGCGTCCACCGGCGTCGCGCGGCCGCTCGCGCGATCGACGACGAACATGCGCTCGCCGAGCGGGACCAAGACGCGCGATCCATCGATCGACAGCTCGACGTCGACGATCCCCTGCGTCGCGGTGCGCGTGCGCTCGCGGCGCGCCTTGTCGGCGTCGCTCAGCTTCTCCTCCGCGCCCTTCAAGAGCTCGTCGGCGCTCGCGAGCTTCTTCACCGCGCCGCGCGCGTCGATCTCGAACAGCTCCGCGGTGCGCGATCGCGCGGTCGTGCGGCGGAACAACATCGTGCCGTCGGGCGCGAACGCGACCGGCTGCGGCTTGCCGAGGTTGAAGCCGAGCGTCTCGGCGGAGGCGGTGAGGAAGTCGGCGTCGAGAGCGGGCCAGGACATCGATCGCGGCTCCGAAGCGGGGGCGTGATGGGTGCAGCCGGCGAGCGCCAGCGCGATAAAAATCCGTCGCACGCGCGCAGTATGCCGTTTTCTTGCGCGCGTGCGGGAGACGCGCAGCATGGGGGCATGGAGATGCCGACGCGAACAGGGGCAGGGCTGAGGCCGAAGGCCGAACCGAGTGAACCGCGCGAAGCGCGGACACGAGGACCCGGGGAAGCACCCGGAGCGTCGGCTGGGATCGACAGGAGAAGCAGGCGCAGCGCGGATCCGACGCTGGCCTTGACGTATCAGCTCGCCACCTGCTGCGACGAGGGCGGGATCGAGGCGATGGTGGTGGCGAACGGCGACGGCGTGCCGCTGGCGTCGGCGGGCGACGACTTCGCGTGCGACTACGTCGCGGCGCGGATGGTCCGCGTCGGGCCGCGCATCCGCGACTTCCACGGCACGCTGCTCGGCGAAGGCGCGCACTGGGACTGCCAGATGCGCAAGCTCGACCTGGGCGACGCGGGCGAGGTGGTCGTGTGCGCGATCGGCGGCACCGCGGCCGAGCGGCAGCGTCAGATCCAACGCTCGCTCGACGGCGCCGCGCGGATCCTGCGCGCGGCGTAGTACGCTCCGGGGATGCGCTGGGGGGCGCGGCTCCGCAGTCCGTGGATCGCGGCAGGTCTGACCGTGACGGTCGGGATCGCCGCGACGATCGTCGCGTTCGTCGCGCGCGTGCGGCGCGAGGATCTCGAGCTGCGCGCCGATCTCGCGCATCGCGCGTCGGTGTTGGCGCGCGCGGTCGAGGAGCGCTTCGGCGGTCCGGTCGAGAGCATGCGCGCGGTCGCGTCGCTGATCACCGCGACCGGTGAGGCGCGCGGCGACGCGTT
>DATJIA010000137.1:0-28731 GCA_035493675.1 Kofleriaceae bacterium | reverse complement strand
GCGGATCGTGACCGGCACGTCGAGCGGATTCGCGAAGCGCAGATCGGCCCAGTTGTAGAAGACGGTCGCGCCGCAGCCGAACGGCACGCGACGTCCGTCGTCGGGGAAGAGATCGAGCGTGTGCCGGTGCCGCTCGACGATGTTCATGCCGCCGACGAGCGCGAGGTAGTAGAGCAGGTTCGCGACCTGACACGCGCCGCCGCCGACGCCCTCGGCCGCGACGCCGTCGTGCAGCTCGATCCCGACGGCGAAGCCCCTCGCGAGACTCGGCCGCCCGACCAGGTGGTGATAGCTGAGCGTCTGCCCGGGCGCGACGATCACGCGATCGATCGCGGCGGCCGCGGTCGCGACGTTCTGCTCCTTGCCGCGCTGGAGCCGCGGCTCGCAGGCGGTCCCGTCGCGCCGCAGCGGCGAGCTGTGCCGCGCGATCACGAACGGCGGTTGCGTGTCGTCGCGCCGGTGCGCCATCGCGCGCCGCTCGACGATCCACGCCGGCCACCGCCGCGCGCGCGCCAGCTCGACGCGCACGCGCCGCGGGATCCAAGAGGTCAGCTTCACTGGCGAGTTACGCGTCATACCGCGAGGCTATTCCGCTTGGTGCTATTCTTCGGTCATGGCGGCCCCCTCGGTACCAGCGGAGCTCGCGTGGTCGTCCGCGCACGCCGAAGATCTCGTCGCCGAGGTGCAGGCGCTCTACGAGCGTCTGCGACCTCGCTTCCCAGAGATGGACCCAGGTGACCTCAAGCTGATCCTGGAGTGCATGCTCCGACCTTGGGGAACCGGACGGGGCTTCTTCCTGCGGCAGATTCGCCCCGGCGTGTATGTCCCCTGACGAAGAGTTCCTCACGACGCTCTTGAAAGCGCTGAACGCGAGCGGCGTCGAGGCGATCATCGTGGGCAATGCGGGGGCGGCATTGCAGGGCGCGCCTGTCACTACGCAGGATGTCGATCTACTGGTGCGGGACACTCCGCTCAACCGCGAGAAGCTGGAAACGCTCAGCAGAGCGCTCGGCGCAGCGCGGCCGGCGGCGATCAGCGAGCTCACGACGGCCGTGCGCATCACGGGCGCCGCGTTCCCGATCGATATCCTGTTCGATTCGATGAGCGGTGGTCTCCAGTTCGCGTCCGTGCGTAGCCGCAGTCGCGAGGTGGCGGTCGCTGACGTGACTGCGACCGTGGCCTCCCTCGACGACATCATTCGATCGAAGGAGGCGGCGGGACGTCCGAAGGACACGGCGGTGCTGCCGATCCTCCGCGACACGCTGCGCGTGCAGCAAGCGCTCGACCAGAGCGGCGGCGAGACGCCTACTTGAGGAAGCCGCGCGCGATGTTCATCAGCTCGGTGTTCGCGGCGACCGACTTCGAGAAGGCGTCCTTCTCGGCGGCGCTGAGCTCGAACTCGTAGACGGCCTCGGCGCCCTTCGCCGACAGCTTGACCGGCACGCCGACGAAGGCGTCCTTGACGCCGAACTCGCCGCGCAGCTCGACGGAGCACGGGAGGATGCGTCCCTGGTTGCGCACGATCGCTTCGACCATGAGGCAGGTGCCGGCGCCGGGCGCGAGCCAGGCCGACGTGCCGATGAGCCCCGTGAGCGTCGCGCCGCCCTTCTTGGTGTTCTCGACGACCTCGTTGATCTTCTCGGGCGAGAGGAACTTCGAGACCGGCACGTTGCCGATCATCGCGTTCGAGACGATCGGCACCATGTCCTTGTCGGTGTGCGCGCCGAGGACGATCGCGTGCACGTCCTCGACCGAGACGCCCGCGGCCATCGCGAGGTACGTGCGGAAGCGCGCGCTGTCGAGCACGCCGGCGGAGCCGATCACGCGCTCGCGCGGGAAGCCGGTGACCTGCTTCGCGACGAAGACCATCGCGTCGAGCGGGTTCGAGACGACGATCAACACCGCGTCGGGCGCGTGCGTCTTGATGTTGTGGCAGATGTCGCGAACGATGCCGCTGTTGATGCCGATCAGCTCTTCGCGCGACTGACCCGGCTTGCGCGGCACGCCCGCGGTCATGACGACGACGTCGGCGCCCGCCATCGCCTCGGGCTTGTCGGTCGCGACGAACGACGTGTTGTTGAAGCCCTCCCACGGACCGCACTGCGTCAGATCCAGCGCGCGTCCCTCGGCGGCCGACGCCTTGATGTCGACGAGCACGAGGTCGCCGAGCTCCTTCTGGACGGCCCACTGGGCCACGGCGGCGCCGACGTTTCCGCCCGCGCCAACGATCGCGATCTTGGGACGCTTGATCATGGTGCGCGGTTGATACCACGGGTAATGTCTTCGGGAGGAGGGCTCTCGTGGCCAAGCACATCGACACCTTCAAGAGCTGGGCGGACACGTTTCGCCCCGACGTCGCGGCGCTCAAGGCATTGATCGAGAGCGAGAACGCGGACCTCGAGGCTCGCAAGCTCGCGGCCGCCGCGCTCAGCTACCTCGTCACCCGAATGGATCTCATCCCCGACTGGAACGAAGGCATCGGGGTCATGGACGACATCTTCGTCGTGCGCGTCTGCGCGCAGATGGCCACCGCGCACAAGCTCGGCGACCTCTCGCACGACGCCGAGGTGACGCTCGGTCGCCTCGCCAACGAGGCCGACAAGATCCTCGACTTCCTCGGCGGCGATCTCTACGACAAGCTGCGCCAGCACTGCGCGAAGCTCGAGGACGTCGCGGTGCGCAACCGCACGCCGAAGAACATCATCGAGGAAGGCGCCGCGCGCCTCGCGCTCTACGCCGAGGTCGAAGAAGAGCTGAAGCGCAGCGTGCCGGTCGTCGTCAGCGATCCCGAGGACGCCGAGCTCCGCTTGAAGTCGTATCTCAAGCAGAAGCTGCAGTGAGCGCAGAGCTCACGCCGCAACAGAAGGCGTTCACGCTGGTCGGGATCATGCTCGGCATGTTCCTGGCCGCGCTCGATCAGACGATCGTCTCGACCGCCGCGCGCTCGATCCAGCTCGATCTCGCGCTGCCCGACGCGCTGTACGGCTGGATCATGACGTCGTACATGGTCGCGTCGACGGTGATGGTCCCGATCTACGGGAAGCTGTCCGACATCTACGGCCGCAAGCCGGTGCTCCTCGTCGGGATGATCATCTTCCTCGGCGGCTCGGCCGCGTGCGGCATGGCACGCGGATACGAGATGCTGTTCGCCGCGCGCGCGGTGCAGGGGCTCGGCTCGGGCGCGCTGTTCGTCACCGCGTTCGCGGTCGTCGCCGACATGTTCCCGCCCGATCGCCGCGCGAAGTACACCGGGCTCGTCGGCGCGGTGTGGGGCGTCGCCGGCGTGATCGGCCCGCTCGCCGGCGGCGTGATCACCGATCACCTCGGCTGGCACTGGATCTTCTTCGTCAACCTGCCGATCGGCGCGCTCGCGATCGCGTTCGTGGTCGCGAAGATGCCGAAGCTCGGCGGTGGGCAGAAGCGGGCGATCGATCTGAGCGGCGCGCTCGTCCTCGTGATCGCGGTCGTGCCGCTGCTGGTCGCGCTCACGCTCGCGCCGCCGTCGATCGAAGGACGTCACATCGAGGCCGCGCGCTGGAGCGATCCGTTCGTGCTCGGCTTGTTCGCGATCGCGGCGGCGGGCGCGCTCGTCTTCTACGTCGTCGAGCGCCGCGCGAAGGAGCCGATCGTCGACTTCTCGCTCTTCGCGACGCCGATCTACGCGCGCGGGGTCGCGGCGGTCTTGGTCGTCGGCAGCGCGTTCTTCGTCGCGATCATCTTCCTGCCGTGGTTCATGCAGGCGGTGATGCACGTCGGCGCGACCTCGAGCGGCGTCGCGCTGATCCCGCTGACGCTCGGCATCGTCGCCGGCAACATCGGCGCCGGCCAGGTCGCGAGCCGTGTCGGGCGGTACAAGCCGCTGCTCCTCCTGTCGCTGGTCGGGCTCGGCGGCTCGTACGCGCTGCTCGGCCTGACCCTCGGGCCCGACTCGACCGAGCTCGGCGTCACCGCCGAGATGGTGCTGGTCGGCCTGACCCTCGGCCCGTCGATCCCGCTGTATGTGCTGGCGATGCAGAACGGGATGCCGCCGCCGACGATCGGCGCGGTGACCGCGTCCGCGACCTTCTTTCGCCAGATCGGCGGCACGATCGGCATCGCCGGCCTGATGACGGTCTTCCTGACCCGGATGGGCGGCGGCGCCGACATCAGCGACGCGACCCGCGCCGTCTTCCTGGTCGGGGTCGGGATCGTCGCCGTCGCGTTCGTGGTCACGCTCACGCTCCCCGAGATCCCATTGCGCAAGACGCATCATTGATCTACGAACGGCGCATGCGCCTTCGGGGGATTGCGGTCGTCTGCCTCATCATCGGTCTCGCCGCGGAAGCGTCCGCGCAAGCGCCCGCTGCGCCGCCCGCGCAGACGCAATCGTTCGATCAGCTCTCGACCGGCGCGGTGAAGCTCGAGCGCCGTGATCTCGTCGGTTGGGCGTGGGCGCTCACCGCGACCTGCGCCGACGGCGACGACATGGCGCAGCGCCAGTGCAAGGCGATCCGCGACGCGCGCGCCGCGCAGATCAAGACGCAGACGTTCGTCGTCGAGGCCGAGCCCGACGCGTTCATGGCGGGCGCGTGGGATCCGGCCAAGCGCTCGGTCACGCTGACCGTGCGAGGCTGCATCGCGTGCGCGCCGATCGAGGTCGGCGGCAAGAAGCTCTTCATCGTGACCAACAAGGCGGCGCCGACCGAGGTCGGCGGCACGCTCCAGGCCGCGGTGATCCACGAGACCGCGCGCGGCTTCGACGACGAGAAGGCGGCCGAGAAGTGGCGCGGCAAGGCGGTCCCGCGCTTGAAGATCGAGCTCGTGTTCGCGCTCCCCCAGGGCAATCCGGTGTGGACGCGCAACGGCAAGGACGGCCTCGCGGTCAACGTGCTCGGCTTCCGCGTGATCGATCCGTGCGACGGCGGCGTCGTGTGCAGCTCCGGCGGCGCGAGCAAGCAGGATCCGGACAAGAAGGCGTGCGGCACCGTCGACGAGGGCGCGGCCGATCAAGCGCCGGCCGATCAGACGCCGCAGGAGACGATCGTCGATCAGCTCGATCCCGCGATGATCCGCACCGCGCTGGTGCCGACGCTCGCGAAGACGCAGGAGTGCCACGACGACTACGGCGTCGACGGCCAGACCAAGATCAAGATCACGATCGGCGCCGACGGCACGGTGCTCACGTTCGAGCAGAGCGGCGACTTCGACGACACGCCGACCGGCGAGTGCATCGCGAAGGCGGTCAAGGCGACCGTCTTCCCGAAGTCGCACAAGAAGCGCACGCCGATCAGCTATCCGATCGTCCTGCGGTAACGGCGCACGGTCCTGCCGATCGTCGGCAGCTGCGTCGTGTCGAACGTCGCTTCGCCCGCCGCGCACGCGTGCTCGGCGAGGCGCACCGCGACGCGCTCGGCGAGCGGCACCGGATCCGGTCCGGGATAGAGCTGCACGTACGTCGTGTAGCGCGAGACGTGATCGAGGAAGAAGTTGCGGCGCGCGTCGGGGCCGAGGCGATCGGGGATCACCATCGGCAGGCCCGCGCGGCCCGCGAGCATCTCGATCACGCCGTCGCCCAGGCGTCGATGCGCGCGCAGCGTGAAGCGCAGGACGATCAGCGCCGTGTCGATGTCGGGCCGATAGAAGCCTTCGGCGCCGGCGAGGTGATGACCGTCGAGATCGCCGAGCGCGTGCAGGAGCGATCGATAGCTCGGGACGTGCTCCGCGAACGGATGGCACACGAGATACACATCGTGGGAGTCGGCGAGCATGCTGTACCGAGAATGCACAGCGCGTGTCGTGACCGACGGGCGTGAGGACGCTTGCGAACCTTACGCGGCGCGCGCAGGCAATCGCGGGGTTGAAACGATCGTCTCCCACATCGCGCCGGGAGTCCTACGCGGGGGCGACGAGCCACAGGTGGGGACGCTAGACTGCGCCGCGATGACCGTGCACGAGCTCCTCGACGCGCTGTGGCGCGACTACACCGCGACGACGCCGCAGGCGGCGAAGATCCACGCGCTGTTCGCGGCGCGCGGCGAGTCGGTGGTGAACGATCACGTCGCGCTGCGCACGTACGGCGTGCCCGCGATCGGGCTCGACGTCATGGCGCGGCCGTTCGAGCGGCTCGGCTGGATCGCGCGCGATCGCTATCGCTTCGACGACAAGAAGCTGCGCGCGCGCTACTGGCAGCACCCCGATCCGAGCGTGCCGAAAGTCTTCATCAGCGAGCTGTGCGTCGACGAGCTGTCGGAGCCGACCCAGGAGCGGATCGCCGCCTTGGTCGGGCAGATCCCACCGGGCTTCGGCGATCGCGCGGATCTGCCGTGGGCGGGGCGGCCGTGGCGCGTGTCGATCGAGACCTACCGCGCGCTGCTCGACGACAGCGAGTACGCCGCGTGGGTGGCCGCGTTCGGGTTCCGCGTGAACCATTTCACCGTCGACGTGAACCGCTTGACGACCTTCGCGTCGATCGACGACGTCAACGCGTTCCTGCGCGCGCAGGGCTTCGCGCTCAACGAAGCGGGCGGCGCGATCAAGGGCACGCGCGCCGATCGCCTCGAGCAATCGTCGACGCTCGCCGACGAGACCGACGTCGACTTCTCCGACGGGCGCGCCCGCATCCCGAGCTGCTACTACGAATTCGCAAAGCGCTACGCGTTGCCCGACGGCACCCTGTTCCAGGGCTTCGTGCCCGCGAGCGCCGACAAGATCTTCGAGTCGACCGACGTGCGCCGCTGACACATCACGCCGTCCTTTCGTGACGGAGCCGTGTTGATGGCGTGACCGCATCGCAGCAGCGCTCGGGCCACGTTGATCCCATGAGCCGTCAGCGAGCACGTCGCGAATCCTGGCGCGCGACGTACCTGAATCCAGGGACGATGGTGTTCTGGATCTTCCATCTCGTCGCGATCGCCGGCGTGATCTGGCTCGGCTTCTCGTGGACCGGCGTGATCCTCGCGCTCTCGTTCTACTTCGCGCGGATGTTCTTCCTCACCGCCGGCTTCCATCGCTACTTCTCGCACCGCAGCTACAAGACGTCGCGCTGGTTCCAGACCGTGCTCGCGTTCTGCGGGCAGACCTGTCTGCAGCGCGGCGTGCTGTGGTGGGCCGCCACCCATCGCAACCATCATCGCCACTCGGATCAGCCGGACGATTCGCACTCGCCGCGCCAAGACGGCTTCTGGTGGTCGCACGTCGGCTGGAGCACGTCGAAGCTGTCGGGCGACGCCGACTACGATCGGCTCAGCGACTTCACGAAGTACCCGGAGCTGCGCTTCCTCGACAAGTGGAAGTTCTCACCCGGCATCCTGCTCGCGGTCGTGCTGCTGCTCGTCGGCGGATGGCACGCGGTCGTGTGGGGCTTCTTCGTCTCGACCGTGCTCCTCTGGCACGGCACCTTCACGATCAACTCGCTCTCGCACCTCATCGGGCGCCGCCGCTACGAGACGACCGACGACTCGCGCAACAACTGGGCGCTCGCGCTGATCACGATGGGCGAGGGCTGGCACAACAACCACCACCACTACATGAGCTCGGCGAACCAGGGCTTCCGCTGGTACGAGATCGATCTCAGCTACTACGTCTTGCGCGGGCTCGCCGCGGTCGGGCTGGTCTGGGACGTGCGGCGCGCGCCCGCGCACGTGGTCAACGGGGTCGCCGCAGCACGCCGAGTCGCTTGATCTCCAGCGAGCCGTCGGGCGCGACGTCGCCGATCACCCAGATCGTGTAGCCCGGGCCGGCGAGGCGAGGGCGCGCGAGCGGGCCGGTCAGCTCGTGCGTACCGAGATAGAGCGCGTCGCCGCGCCGCTCGACGACGCCGACCTCGGGCGGGCCCAGCCCCGCGACGTCGTCGATCGTGATCGATCGACGATCGGCGGCGATCGTGAAGCGCTGGCCGATCAAGCGCGACGCGATCGCGTCCGCCTCGGCCGGATCGATCGCGAGCACCGCGGCGGCGAGGAGCGCGATCAATCGGCGCCCGTCAGCGACGCGAAGTAGTCGTTGAGCTCGAGCAGCACGTCGACCTCGACGTCGACGAACTCGACGCCGATGCCGATGTCGCCCTCGCTCGAGTCGTTCGAGGTCCCCGCGCGCCGCACGATCGCGTTCATCGCGAGCGCGTGATCGCAGCTCGGCAACGACAGCTCGAGCTCGATCGCGGTGCCGACCGGGAGATCGGTGACGCCCGCGATGAACGCGCCGCCGACGCCGACGTTGCGCGTCTCGCCGGTGCGCCACTCACCGCCGGTCGCGCGGTAGCGCACCGGGAGAATCCGCCCCGGTCGGGGTTTTCCCCGGAAGTGGCGCCTGCGCTCGTGAGGCTGATCCGACATCCCCCGGATCAGCATAACTGTCCTCTGGCCCTCAGAGCAAAACTGGCGCAACCGAGGGCTTTACCCCGACGGTCCGGCCGGGTACTTTGCGCCCGCTTTGAAGGTCCACCTCATCGGGATCGGCGGCACCGGCATGGGGGCCGTCGCCGGGCTCCTCGCGGCCGCAGGCCACGAGGTCCGCGGCTCGGATACCGCCGTGTATCCGCCGATGAGCGAGCAGCTGGCCGCGCTCGGCATCCCGGTCTTCGAGGGCTTCTCGCCGCACAACCTGGACTGGAAGCCGGACCAGGTCGTGGTCGGCAACGTGAACAGCAAGGACCATGTCGAGGTGGTCGCCGCGCAGGAGCGCGGGATCACGCTGACCTCGTTCCCCGCGATCCTCGGCGAGGCGTTCCTCGCGGGGCGCTACTCGATCGTCGTCACCGGCACGCACGGCAAGACCACGACGACCTCGCTGCTCGCGCACATCCTGTTCGAGGCGCGGCGCGACCCCAGCTTCTTCGTCGGCGGCGTGCCGATCGGGTTCGGGCAGGGCTGGCGCCTCGGCGGCGGCCCCGACTTCGTCGTCGAGGGCGACGAGTACGACACCGCGTTCTTCGACAAGGGATCGAAGTTCCTCCACTACCGGCCGAAGGCGGCGATCCTCACGTCGGTCGAGCTCGATCACGTCGACATCTTCAGCTCGATGGCCGAGGTCAAGGCGACGTTCGAGAAGTTCGTCCAGCTTCTCCCCGGCGACGGCCTGCTGGTCGTCTGCGCGGATCAGGCCGAGGCGCTGTCGGTCGCGCAGGGCGCGCGCTGCAAGGTCGAGACGTACAAGGTCGTCGAGGACGGCGAGGCCGGCGGTGCGACCTGGATCGCGTCGAGCATGGAGTACCTGAAGAGCGGGCGCGTCGCGTTCGACGTCGCGAAGGACGGCGTCCACGTCGAGCGCTTCGAGACGCTGCTCACCGGGCGCCACAACGTCTCCAACTGCGTCGCGGCGATCGCGATCGCGCACGCGCGCGGCGTGCCGATCGACGTGATCGCGCGCGGCGTCGCGCGCTTCGCGGGCGTGCGCCGCCGGCAGGAGCTGCGCGGCATGGCCGGCGGCGTCACGGTGCTCGACGACTACGCGCACCACCCGACCGCGGTGCGCGAGACCTTGATGGCGCTGCGCCGCCGCTTCGCGAAGCGCCGCCTGATCGCGATCTACGAGCCGCGCAGCGCGACCTCGCGGCGCCGCACGTTCCAGGGCGAGTTCGCCGACGCGTTCGCGCACGCCGACGAGGTGATCGTCGGCAAGCTCTACGATCCGACCAAGATCCCCAAGGACGAGCGCTTCGATCCCGAGCGGCTCGCGCTCGATCTGCACCGCGCCGGCACCAAGGCGACCTACGTGCCCGAGGTCGATCGCATCGTCGAGCACGTCGCGCGCACCGCCGCGCCCGGCGACGTCGTGGTCGTCTTGTCGTCGGGCAGCTTCGAGGGCCTGCACGACAAGCTGCTCGCCGCGATCGGCGACGCGGTGATCCCGGCGCGCCGCGGCGACATGGTCGAGGTGCGCGGGCTGCTCGAGCGCGTCGAGCTCGCGGTCGACGGCGCGCGCGACAGCGATCACGGCTCGTACTTCTGCCTGCGCAACGAGAACGGCGTGGTCGGGTGCGTCGCGCTCGATGTCCTCGGCGACGACGCGATCCTCCGCGATCTCTCGGTCGATCCCGACACGCGCGGCGCCGGCTACGGCTGGATGCTCGCCGACGCGGTGGTCACCGAGGCGCGCCACCGCGGCGTGCGCCGCATCTATCTGCTCACCGAGCACGCGAGCGACTTCTTCGCCGCGAAGCTCGGCTTCCGCGTCGTCGATCGCTCGACGGTCTCGGCGTCGGTCTCCGGCTCGAAGACGTTCCAGGGCTCGACCGACTCGAAGTTCGTCGCGATGCGCCTCGATCTCTAGAACGCCTGGTTCGCGAAGTGGAACATCAAGAGCCGTGAGCGACCCAGCGGCTCGATCACGATCGCGCCGTCGTTGCCGTTGCCGTTGCGGTGCACGAGGTGGCCGCCGTCGGGGCCGTACGGCGTCATGAAGATCGAGACGTGGTTCGCGTTCGCGAGCTCGCTGTTCAAGGTCGTCTCGAGCTGCGCGGCGGGCACGCCGGTGAAGTCGGCCGCGTGCACGCCGATCGACGGATAGTCGAGCAGCGCGGCTTGCCCCGCGTGCCAGCCCTCGCTCCACGCGCCGTCGGGGAGCGGCAGGTCCTCGGCGAGGAAGTCGACGTTCGCCGGATCGCTGACGTTGACCGCGACGTCGTAGACCGCGCCGTTCGACTTCACCTGCAGGTGCACGTGGGTGTCGTCGCCGTTGCAGCTGTGCGTGGTGGTCGGGACGATCGCGACGAGGTAGCCGTCGAGGCGGCCGTGCACCGAGCCCAGCGCGCTGCCGAGGTTGTTCGTGCACGCCATGCGCGTCGGCGTGCCGTCGGGGAGCCACGGCGCGTCGGGGCCCGGCGGAGTCGCGTCGATCATCGGCGGCGGCGCATCGGGCGCGGACGGATCGCCTCCGCACGCGGCGACGAGGAGCAGGAACAACGACACGCGAGACATCGAGCCCGCGAGCCTTACACGGCGCGCGCGCGCGCGCTGCGATCGACGTCATGACAGCCGATCGCCGGGTGTGACCGGGGTAGCCACGCTGCATGCAGGGAGGTCGCGGCCGACTCGACGCGTGTGAAAGCAGTCCTCGCGCTCGTCCTCGTCTCCGCCTGCGCCCACGGCTACGTCTCGATGGGCTACGACGCGAGCAAGCAGATCTCGGGCACCGGCATGACCACGTCGGTCAGCGAGAGCGCGAGCACCGGCTCGGTAGGATTCGGGGTCGGCGGCAGGATCAGCGGGATCGAGCTGCGGATGCAGAGCCTGAGCCCGTCGGGCGATCGGTTCACGGCGGGCACCGGGTCGCTCGAGTTTCGCTTCGTGCCCTTTCGCGTGGGACCGGTCGGCCTGTTCGCGCACATCGGCCCCGCCGCCGGCGTCGTGTTCGACAAGCAGATGGCCGACACGACGATCGGCATCGGCTGGCGCGGCGGCGCCGGCGCGGAGATCGCGTGGAAGCGCGTCGCGGTCTGGCTCGACGCCGGTCGCGAGGAGCTGTCGTTCGGCGGCAACGTCGTCAACGGTCGCGGCGATCGCGACGTCGTGTCGATCGGGATCCGGGTCGGCGGCTAGAGGTTCTTCAGCTCGTCGCGCTCGCCGGTGTAGCCGCGCTCGCGCAGCGCGTTCGCGAGATCGGTGTAGTGCCACGACGGATCGTGCGCGGCGAGCGTCTTCGCCGCCTCGGGCATCGCGAGGCGCGCGAGCCAGACCGCGAGGTCGGCGGCGTCGTCGGGATCGGTGATCGTCGGCAGGCACGCGAGGCCGGCGGCGATCACCGGCGCGCGATCGTCGGGCGCGGCGCCGAGGAACGCCTCGCAGAACACGAACGGCGGCGAGTCGATGCGCTGCCACGGGAAGTCTTCGTCGGGCATCGCCGCGGGCACGCCGCGCGCGAGATCGGCGCGCAGCTCCGCGCGCGCGTCGACGGTCTCGCTCGGCTCCTCGAAGCGCGACAGCGCGAGCGCGAGGCAGCGCCTCTCGACCGGCGTGTGCGCGGCGTGGTGGCGCGCGAGCAGGAGCGACAGCGCGCCGCGCTTCTCGTCGGGATCGAACTTCACGACGTGCGACAGCCCGAGCATCGCGCTCGCGCGCACCGACGGCGAGTGATCGCGTTCGATGCGCGCGGCGAGCGCGGGCGCGATCGCGGTCGCGTGGGTGGTGAGCCACGCGCACAGGAACGGGATCGACGCGCGCAGATCCTCGGGCGCGTCGGGCTCCTCGAGCGCGGCGAGGTAGACCGGGATGCCCTCGCAGATCGCCTCGTGGATCTCGAGCAGGCCGTGGCCGCGCGTCATGTCGTGGCCGTCGCCGATCGTCGGGAAGCCGCGGATCACCGCGCCGGCGCCCTCGATCACCGTCGAGGCCTGCGCGCGCGCGCAGTCGTCGGGCCGCACTTGCCGTTCGGGGTGGAAGCCGTCGTGCAGGAACCACGCGGTGTCGCCGACCGCGAATTCGGCGAGGATGCGCGCGATCGCGCCGCGCCGCGGGGTCGCGCGCTCCGCGATCAAGCCGACCAGGAACGGCACCGCGCGCAGGGTCGACTCGAAGCGCATCACGCCCTGGTGATCGAGCGAGTAGAGGATCTGATCGAGCGCGTCGTCGTCGCCGGCGGCGATCGCGCGCAGGTGGTCGGGCACGTCGGAGGCGTCGCCGTAGGCGTGCTCGAGCGAGGCCCAGTCGACGTCGTCGAGGCGGGAAAGAGGCAGCGCGATCGGCATCGGGGACGGTGGTATCATGAGCGGTCATGAGCGCGTCGTCGGGTGGTGACGACACGGCGGAGACGGGTCCGACCGACCTGTCCTCTCCGCCGACGCCGCCCACGGTGAAGGAGAAGCGCGCCGCCGAAGCGTCCCTGGCCTCGAGCGATCGCTACGTCCTCGAGCAAGAGGTCGCGCACGGCGGCCTCGGCCGCGTCTATCAAGCGTGGGACAAGCGCTTGCGGCGGCGCGTGGTCGTGAAGGAGCTGATGGCGTCGCGCGCGTTCGCCGAGGATCGCTTCCTGCGCGAGGCGATGGTCACCGCGCAGCTCGAGCATCCGTCGATCGTGCCGATCCACGACGCGGGGCGCCTGCCGTCGGGGCAGCCGTTCTACGCGATGAAGCAGGTCGTCGGCGAGACGCTCGCGAAGATCGGCAAGGCGAAGGCGACGCTCGCCGAGCGGCTGGCGCTCCTGCCGCACCTCGTCGCGGTCGCCGAGGCGATCGCGTACGCGCACAGCCGCGGCATCATCCATCGCGATCTCAAGCCGCAGAACGTCTTGCTCGGTCCGTTCGGCGAGACGGTCGTGATCGACTGGGGCCTCGCCAAGCGCGTCGCCGGTCCGGACGCCGGCGAGCACGAGACGCCGCTGCCCGGATCGATCGGCCCGGTCGCGGCGGCGCCGGAAGGCGAAGAAGGAGACGACGAGCCCGCGCTCACCGAGGCCGGCGCGGTCCTCGGCACGCCGGCGTACATGCCGATCGAACAAGCGCGCGGCGGCCTCGTCGACGAGCGCGCCGACGTCTACGCGATCGGCGCGATGCTCTACTTCGTGCTCGCGGGCCACGCGCCGTATCGCGGCGCGACCGGGCGATCGATCCTGCGCCAGCTCGAGGCCGCGCCGCCGGTGCCGATCGATCGCGTCGTGCCCGACGCGCCGCGCGAGCTGGTGGCGATCGTCGCGAAGGCGATGGCGCGCGACATGACCGATCGCTATCCGTCCGCGAAAGAGGTCGCGATCGATCTCGCCGCGTACCAGACCGGGCAGATCGTCGGCGCGCATCGCTACTCGACGCGCGAGCGTCTCGCGCGCTGGGCGCGGCGCTACCGCCTCCCGCTGGCGGTCGCCGCCGTGCTGGTCGCGATCCTGGTGATCGTCGCGACCGTCTCGATCCGCGAGATCGTGCGCGGGCGCCGCCGCGCCGAGGCCGCGCGCGCGACCGCCGAAGCGGAGAGCGCCGCCGCGCGCCACCGCGCCGCCGAGGTCTTGCGCGAGGGCGCCGAGGCCGCGCTCGCCCGCGGCGAGCCGCTCGAGGCGCGCGCCGAATTGCGCGGCTCGCTCGAGATCGAAGATTCCACGGACGCGCGCGCGCTGTGGCAGGCGATGCGCGCGCAGCCGCTCGCGTGGCGCCGCGATCTCGGCGCCGCGATCCACAACGTCGGCTTCTCGCCCGACGGCACGATCCTCGCGGCCGCGAGCCAGGATCACTCGATCTATCTCGTCGACGTCGCGACCCAGGAGACGCGCGTCCTGCGCGGGCAGCCCGATCAGGTCACGTCGCTGGCGTGGGCGCCCGACGGAAAGCACCTCGCGACCGGCGCGTGGAACGGCGACGTGCGCGTGTGGGATCTCGCGAGCGGCAGCGCGCGCGTGCTCGCCGGTCACACGGCGGCGACGTGGGCGCTCGCCTACGCGCCCGACGGGCGCACGCTGGTCTCGGGATCGATCGATCGCACCGCGCGCGTGTGGGACGCCGAGCGCGGCGAAGCGATCCGCGTGATCCGCGGCCACGACGCCGAGGTGAACCACGTCGCGATCAGCGGCGACCGGATGATCTCGTGCTCGTCGGACGGATCGATCAAGCTGTGGTCGCTCGCGACCGGCGCGCTCGTGAAGGAGATGCGCGGCCACGCGCTCGCGGTGCTCGGCTGCGACGTCACACCCGACGGCACGACGATCGCGAGCGCGTCGTGGGACGGCACGGTCAAGCTGTGGCGCGCGTCCGACGGCGCGAACCTCGCGACCCTGCGCGGCCACCACGATCAGCTGCAGACCGTGCGCTTCTCGCCCGACGGCAAGCGCGTCGCGTCGGGCGGCGCCGATCACGACATCATCGTCTGGGACGTCGCGTCGGCGTCGATCGTGCGCCGCCTGCACGGCGACTTCGATCGCGTGACGGATCTCGACTGGAGCCCCGACGGCCGCTACCTCGCGTCGGGCGGCAACGACGACACGCTCAGGCTGTGGGATCTCTCGACGCCGCCGGCCGAGCCCGCGCGCGGCCACGCGCTGCCCGTCGTGTCGGTCGCGGCGTCGCCCGACGGAAGATTGCTCGCGTCGGGCAGCTACGACAAGAGCGTGCGCGTGTGGGACGCCGCGACCGGCGAGGAGCTCGCGGTCTTCACCGGGCACACGCAGCGCGTGCACGCGGTCGCGTTCGTGCCGGGCGCGGCGCGCGTCGTGTCGGGAAGCGCCGACGGCACCGCGCGTGTGTGGGATCTCGCGACCGGGGCGGAGGTCCTGCACGTCGCGCAGCAGGCGTCGATCTACGACGTCGCGGTCTCGCCCGACGGCAAGACGCTCCTCACCGCGGGCACCGACTACATCGCGCGGCTCTGGGATCTCTCGACCGGGGCGCTCGTCGGCGAGCTGCGCGGCCACACCGATCGCATCTACACGGCGATCTGGAGCGCGGACGGCGCGCTGATCGCGACCGGCAGCTACGACACGACCGCGCGCGTGTGGGACGTCGCGTCGCGCAAGACGACGATGATCTTGCGCGGACATCACGACGCGGTCGACGGCCTCGCGTTCACCGGCGACGGGCGCCTCGTCACCGGCGGCGAGGATCGCAGCGTGCGCGTCTGGGATCTCGCGACCGGGCAGGGCCGCGTGCTCGCCGATCTGCCCGGACGCGTGTACCGGCTCGCGCTCGATCGCGATCACGTCTACGCGGCCGGCTCCGACGGGCTCGTGCACGTCGTCGGGCTGGATGGATCGACGCGCGCGTTCGCCGGACATCGCGGCGAGGTCGACGACGTCGTGGTGCTCGCGGGCGGCAGCGGCACGAAGATCGCGAGCGGCTCCGACGACGGCACGCTGCGCGTGTGGGACGCGTCGACGGGCGCGCCGGCGTGGCGCGCGCCGCTGCTCGTGCGCGGCGTGCTCGAGACGCATCGCGGTTGGATCGCGATCGATCCCGCCGCGACGATCCCCGCCGACGCCGCGTGGAAGCGCGCGATCGAGGCCCGCGCGGCGCGCGCGAGCGTCGGCCCCGACGGCGCGATCTGCGCCGTGACGATCGACGGCGCGGTCGAGCGCTGGGACGTCGCGCGCGACGCGCGCGCGTGGGCCGCGAAGGCGTCGCCGTCGTCGCAGGTGATCGCGATCCGCGGCGCGTGCGCGATCCTCGACAACGGCCGCGTGACGATCGCCGATCGATCCATCGCGGAGCACGCCACTGCGATCGCGAGTGACGGAGACGGGCTGTTGGTCGCCGACGATCGATCCGTCACGTCGTACGCCGGCGACGGATCGAAGAAGAGCTCCACCATCGGCGCGCCCGCGATCACCGCGCTTCTGCGCACCAAGGACACGATCGTCCTCGGCTTCGCGAACGGCGGCGTCGAGTCGATCGCGTCGCTCGGTCACGCGCCCGCGTTCCGCGACGCGCCGTCGGCCGCGGTCACCGCGCTCGCCGCCGGTCCCGGCCGCACGATCGTCGTCGGCTTCGCGAACGGCGTGTGGGGCCTGTGGGATCCGTCGAACGGCGCCAAGCTGCGCGGCGGCCGCCTGCACGGGCCGGTCGTGCACCTCGCGCCGTCGGGCGACGCGCTGATCGTCGCGACCGAGCTCGGCGATCACGCGCGGGTCGAGCTCGGCGCGCTCGCGGCGCCGTACTGCGACGTGATGCGCGCGGTGTGGGCCGACGTGCCGGTCGTCTGGGAAGGCGGCCTGGTCGTGCGCCGCGATCCGCCCGCCGCGCATCCGTGTCGCTAGGCGGCGCGCTCGAAGGTCGCCGGCGCCGCGAGGTACTCGCGCAGCGCCGCCATCGCGCGGCTGATGTGCCAGCCGTCGACGTAGCGGTGATCGATCGACGCCGACAGCGGCAACATCGAGCGCACGACGACGCGTCCCTGCTCGACGACGGCGCGATCGCAGATCTGTCCGACCGCGACCAGGAGCGGCACGCCGTACATCCACGCGATCGGCGCGAAGCCGCTCGGCAGGCCGAACATGCCGACGCTGGTGATCATCGCGCTGCCGAACGGCGCGCGGTGCACGCCGAGCGCGGGCAGATCGAGATCGAGCGTGTTGGCGGCGAACGAGGTCGCGCGCAGCGCGACGCGCAAGAGCGGCATCGGCAGCTTCTCCATGATCGACTTGGTCTTCTCGAAGTCGGGATCGTCGCCGCGCTTCATGCGCCCCGCGCGATCGGCGAGCTCGCGCGCGATCTCGATCGCGTGCTTCTTGTCGGCGTCGACGACCTTGACGCCCGAGAGATCGCCGCCGCCGCCGACCGCTGCGATGATGAAGACGTCGATCGAGGGCCGCGGGATCGCGTGCCCCCCGACGATCCGGACGTTGAGCTCGGGCACCGCGGCGAGCGCGTGTGCGACCGCGCGCCCGACGACCACCGTCGGGGTCAGATGTACGCCGCGGGCGCGGGCGTCGTCGACCAAACGCGCAATCGGTGCGGCCTCGAGCTCGATGGTTCCGTAGATCTGCGGGTCTTGCGGGGCGCGCCACATCGCGCTCGCGACTCGTCGCCAGCCGGTGAGCTTCATGAGCGATCGCGGAGCACGGGATGTGCCATCAGCGGGCGATGACGACGATCGCGGCGAAGTGACACGCCGCCGCGGCGACGACGAACGCGTGGAAGACCTCGTGGTAGCCGAACACCGCCGGCCGCGGATCGGGGCGGCGAAGCGCGTACACGATCGCGCCGCACGTGTAGAGCAGGCCGCCGATCGCGATCAGGATCGCTGCGGAGAGCGGCAGCGCCGCGCGCACCTCGGGCAGGTACGCGATCAACGCCCAGCCGAGCGCGACGTAGAGCGCGGCCGTGATCGCGCGCGGCGCGCGCGTCCACGCGATCGCGCGCGCGATGCCGAGCGCGGCGCCGCCCCACACGAGCATCGCGAGCCGCGTGCCCGACGGGCCGCGCAGCGCGATCGCGCAGATCGGCGTGTAGGTCGCCGCGATCGCGACGAAGATCATCGAGTGATCGACGCGCCGCCACACGCGCCGCGCCGCCGGCGAGCGCGCGAGCCGGTGATAGGTCGCGCTCGCACCGAACATCGCGGCGAGCCCGAGCACGTAGATCGCGAGCGGCCAGGGCGTGCGTGCGGTCGCGATCAACGCCGCGCCGGCGCCGAGCGCGACGAAGAACGCGAACTGATGAGACACACCACGGTAGGTCGGCTTGTCCACGCGTGCGTCGTACGCCCGCGCCCGTCATTCTCGTGCCACGATGTCTGCATGACGATGTCGGCGTCGGAGCTGGAACGGCTGCTCGAGGTCGCGCTCGGCGCGGCGCGCGACGCCGCGAAGCTGCTCCAGGGCGCACGTCCTGCGGAGATCCGCGCAAAAGGCACGCCGAAAGATCTCGTCACCGAGTGGGATCACAAGAGCGAGGCGTTGATCCGCGAGCGCCTGACGTCCGGAACGCCGGACATCCCGATCGTCGGCGAAGAAGGCGGCGGCGCGGGCGGCGCGCGCCGTTGGCTCGTCGATCCGATCGACGGCACCGTGAACTTCGCGCACGGCCTCCCGCTGTGGGCGATCTCGATCGGCCTCGAGGACGACGAGCGACCGATGGTCGGCGTCGTGTGCGCGCCGGCGCTCCACTGGACGTTCTGGGCGTGGCGCGGCGGCGGCGCGTTCGTCGACGAAGGCCACGGCGCCAACGCGATGCACGTCAGCGCGGCGAGCTCGATCGATCGAGCGTTGCTCGTCACCGGCTTCCCGTACGACCGCGCGACCTCGCCGCACAACAACTTCGCGCAATGGGAGCACTTCCAACGCAAGGCCGGCGCGTGTCGCCGGCTCGGCGCCGCCGCGCTCGATCTCGCGCTGGTCGCGCGCGGCGCGTTCGACGGCTACTGGGAGCGCAAGCTGCAGCCGTGGGACACGTGCGCGGGCGCGCTGCTCGTCGAGGAAGCGGGCGGGCGTGTGACGGACACACGGGGCGGACGCTTCTTGCCGCAGGCCGGTGAGGCGGTCGCGACGAACGGTGCTATTCATGACGAATTGCTCGCCGAGCTCGCGATGGCCGACGCGAGCCAGGAGCGGACCTCATGAAGCAAGCGATCGCGCTCCTCTTCTTGATCAGCACGACCGCGGTCGCGCAGCCGAAGCCGCCGCCGAAGGATCCGCCCAAGCAAGACGTCCCCCCGGATCCGTACGGCGACACCGCGCCGGCGCCGAGCGCGCGCTCGCACTTCGATCTCTCCGCGGTCCAGGGATTGCTCGCGGTGCAGCGCCTCGACGGCTGGCTGCTCTCCGACGACGGCGCGCAGAACCCGATCGCGCGCCAGCTCGTCAACCCCGACGGCGCGCCCGCGCGTCGCTGGTTCTATCTCATCCCCGCGAACGGCGATCCGATCGCGCTCGTGCACACGTCGGAGATGAACGACTTCGCGCGCACGCCCGGCAAGCACATCGCGTACACCGGCTACAAGGATCTCGAGAAGGGCCTGCGCGCGATCCTGAAGGGCAAGAAGACGATCGCGATGGAGTACTCGCCGAAGGGCGCGTTGCCGTCGATCGCGCGCACCGACGCGGGCACGCTCGAGCTCGTGCGCGGCCTCGGCGTCACCGTGCGCGGCAGCGAAGGGCTGGTCGCGTTCACCAAGGCGCTGTGGGGCCCCGAGGGACGCAAGGCGCACTACGTCGCCGAGCACCACCTCACCGAGCTGCGCAAGGAAGCGCTCGCGTACGCCGCGAAGCAGGTCGCCGCCGGCGCCGCGATCACCGAGTACGATCTGCAGCAGCGGATCGTGCACGGCATGCAGATGCGCGGGCTGGTCGGGCCGCCGCCGGTGGTCGCCGCCGGCGCGAACACCGCCGATCCGTACTACGTGCCGTCGAAGGAGCGCGCCGCGCCGATCAAGCAAGGCGATCTGCTGGTCGTCTCGTTCGCGGGCCGCGTCGCCGACGACGGCGGCATCTACGCGGAGACGACCTGGGTCGCGTACGTCGGCGACGTCGTGCCCGAGAAGTACGCGAAGGCGTTCGACGTGGTCGCGCTCGCGCGCGACGAGGCGATCACGCTGATCAAGACGCGCCTCGAGCACCACCGCGCGATCAAGGGCAGCGAGGTCGACGACGCCGCGCGCGCGTTCGTCACCAAGGCGGGCTGGGCCGATCAGTTCGTGCACCGCACCGGTCACTCGATCGACAGCGATCTGCAGGGCGGCGGCGCGGATCTCGACGACTACGAAGTGAAGGACACGCGCAACCTCGTGCAGGGCTCGGGCTTCACGATCGCGCCCGGCGTGTACTTCCCCGGCGAGTTCGGCCTGCGCGCCGAGGTGTGCGCGTTCCTCGGCACCCAGGGCCTCGAGGTGACGTCGACGCCGCAGGATCAGATCGAGGCGCTGTTGCCGAAATCGCCTCCCGCGAAGCCGTGACAGATCAGAACGACGTCGTCGCCGCGATCCTCGCCGGCGGGCGCGCGCGCCGCATGGGCGGCGTCGCGAAGCCGCTGCTCGAGGTCGAGGGGCGCACGATCCTCGCGCGCTTGACCGAAGCGCTCGCGCCGTTCGCGCGCGAGATCGTCGTCGCGGTCGCGGATCCCGCGCAGGCGCCGCCCGGCTATCGCGCGATCATCGACGCGCACCACGACAGCGGCCCGCTCGCGGGCATCGCCGCCGCGCGCGCCGCGACCGACGCGCGCTGGCTGATCGCGGTCGCCGGTGACATGCCGTTCCTGTCGCCGCCGGTGGTCGCGGCGCTGCTCTCGCTCGCGCGCGACGATCTCGACGCGATCGCGCCGCGCGTGAACGGCCTGCCCGAGCCGCTGCTCGCGGTGTGGGGCCCGGCCGCCGGCGCCGCCGCCGCGCGCCGCCTCGCCGCGCGCCGCTTCAAGACCTCCGGCCTCCTCACCGACGAAGGACTGCGCGTCGCGTGGCTCGACGAGCCCGCGCTGCGTGAGGTCGATCCGTCGCTGCGCTGTCTCGTCAATGTGAATCGGCCGGCGGACTTGCCGCGCTGATCAAAAGCGTTAGCATCGTCGACGACATGCTGTAGAGTCGGCGCTCTCGTCATGCGCGTCGGACACATTCCCGTCGATCCTCCGGTCCTCCTCGCCCCGATGGCGGCCGTGACGGATCTTCCCTTCCGCACGGTGTGCGAAGCCCACGGCGTCGGCCTGACGATCACCGAGTTCCTCTCAGCGCACGCGCTCGCCGCGGGCGACAAGAAGACCGCCGGCAAGATGACCGCGAGCTTGAACGGCCGCGCGTTCGGCGTGCAGATCTTCGGCCGCGAAGAGGAGCCGATGCAGAAGGCCGCGCAGATGGCGGTCTCGATCGGCGCGTCCTTGGTCGACATCAACATGGGCTGCCCGGCCAAGCGCGTGGTCGCGGGCGAGTGCGGCTCCGCGCTGATGCGCGAGCCCGAGATGGCGCAGCGCCTGGTGCGCGCGGTCGTCGACGCGGTGCCCGCCGACGTGCCGGTCACCGTCAAGCACCGCGCCGGTTGGAACGACGCCAACCGCAACGCGGCCGAGTTCGCGTGCGCGCTCGTCGAGGCCGGCGCCAAGATGATCACCGTGCACGGACGAACCCGCACGCAGGGCTTCAGCGGGCACAGCGATAGAAGTATCATCGGTAAGGTGAGGGCGGCGGTGCCGGCGCACATCCCGGTCGTGGGCAACGGCGACGTCATCGACGTCGCGGGCTACGTGCGGATGCGCGAGGAGACCGGCTGCGACGCCGTGATGATCGGCCGCGGCGCGCTCGGCAACCCGTGGCTGTTCGCGCGCATCGCGGAGGTCGCCGCGGGTCGTCCGGATCCCGGACCGCCGACGCTCGAGGAGCGGCTCGCGGTCTTCCGCACGCACGTCGATCTGATCCTGCAGCTCAAGACCGGGCCGCGCGTGCTGCACGAGGTGCGCAAGGCGTGTGCGTGGTACGCGCGCGGCCTCTACGGCTGCAACGCGTTCCGCCTCGAGTGCTGGTCGACGCCCGACATCCCGAGCGTGCGCGCGGTCGCCGAGCGCTACTTCGGCGGCTTGATCGATCGTCGCAACGCGCGCGGTCTGCCGCCCGAGGCGGATCGCGTCGAGATGAACGCCGTCGTCGATCAAGAAGCGGCCGCCTGAGATCGTCGATGCTCCGCAAGACCGCCAGGGCCAGAGATTTCCTCGTCGCCCGTTCGCCGGCGATGCGCGGCGTGCTCGACAAGGTCCAGCGCTGGGCCGACGGCGACGTGCCCGTGCTCATCCTCGGCGAGCACGGCACCGGCCGCGAGCTCATCGCGCGCGTGCTCCACCAGAGCGGGCCGCGCCGCGAGCGCCGCTTCGTCGCGGTGCGCCCGACCTTCGACAGCTCCGACGTCCCCGCGCGCGGCGCCACGGACGTCGGCGACGACATCGATGATCGCGCACAGCGCGCGCTGCGCGCCGCCAACGGCGGCACGCTCCTGGTGAAGGACGTCGTCGACGTCCCCGCGCCGACCCAGCGCACGCTGCGCAAGGCGATCCGGCCGCGCGGCCCGCGCGCGCCGCGCGATCGCGACACGTCTCCGCTCGAGGCCTACGACGTCCGCGTCGTCGGCTCGGCGGATCTCGATCTCGAGAAGGCGGTCGCCGCGAAGATCCTCTCGCGCGATCTCTACGAGCAGCTCGCCGATCACACGATCGAGGTGCCGCCGCTCCGCGATCGCACCGACGATCTGCCCGAGCTCGCCGAGCGCTGGGTCGCGCACTACGTGGGCGAGGTCGGCCGCTCGAAGCTGTCGATCGCCGCGCGCGCGCACGCTCGTCTCGCGCAGTACCCGTGGCCCGGCAACGTCGCCGAGCTGAAGTCGATCGCGCGCCGTCTGGTCGTGAACGTCTCCGGCTCGCGCATCGAGGCCGGTGACGTCGACGAGGTCTTGCCCGTCGTCGCCCAGCGCGTGCCGCTCGACGACATGTCCTTCGAGGACATGGTCAAGGCCAAGCTCGCCGGCTTCCTGAAGCGCATGGACGGCTACCCCGTCCACGACCTCTACGACAAGGTCCTCGAGCGCGTCGAGCGCCCGCTGTTCGACCTCGTCCTCGAGCACACCGGCGGCAACCAGCTCAAGGCCGCCGACATCCTCGGCGTCAACCGCAACACGCTCCGCAAGAAGCTCGAGTCCCTCGGCCTCGACAAGAAGAAGAAGTCGAAGACGAGCGAGCGCGAAGACGAAGCCCTCGACGGCGACTGACGGGCCCGCCGCGCGCGACCCCGCGCGCGCGGAGCTTCGTGCGCGTCGATCCGAAACCCGAAAAATCTCCAAAAGGCGGCGGCAGAACGCCTCGTGATCGCACGAACGTCGGCGCCCGCGCCGATGTCGGCGCTCGGGAAACCCGAAAAGCGGCTCGCAGCCCTCACTTGCCCCGGTTTGCCACCACGCTGCCTACTCATATCGCCGCGTTCCAGTATCATTGCCCCTATCGTGACGAAGCGGCGGCGGTCAGCGTGGAACAAGCGGCGCAAGGGGCAGCTCGAGATCGATCTGCGCCGGCGCACGAAGCGTGGCGCGGTCGCCAAGAAGCCCGGACGCAAGCCGACCGGCCGCCGCATGGATCCGCGCCATCGCACCCGCGCCGATGTCGATCCGAAGTATCCGGTGCACGTCGTGCTCCGCGTCACCCGCGAGGTCTCGAACCTGCGCACGCATCGCGCCTACCGCGCGATCCGCCGCGCGATCGACCGCTGCCGCGCGCGCGCCGACTTCCGCGTCGTGCACGCGAGCATCCAGTCGAATCACGTGCACCTGCTCGTCGAGGCCGACGACAAGCGCGCTCTCTCCCGCGGCATGCAGGGCTTCGCGGTCAGCGCGGCCAAGCGGCTCAACCGCGAGCTACAGCGAAAGCGCGGCGACGTCTTCGCGTTCCGCTACCACGCGACCGCGATCACGAGCCCGACCCAAGCGCGCAACGCGATCAGCTACATCGTCAACAACTGGCGCCACCATCGCTGCGATCGCCACGACACGCGTCGCTTCGATCCGTACTCGACCGCGCACGCGATCGCCGATTGGCGCATCGAGCCGCACCCGGATCAGCTTCCGGTCGTGCGCGCGACGACCTGGCTGCTCACCACCGGCTACAAGCTCGCGGCACGGATCCGTCCCGACGAGGTCCCGGGCCCCGACCCAGCGCCGTGAACGCCCGGCGACTCCGGTCGCCATGCCGCGCGCGAAGACAAGCCGACGCGCCCGCGCGCGAAGCATCTCGCGCGGTTGCCGGTGGCGCGCATGTTGAAATCGCACCGCGCATGCGTTTCGCCGTCGTCTTCGCGTTCCTCGCGGCCGCCGCCTGCACTGACTCGACTCCGATCGATACCGGCGACGTCGTCGTCACCGACGACACCGCCGCGCCGAGCCCCGACGATCAAAAGGCCGACGCGAACGATCTCTCGACCACGCAGGCCAAGACGGTCCGCTTCGAGCTCGATCAAGTCTGCGGCGACACCTGGTGCGACGGCGACTTCGACTTCTCCTTCAAGAAGGCGGTCTGTCATTTCGGCGCCGGCACCTGCACGATCACCGCGCTCATCTGGCCGCGCCAGGAGACCAAGCCCATCCCAGTGTACTGGCGCTCGTGCAAGATCTCGGGCCTGCACCGCTTCGAGGATCTGATCGACACCGCGCCGAACGGCTACCAGTCGCTGCACTGGGACTTCTACGAGAAGATGACGACCTGCACGATGAAGATCGTGTCGAAGCTGCCGCCCGCGATCTGATACGAGCTGCTGCGGCGACGTCAGAAAGTTGCGCAGCTCCGCGCCCGCGCCGACGATCGATCGTGATGAGGTGGGGGCTGTGGCTCGCGTTGGCGTTGGTGGCGTGCGATCCGCCGCCTGAGCTGAACGCGCAGATCGTCTGCGACGCCTACTGCAACTGCGCGGCGCCGCTGCCGGCGGCGCAGGCGCGGTGCGCGTCGCAGTGCGAGCAACAACTCGGCACGGTGCCGGTCCCCGATTCGTGCCTCGCGTGTCTCGACGCTCCGGTGTGCAGCGAGGTCGAGACCTGCCTCATCGCATGCATGCCGATCACGGGGACCCCATGAAGAAGATCGTGCTCGCGCTCGTGCTCTCCGGCGGCGTCGCCGCCGCGCAACCCGACACCGCGCCCGTCGGCGGTCCGCCCGGCGGCGAGGTCACGCCGCCGACGCCGCCCGAGCCGCCGACGCCTCCGGTCCCGCCCGAGCCGCCCGCGCCGCCGCCGGCGCCGCCGCCGATGATCACCGTCGACACGCATCGACCGGTCGGCTTCACGATCGGCATCGGCCTCGGCTACGACCTGCCGACGTCGTTGCAGTCGCCGAACGTGACGAGCGTCCGCTTCCGCCTCGCGTCGGGCCTCACGTTCGAACCGGTGATCACGCTCGGCGGATCGTCGACGACGACCGACGACGGCATCGGCAACCAGACCTCGGACAAGACCACCGAGCTCGATCTCGGCACCAACGTCCGCTGGCCGCACAACGTCCGCGATCGCGTCGATCTCGTGCTGGTCGGCAGCGCCGGGCTCGGCGTGCTCGCCGACGATCCGATGGGCGACGGCAACAACACGACGACGTCGTCGTTCACGCTCGGCTGGGGGCTCGGCCTCGACTACTGGGTCGGGCACCACGTCTCGGTCAGCCTCACCGCGACCAACCCGCTGCTCGAATCGCAGAAGGTCACGCGGCAGACGCTCGCGGGCCCCGACACCTCGCAGTCGACGACGACCTTCGGCCTCATCTGGCGGCCGAACGTCATCCTGATGGCGCACCTGTTCCTGTGAGCGGTCACATCGGCGGCGCGCGGCATCGACCGCGCATGAAGAAGACGAAGCCCGCCGCCAAGCCCCTGGAGCTCTCGATGCAGATCGTGCGCACGCTGTGCGAGCGCGATCTGGTCATCGTCGACGGTGCGCGCGCGAGCATCGGCGTCGGCACGGCGTCGTGCTCCGGCTGCCGCTACTGCTGAGTCGACGCGCCGCGATCGTGATCCGTGCCGCTGGATCTGTGACGCGACGGTGACAAGCACGCGACGTCACCGCGATCCCACTGGCGCGCGCGCGGCGCGTGCGCACGTTGGCGGCAGGAGGCATCGATGGAGCAGGTCATCATCGGCGCGATGTTCACGTTCCTCGTCGTCGCGATCGCGCGGGCCGGGCGCGGGCGCGGGCGGCTGCCCCGCCGCCGGTGGAGCGCGAGCTCCAGCGACTTCATGCCGAGCGACGCCGGCGCGTCGAGCTCACCCGATCCGATGATGTTCACGGCCGCTGACCCGGTGCATTCATCGATGATCGACACGAGCCACTGCCACACCGACACCAGCAGCCACAGCATCAGCCATCACAGCAGCTGCGACACCGGCAGCTCGTCGGGCTTCGACAGCGGCGGCGGCGGTCACCACCACTAGCGTCGCGCGACGCCGCGCGCGGTCGACGCCAGCACGATCGCCGACGCGATCAAGCACGCGCTCGCGAACGCCGACGCCGCCACGCGCGAGTGATCGTAGAGCTCGCCGGTGACGAAGCTGCCCGCCCACCACGCGACGCCGTACACCGCGTAGTAGCCGCCGAACGCGCGGCCGCGCGACGCGGCGGGCGTGAGCTGCGAGACGACCGCCTTGCCGATCGAATCGGTCGCCGACGCGGCGAACGCCCACAGCGCGACGCCGACGAGCGCGGCCCAGCCCGGCGCGAGGAACACGATCGGCCCGTACGCCGCGGCGATCAGCGCGACGCCGGCCAGGACGTAGAGCCCGCCGCCGGTGCCGCGCGCCTTCTCCGCGCGATCGAACGCGCGGCCGATCACGAGCGCCGCGATCGCGTCGACGCCCATCGCGCCCGCGTACACGACCGCGAGCCAGCCGATCGGCACCGCGCCGCTGCCGCCCAGGTGGAACGCGATCAGCGCCCAGTCGGCGAGCCCCGCCGCGAGCAGCGCCGCGCCGATCAGATATCTCGTATACGAAGCACCTAGCGATCCGGCTCCCGCGGCGTCGGGCGGCACGCGCGACAGCGATCGCGGATCCGGATAGCGCGCGCGCGACAACAGGACCAACCCGATCGTGATCACCGCGGGGATCGCGAGCGCCGCGAACGCCCAGCGGAACCCGTGCAGGCTCTCGCCCTGCCACCACACGACGGCGGTCACCGCGAGCGGCCCGAGCACCGCGCCGGTCTGATCGAGCGCCTGGTGCAGGCCGAACGTCCAGCCCGCGCCGATCTCGTCGCCCGCGAACGACAAGAGCGTCGACCGCGCCGGGTTGCGCACCGCCTTGCCGAGCCGCTCGCACGCGACGAGCAGCGCGACCGTCCACGCCGACGGCGCGAGCGCGATCAGCGGGACCGCGAGCCCGGTCAGCGCGTAGCCCGCGATCGTCAGGCCCCAGTACGCGTGCGTGCGATCCGCGACGCGCCCGCTCACGTAGCGCAGCCCGTAGCCGATCGCCTCTCCGAGCCCGCCGATGAACCCGACCACCGCGCCGCTCGCGCCGAGCATCCCGAGGAACTGCCCGACGCTCGAGCGCATCCCCTCGTACACCATGTCCGCGAACAAGCTCACGACGCCCATCAGCACGACGAACTGCATCGCGCGGCGCCGTCGGTCGGTCATGGATTACTCTAGCCGGACCCGCGGATCGATCCAGGCCTGCGCGAGATCGACGAGCAGGTTCGCGATCACGATCGCGATCGCGGTGAAGAGCGTCACGCCGATGATCAGCGGGATGTCGACCTCGAAGATCGCCTGCAGGACCTCGCGGCCGAGGCCGGGCCACGCGAAGATCGATTCGGTCACGACGGCGCCGCCCATCAGCACGCCGAGGTCGAGGCCGACCAGCGTGACGAGCGGCCCGAGCGCGTTGCGGAGCGCGTGCCTGCGCACCACGGAAGCCTCGTCGACGCCCTTCGCGCGCGCGGTGCGGATGTAGTCCTCGGCGAGCACGTCGATCATCTCGCTGCGCACGACGCGCGAGTAGTACGCGACGCCGACGGCGGCGAGCGTGACCGCGGGCAGGACGAGGTGATGGAGGCGGCCCCAGAAGCCGGCGCCGTAGCCGCCGATCGGGAACCAGCCGAAGCGGAACGCGAAGACGTAGACGAGCACGGTGCCGATGAAGAACGTCGGCGCGCTCTGCCCGATCAGCGCGGTGACGTTCGCCGCGTAGTCGGCTGCGCGATTTCGCCGGACCGCGGCGAGCACCCCCAAGGGCACGCCGATCGCGAGCTGCAGGAAGATCGCGGCGAGCGCGAGCTGCGTCGTCGGCCAGATCCGATCCGCGATGATCGAAGACACGCTGCGATCGAAGCGGAACGACGTCCCGAGGTCGCCCTGCATCACGCGCCCGACGAAGCAGCCGTACTGGCCGAGGAAGCCCTCGTCGAGGCAGTACTCCGCGCGCACGCGCACGATCGTCTTCTCGTCGGCGTGCGGGCCGACCATCGTGCGGATCGGATCGACCGGGATCGCCGAGACCATCACGAACGTCGCCGACACGACGAACCAGATCACGACGATCGACCACACGAGCCGGCCCAACAAGAAGCGCATCATCGGGAGATCCACGCGTCGGTGTAGTCGCGCAACCAGACCGGGTGCGGCTCGTAGCCGTGCACGTACGGCTGCGTCACCTCGAGGAAGTGGCGGTGGTACTCCCAGATCCACGGCGCCTCGTCGTAGAGGAGCCGCTCGATCGCCTTGTACTCCTCCACGCGCTTCGCGTCGTCGAGCTCGAAGCGCGCCTGCTCGATCATCGCGTCGAGCTTCGGGTTCGAGTAGAAGCAGTCGTTGTTGGAGTTCTCGTCGCTGATCGACGACGTCGCGAACTTCACGTCGAAGAAGTCCGACGCGTCCGGGTAGTCCTCGAGCCACGAGTCGATCGAGAACGCCACGCC
>DATJIA010000136.1:0-15270 GCA_035493675.1 Kofleriaceae bacterium | reverse complement strand
GTCCCAGACGAGGAAGACGACGGCATCGTGGGTATCGGCGTACGTCAAGAGTGATGGGAGCTGCGACTTGAGCCAGGTGTCGCCGGCGCGGACGTTGTTGGAGTCGGGGCAGAAGAGGGCGCCGTGCATGTCGTGGCAGAGGTTGGGCGTGATGAAGACGTAGCGCGCGAGCGTGTCCGACGAGAGATCGGCGGCGAGCGAGGAGTAGGGCTTGTGGTGGGAAGCGCAGTAGGCGTTGGAGGTCGAGGGGGAAGCGCCGGAGACGTCGCGGAAGAACACGAAGGGATCGTGCTTGGCGGCGTACCACCACCAATCGTTGACCGGGCACGCGCCGGTGAGCCAGTTGAGATCCTCTTGGTAGGACATCCAGGAGTCGTCGGCGGCGCGAAGCTGCGCGACGAGGTGAGCGGACGAAGACGTCGAGTTGGAGAACCAGGTCGGCGGGAAGTCGGTCGTGAAGCTGTGATCGGAGAACGTGTTCGTACCGGCTTCCATCCAGATGTAGTGAGGCTCGGAGGGAACCGAGGCAGGGAGCTCGTCGACGAAGGACGTCGCGTGGGCGCCGATCGACAAGAGCGAGTTGATGTACGGCGCGTCGGCGTTGCCGTAGATCTGCACGGCGTCGTGGTTCTCCATTGCGACGACGATCACGTGCGAGACCGGAGGCAGCGTGGAGGCTTCGTCGAGAGAAGAGGACTCGGGGGAGACGCAGGCGGCGAAGAGCAAGAGCACGAGCGTGGGCTTCATGCGCGCGACGCTAACGCCGCGCGCGTGACGTGGTGATCGCGCGAAGCGTGAGGTCACGTGAAGATAGAAAGGCGCGCGCGAGAGATCGAGAGTGCGAATACGCGATGCGCGCGAGTCGTACGAAACGTGCACACGAGTGCGCAAGGAATGATCGGAGCGCGCGCGAAGCTAGCGAATGAACGCGAGCGCGCCGCGCGGATCGAGGCCGGCGCCGTCGGCGATCGTGAGCAGCAAGCGCGGCGCGACCGGCGGCAGGTACGGCGGCAGGCCGCGTCCGGAGGTCGCGGTGCACAGGACGAACACGCCGTCGATGTGCATCGCCATCATGTCGCCGCGCTCGATCACGCCGCCGATGCCGGCGCGCACGCGCTCGCCGAAGCGTCGCGTCTGATCCCACCAGCGCGCGTCGAGCTTGCCGCCCGCCGGCCGCAGCGCGTGGAACGCGACCGAGCGCAGCACCGCGAGCGCCGGATCCTGATCGGTCGCGATCAGCGCGTCGCGGATCCGCTCGAGCAGCCGCGCTTCGGAGAGCGCCGCGAGCAAGCGCGAGCTGGCGAGCACGTCGCAGCGGAAGCCGACCGCGGCGGCGGATGACAGCGCGAGCATCTCTTCGACCGCGATCGCCGGAGCGGGAGCCTGAGCCGTCATGTGCGCAGCATAGCAGTGGCAAGAGCCGGCAGGTCGAGGAACCGATCGCGCAGCTCGTGCGTATCAAGCTATGACTCGCGGTTCGAAGGGGCGAGAGGGACTGGAGTCGTGGAGCTGACCGACTGTTTCGATGACCTGATTCCACTGACAAGCGACGGCGCGTTCCGGGTGTTCTCGGCGCGGGGACGCGTGGTGATCGCGGGGGCGGACCCCGACGCGAGCTGGTGCAGCGCGCGGCTCGACGAGGTCGCGCGCGCGCACGCCGCGATCGAGTCGCCGCACGTGCCGCGGGTCGATGCGCGCGGCCGCGCCGGCGCGGTCGAGTACGTCGCGCTCGCGTGCGACGCGGTGACGACCCTCGACGAGCTCTTGCGTTGGTCGGCGGCGACGCGCCAACCGCCGATGCCGTACGGCGCCGCGATGGGCTTGCCCGTCGTGATCGGCGACGCGATCGCCAGCGCCCACGCGAAGCAGATCTGCATCGGATCGTTCGGCGCGCGCAACGTGCTGTTCTCTAGCGACGGCCGGCCGTGGGTCCTCGGCTTCGGCCACGACGTCGTCGGCTCGTTCGGGCCGGACGCGCGCGCGGTGCGCACCGGCTCGCATCAAGCGCCCGAGGTCGGCATGGGCCACGCGCCGACGCCGCCGTCCGATCTCTACGCGCTCGATCTCTTCTTTCGATCGATGCTGCCGTACGTCGATCTCTCGCCGATGGCGCGGCTCGCGATCGCGGGGCGAACCGATGCGTTCAGCGAAGACGCCGCGAAGCAGTGGTCCGAACAGCAGCGCCGCTTGACCGCGAGCCTGCCGAGCGAGCGCTATCAAGCGATCGACGACGTCATGCGCGTCTATCACGGCTGGTGGAAGACGCTCGGCGTCGTGCCGGATCCCGCAGCGTACGCGGCGCTGATCGCGCAGATGATCGCGACCAAGCACGCGATCTCCACGCTCACGGTCGCGCGCGACGCGAGCTGGTTCCGCGCGCCCGGCGCGGCGGCGGTCGATCTCGGCGGGCGCAAGGCGCTGCGCGGCGTGTTGCACGCGCTCGCCAGCGCGCGCGTGCGCGGCCCCGGTGAGGCGCGCGCCGTCGAGGACTTGGTCGTCGCGGGCTGGCCCGGCGAGCGGCTCGTCGATCGCTCGGGCGCGAGCCGCGTCTACGTCGCGATCGCGACCCTGCGCCAGCTGCGGCTCGGCGAGCTGCTGCAGAAGAAGGCGCGCGGCTACCTGCTCGATCCCGACGTGCCGATCGCGCTCGCCTAGTCGTCTCCTTCCGAGCCCGCGGCGAGCTGCTCGTTGCCGCCGAAGGCGCGCTCGATCACCGACTCCATGAAGCGCTCGACGTGCTCCTCGAGCTCGAGCTTCTCGACGCCCCAGTCGACCAGCTCCTCGATCGGCCCTTCGACCAGCTTGCTGACGTTCTTCAGATCGTCGCTGATCAGCTCGCCGAGCTCGTCGACCATCGCCGACACGACCTTGACCAGCATCTCCTTCACGACCGGCATCACGCTCTCGGTGACGGCGTCGGTGCTGCCCTTGGTCAGCGCCGCGATCAGGACCTGACGCAGATCGACGCCCGAGCCGCGCGCTTCCGAGATCAGCGCGTCCTTCGCGCCCTTCAGCGCGCCGACGCCGAACGCGACGATCGCCTCCTTCACCTTCTCGCCGAGCGCCGCCTTGTAGTGCGCGAGGTGCCCGTCGTCCTCGATCTCCTGGTCGTCCGCGCGCTTCTGCTCGGCCTGCTCCGCCTTGTCGAGCTTCTTCTCCGCGCCGGCGCGCGCGTCGAGCTGCGTGAGCGTCTCCTTCGACGCGAGCGATCGCACGCGCGCGGCGTGCTGTTCGAGATCGGCCTTCGCCGCGTCGATCTCCGCCTGCGTGCCGCCGCGCCGCACGCGCTCGCCGGCCGCGAGCGTGGCCGCGGTCTCGTCGCGCAGCTCCTGCGAGCTCGCGCGCTGCGACGCCGCGGCGCCGGCGCGCTCGCGGTGCTCGTCCCATTGCGCGTGGCGCTTCGCGTGCTTTTTCTGCTCCGCGTTCGCGAGCTTGCCGCCGGCCATCTTGCCGAGCTTGTCGATGCCGCGATCGAGCATCGCGCTCAATAGATGGATCGCGTGATCCCCGAGCTTCGCGTCACCGGAGGCCGCGTCGAGCGCGAGGCCCTCGGCTTCGCTCATGACGTCGGTGATCACGCCGGTGACGACCGGCCACTCCTCCTTCGCCTCGAGGAACGCGGCGCGCAGCTCCATCACCTCACCGCCGATGCGCGCGACCAGCGAGCCGGTGTCGTACGCGTCCTTGACCGCGCCGGCGGCCTCGAACTCGCCGCCGGCGCCGCTCATCAGGATCGCCGAGTCGATGCGTCCGGCGCCCGACCCGACCATGTCATTCACTTGCTTGTGCTCCTTGTTGACGCCGATCGCGTCGTCGAGCTGATCGCGACCCTCGCGGATGCTCTTGGCCGACCGCTTGAAGACGCCGCCGACGCCGGGGATCGTGCCGAGCCCGTCGTAGACGCCGGCGACGAAGCTCAAGGTCGCGCCCGGCAGCTCTTGCCCCATCTCCTTCACGCTCGACTGCGCGCGATCCCACTTCGAGCGCATCGTGACCTTCGAGTAGCTGTACTCCCAGACGCCGAACGTCGGTGTCGCGTGGATCGCCGCGATCAGATCGTCGCCGCCGCCGCGATGGACGCAGTCGTCGAGCGCGCCGCGGTGGAGGAGCAGGCGCAAGAGGTTCGCGCGCTCGAGCGGCGCGTGCTTCTCGAGGATCTTGATGTAATCGGATGCGCCGGCGTCGCCGCCGCCGGCGAGGGCCTGCATCTCGTCGGCGTCGCGATCGAGGTCGACGACCGCCGCGGCGCCGACGTCTTGATGGACCGAGCGGAAGTACGCCTCGCTCTCCTGCTTCTCGGTGAGCTCGCCGATGATCTGACCGGCGAGCCCGTCCATGCCGAAGACCTGGCGCGACAGCTTCTGCGACTCGATCGTGGCCTGCATCCACCGCGACGTGACGTCGTCGGTGACGTGCTTCTGGAACAGCGTCGCGATCCGCATGCGGCCGCCCTGATCGAGCGCGGGATCGCGCGCGAGCCGGATCACCTCGCTGACGTCGGCGATCGCCGCCGACGCCTGTTTGATCGCGTGCGGGACGTACGTGAACGGATCGGTCGCGGGCTCGGGCTCGAACCGGATGTGCTCGCGGTTGCAGTGATAGAGGCCGAGCTTGCCGATCGTCGCGCGCGCGCGTTGGAGCAGCTCCTGCGCGCCGGCTTGGTAGCCGCTGTTCAAGGTCGCGGGCGCCTTCGCGAGCGACGCGCGCCACTTCGCGAGCGCGAGCTCGCCCGCGGTCTCGAGCACCGACGGGTTCAACGTGTCGAGGCCCGAGTTCCACGCGGTGACCGCGAGGTCGAGATCGACGACGTTGGTCGCGATGTCGTTGAACGCGCCGTACGCGCCCGATGCCGCCGGCAGCGACCCGGTCAGCGTGTTCTTGCCGACGTCGGCGCCGCCGCCGGTCGTGGTCGTCGTGTCGGGCGTGGTGGTCGCGTGCTTCTTGACCTGATGGGCCATGCCGAGCCCGATTGCAGAGACGGCGCCAGCGGTAACCGCGCGACGTCGCGGCGCGCCGGGGCGGCGCGCTGCAACAACCTGGAACAAACCGTCGAGGCTTTTAGATGCCTTTTAGATCGCGGGCGCGCGCGCGTTGCTACAGCAGATGGCGGAGGACATCTGCAATGAAGAAGCTCTCGAAGAAATCGATCGCGCTCACGACCGAGACCATCCGCCCGTTGAACGAGCTGGCGAGCGTGACCGGCGGCCAGTGGACCACGCGCAAGTCCGACGGCCTTCCGTGCACCAACGAGCCGACCTCGACCAACACCTGCCCGGTCGTCACGAAGAAGTAGCGCGCGCGCGCAGCTCGACGATCTCCGGCGCGCCGACGAACGTCGCGCGCACGTCGGGATCCTCGATCGCGCCGGCGAGCCGGTCGATCTTGTCGACCGCGCGGCGCGCGACCGCGGCGGCGGCGTGCGCGTCGCCCGCGGCCTCGTGCGCGCGGGCGAGCACGGCGAGCAGGTAGTGCTCGCCTTCGTCGATGCCGCCGAGCGAATCCATCAGCTCGACGCCTTGGCGCGCGCGCGCGAGCCCGCCGATCGTGTCGCCGGTGCGGATCAACGCGTCGGCGATCGCGGCGAGCGCGTACGCGCGCATCGGCGGCACCTCGGTCGTCTGCGCTTCGGCGCGGCGCGCGCGCTCGAGCGCTTCGCTCGCCCGGCCGAGCGCGAGCAACGCGCGCGCCTGGTAGATCACCGCGCCCGACGCGACCCGCACGGACATCTGCTCGTTCGCCATCCGCTCGGCGTCGCAGGCGAGCGCGAGCGCCTCGGCGTGACGTCCTTGATAGAAGACCGACAGCGCGAGGTTCTGGGTCGCGACCGCGATCGATCGCACGATCTGCAGCTCGTCGGCGATCGCCATCGCGCGGCGCAAGGTCGCCTCGGCGAGCGCGTACTGCCCGACCTCGACCTGGCCGAAGCCGATGTTGACCAGGCCGGAGACGAGATCGCGGCGCGCGTCGATCCGCTCGAGCGCGGCGGCGGATTCGTGCGAGAGCTTCAGGCAGCGCGCGGCGTCGCCTTGCACGGCGGCGGCGATCGCGTGCACGCGCAGGCGCCAACCCTCGGCGTACGCGTCGGGGCCCGCGACCTCGTCCATCTTGATCATCACGCGGCTCGCGAGATCGTGACGTCCGGACACGAGCAGCTCGGCGGCGGTGTGCGCGAGCGCGATCGCGTACGCGCTGCGATCGTCCCAGGACTCGCAGCGAAGGAGGTGGCGCGCGATCGACGACACCAGGCCGAGGTTGTTCTGGCGCGCGGCGGCGACCGCGACCTCGCCGGCGGCGCGCAGCCACACCGTCGAGCCGTCGGCGGAGGCGTCCATCGCGTCGATCGCCGCGCCCTCGGCGCCGAGCGTGTCGCCGAGCCAATCGAACGCGTACGCCTGCAACAAGAGGAGCGTCGCGCGCTCCTCGCCCATCGCGCCGCACGCGAGCCCGCGCGTCGCGCGATCGATCACCGCGCGCGGATCGCCGGCGTCGAGCGCCTGCTCGCTCGCGTAGCGGTACCAGAGCGCGGCGCGAGGGCGATCGCCGCCGCGCTCGAAGTGCTGCGCGACGACCAGCGCCTCGCGCTCGCGCTGCGTCTCCAGCCACGAGCCGGCCGCGCGGTGCGCCGCCGCGCGATCGTGATCGAGCAAGAGCGCGTATGCCGCGTCGCGGATGATCTCGTGACGGAACACGAGCTCGTCGTCGCCGAGCGGGACCAGCAGCTCGCGCGTGACGAGCTCGCCGACGACGCCCTCGAGATCGCGCGCGCCCTCGCCGAGCACCGCGGCGAGCGCGCCGCGCCGGACCGCGGTGCCGAGCACGCTCGCCGCGCGCAAGACGCGCCGCGACGGCGGCGACAGCGCCTCGAGGCGCACCTGTAACATCGCGAGCACCGTCTCGGGCAAGGCCTCGACGTCGCCGGCCTCGGCCGCGCGCATGAGCTCCTCGAGGTAGAACGGATTGCCGCTCGCGCGCGCGACGATCCGTTCGATCGCGGAGTCGTCGACGAGCGAGCCGAGCACCTCGCTGCACAGCTGCGCCGCCGCCTTGCGCGAGAGCGGCCCGAGGCGCACGTGCGTGAGCCCGCGCTGCGCCCACAAGCGCGGGAACAGCTCCGTCACTTCCGGACGCGCGAACGCGATCAGCGCGATCGGCCGCTCGTGCCCGACGCGCAGCGCCTCGTCGATCAGATCGACCGACGGCGCGTCGCCCCAGTGCACGTCGTCGAGCACGAACGCGACCGGCCGCTTCGCGAGATCGAGGGCGACCAGATCGAGCCACGCGCGCCGCATCTGATCGGCCATGAGGCGCGGCGATTGGCGCGCGGCGCGCAACGCCTCCGGCGCGTCCTGCGATGAGAGCGGCGCGCCCGCGAGCTCGCTCGCGAACGCGAACAGGCGTTCGTCGCCGGGCGCCATCACGTCGCACACCGCGCGCACGTTGGCCGCGAGCTTCGCGCGCTCGTCGGTGGTGACCGCGGGCTCGGACACGCCGCACCGCCAGCGCAAGGCCGACGCCACGAGCCCGAACGGCGCGCCCGCGCGCACCGGATCGCCGCGTCCGAGCCACACGCGCGGCTCGCGATCGTCGCCGGCGAGGCGCTCCATCAGATCGCGACGCAACCGCGACTTGCCGATGCCGGCCTCCCCGGTGACGAGCACGGCGCGCGCGGCGCTCTGCTCGACGCCGTCGGCGACGGTCTCCGCGAGCAGCTGCAGCTCGCGATCGCGCCCGAGCGTCGGCGTGTGGCGGCCGAGCACGCTGCGCACCGGCTCGTCGCCCGCGAGCTCGCGCGAGACCCACGCGATGTCGCCCGCCGCCGGCACGCGGCGCCGATCGATCGCGAAGCGCGTGCCGAGCAGGCCGGCGGTCACGTCGTCGACGGCGATCGCGCCGCCGCGCGCGTTCGCGATCGCGACGCCGCGCAAGAGCGACGCCGCGCGCTCGAGCGCCTCGCCGAGCGTGCCCGCGCCGCCCAAGATCCCGCGCCCCGACGCGACCGCGATCGGCGCCTCGGTGATCGCGCGCGCGGCCATCGCGCATCGCACGGCGCGCGCCGCGAGATCGGTCGCCGACGGCGATCCCGCGAACGTCATGAGGCCCGCGCCCGACGCGAGCCCCTCGAACTGCCCGCCGTAGCGCCCCGCGCACTCGCCGAGCTCCGCGAGCACGGGCGCCGCGTCGATCTCGCCGAACGACGATCCGCCGAACGACTTGCCGCCGAGCGACGGCGATTCTTTGCCGTCGAGCGTCACGTCGGCCGCGACGTCGCCGACCATCACGACCGCGACGCGGCGCCGCTCGACCGCGGATCCGACCGCGCCGACCGCGGTGATGCCGGTGACGCCTTCGCCGTCGCCGAGCTCGAGCCGGCGCAACTCGTCCGCGACCGCGTGCGCGCTCGCGGGCCGATGCGCGGGCGTCTTCTCCAACAAGCGGCGCACGAGCAACGACAACGCGTGCGGCACGTCGGGCCGCACCTGCACGAGCGGCGCCGGATCCTCGAGCAAGATCTTCGCCCAGATCGCGAGCTCGTCGTTGGCCGCGAACGGCGGCCGCCCGGCGAGCGACGTGTACATCACGCAGCCGAGGCTCCACAGATCGCAGCGCCAATCGACCGCGTGCGCGGCGCGCACCTGCTCGGGCGCCATGTAGCGCGGCGTGCCGACGCGATCGCCGGTGCGCGTGGTGTCGCTCTCGATGTGGCGCGAGCGCGCGACGCCGAAGTCGATCAGCTTCGCGTGCTCGACCTCGCCGCCGACGAGGAAGACGTTGGCCGGCTTGACGTCGCGGTGGATCACGCCTTGCGCGTGCGCGGCGGCGAGCCCTTCGGCGACGCGGATGCCGAGCTCGCGCGCGTCTTGCGCCGACAGCCGCGCGCGGCGCAACCTCCGCGACAGCGGCTCGCCCTCGAGCCACTCCATCGCCATCCACGGCTCGCCCGCCGACGTCACGCCGTGCGCGACGTACTTCACCACCGACGGATGCGCGAGGTTCGACAGCACGACCGCTTCGCGACGGAAGCGCTCGGCCCATCGCTCGTTCGCCTGGCCGAGGAGCTTCACCGCGCACAGCTCGCCGGTCAGCTTGTCGCGCGCGCGCCAGACCGATCCCATCCCGCCCTCGTCGGCCAGACGCTGCAGCTCGAAACGATCTGCGATCATCCGATCGCCGGGCACGCCCCATTGTGCCATCTTCGGACGTGCTCGAAGTCGTGACGTTGTCCATCGCGCTCGCGATGGACGCGACCGCGGTCGCCGCGGCACGCGGGCTCGCCGCCGGTCACGTGCCGGCGCGCGACGCCGTGCTCTTGCCGTCGCTGTTCGGCGGCTTCCAGGCGGGCATGGCGGCGCTCGGCTGGCTCGCCGGTCGATGGATCGGACCGCAGATCGAACGCTGGGATCACTGGGTCGCGTTCGCGCTGCTGTCGCTGCTCGGCGTGAAGATGATCGTCGAAGCGATCCGCGGCGGCGACGAGGAGACGAAAAAGGACGATCTCGTCACGCTGCTCGGGCTCGCGGTCGCGACCAGCATCGACGCCGCCGCCGCCGGCATCACGCTGCCGATGCTCGCGGCGCCGCCCGCGATCGCGCTCTTGATGATCGGCGCGGTCACCGCGCTGCTGTCGGCGATCGGCCTCTACGTCGGGAAGATCGCAGGCCAGCGTTTCGGATCACGGCTCGAGGTGCTCGGCGGCGTCGCGCTGATCGCGATCGGGATCAAGATCGTCGTCGATCACGTCAGCTGATGCTCGCGGCGATAACGCAGGCACCACGCGTCGCCCGGCTGCACGCGCCGGCAAGCGTGCGGGCGCAGCGCGTACACGTCGCACTTCACGCGACGGCCGATCGCGCCGCGCAGCGCGAGGCATCGCCCGTCGCCGGCGACGCGCAGGTGCGCGACGCCCGCCGCGTCGCGCACGACCAACTTCCGCACCAGATCCGCGCGGCCCAAGAGCTTCGCGTCCTGCTCGATCTCGACCCACGACGTGAAGCCCTCCGCCGCGTTCGACGGCAGATTGACGCAGCACGCCCCGCACGCCTCACAGTCCAACGTCACGCGACAAACCACCGCAGCGGCCGCATCGGAACAACCCGCATCCTATCGCCGGTGAGCAAAGGCGAACGCTTCATGTTGATCCTCACCGCGATCGTCCTCGCGTTCCTGTTCTTCGCGGTGGCGATCGCGCCGCACGTGCCGTTCTTGAGCGCGGGCGAGTGAGCCCCCGCGAGAGGGGCCGACTAGCGGCCGCCGCTGCCGCCGCCGGTCGCGCCCGCGCCGTTCGCGCCGGGCACCTCTTCGCCGACCGGGTTCACGTTCGATCGATCGACGCGCAGCGTGTTGCGCACCGGCACCTCGACCGCGAGCTTCTCCGGCCAGCGACCGAAGAACTGCACGAGCACGGTGTTGCGCACGAACGGAAAGACCGGCTGCGCGCTCGTCATCGCGGTGTCCGAGCTCTGCACGACCAGCTGGTAGCGGAACGACAGGCCGGCGTTCTTGCGGAAGTTCCAGTTGACCGCGGCGTCGCCGACGAAGTCGCCGAAGCCCTGCACGACCGTCCCCATGTCGGTGTCGATCAAGCGCGTGCGCGCGTAGCCGAGCGTGCCCTCGAAGCTGAGCTCGGGGTTCGTGGGATCTTTCTGCAACCACGGCAGCGGCAACCAACAGCTCACGACGCCGGAGTCGGTCAGCGTGTTGCGCGCGATCAGCAGGTTCGGCGTGACGTCGCGACGCACGCTGAGCGTCGCGGTGCCCCACGCGGGGAAGTACGCGAGCGACGCGCCTCCGACCGGCACGACCTGCGCCTTTCCGTTGCCGCCCGCCGGCAGCACCGCGACGGCGCCGCCCTCACCGATCGCGGTCCAGAAGCGCGAGACGTCGCGGCGGTACATCAGCGTGCCGCGCGCGTTGACGATCTGATCCTTCGCGATCATCGTGCCGAGATCGGGGCGCTCGAGGCTGAGGTAGCTCGCGCCGACGAGCAAGCTCATCGCGTCGTAGCGGAACGACTTGTCGAGGCCGAGGCGGAGGCCGGTCTCCGACGCGCGCGACACGCCCGCGCCCTCGGTGCTGGTGCGGTCGTAGCGCTCGGTGAAGCCCTGCGTGAAGCGCAGATCGCGATCGAGCTGATACGAGTAGTCTTCCGTCGCGGCACCGCCGAGCGTCTCGACGTTGCCCGATCGTTGCGCGCCGATCTGCGCGCTCGACGCGCTGACCGTCGGGAACAGGTTGCCGTCGCCGAACGATCCCTCGAGGCTCGTGATCACCTCGCTGCGCGGACCGATCAAGAAGAAGCCGCGCCAGCTCGCGCGATGGAACAGCGACGAGTACTGGCCGTGGCGCGCGTAGAGTGTCGCGTCGAGCGTGTACGTCAGCTCGTGGATCGCGCTCGGCGTGCCGTAGGTCGCGAGCACGCCGGGACGAATCCCGAGATACGTGTCCCATTCGGCGACCGGCGCCATCGGATCGGTCGGGTTGTGCTCGCCCGACGTCAGATTGTCGGTCGCACCGAGCTGGGCGAGCCCGAGGATGTGGAGGCTCGAGTCGTCCGCGCGGGCCCCGCCGCGCACCACACATAATGTTGCGAAGGCTAGGACCAGGCGACGCATCTCCAAGGCTTCATAACATGCCCTCTCTCGGTGGCTCGCCGAGGGGGCATGTCTTCGGAATCGCGGCGGTTTCGGGACTCGGTGGCGTCCCGATCCACAGGGTGTCCGGCCGGCGGACGCGTGCGCCTGCGCGCATGTCTCCGTTTTCGTAGATTTTTTCGCCGGGACCTCGCCTTGAAGTCGCGCGCGAACGCGTGCTTAGAATTCTCGCCGAGGAGATCATCATGACCGACATCGAGATCGTCGAGAGCGGCTCCGAAGAGACCAGCATCGGGTTCGAGACCCCGAGCGCGCGGGGCGGAAACGAGGACGAGGAGCCCATCTACGCCGCCGACGAAGACGAGGCGGACAGCGATGACATGGACGATGACGACGACGACGCCGGTGACGGCGGCGGCGATGACGACGACGACGACGAGGACGACGACGACGACGACGACGATGCGTTGTCGGTCGCGGACGACGACGACAGCGACGACTCGTGGGACGCGTCGAGCGCGCCGGCCGGCGGCGGCGAGGGCGAAGAGGACGAGGTCGACTCGAGCTGGGGCGGCGGTGGTGGCGACGGCGATGACGATGACGACGACGACGACGACGACGACGAGGAAGAAGGCGAAGAGGTCGAGACCGTCGAGGATCGCGGACCGCCGCCGCCGATGGTGAAGCCCGCCGCGCCGCCGCGCGCCGCGACGATCCCCGGCGCGCCGCCGCCTCCCGCGCCCGCGCCGTCGCGTCCGGCGACCGACAAGCCGGTCGCGGCGAAGCCCGCCGCCGCGAAGCCCGCCGCCGCGAAGCCCGCGCCCGCGCCCGCGAAGAAGCCCGCGCCGGCGCCGGCGAAGAAGGCCGCGCCCGCGAAGAAGGCGCCCGCGAAGAAGGCGCCCGCGAAGGCCGCCGCGAAGAAAGCGCCCGCGAAGAAGGCCGCGCCGGCGAAGAAGGCCGCGGCGAAGAAGGCGCCGGCGAAGAAGGCCGCGCCGGCGAAGAAGAAGCCGGCGAAGAAGAAGAAGTGATCGCGCGCGCTACGCGCCGACGTACGTGAGGTCGTGATTCTTGCTGCGGTAGCCGAGCGACGGCACCGCAGCTTGTCCGAGGAACATCCCGTCGGACATGCCGCGGTCGACGGCCCATCGCTTGATGTCGTAGCGATCGGTGCCCGCCCACACGACGGAGGTCCCGCTCGAGTTGGTGAAGCCGACGCGATAGCCCGCGCGCAGGATCGCGCGGCGGATGCGCGGGTGCGACGCGATCGAGCGACCGACCGGGAACGCGATCGCGCGGCACGGACGTCCGAGCTGCTCCTCGAGATCCATGCGCGAGCCCGCGAGCTCGACGTCGAGCTCCGCCGGCGTCAGCGTCTGGAACACGCGGTGCGTGCGCGAGTGCGACTCGACGTCCATGCCCGCGTCGGCGAGCGCGCGCGCGTCGTCCCACGTCATGATCAGCTCGTCGGCGAGCTTGCGCTCGAGCGCGGCGTCCCAGTCGATCCTCGTCGCGCTCACGAGCTCGTCGAGGAAGCGCGCGACCTCGAGGCCGGGCGTGTTCTTCACCGTCGCGACCAGCTTGCGCGCGGCGTCGGGCGACGACAGATCGAGCTCGATCGGATCCGGATACTCGAGCCGGATGCGATCGCCCTTGCGCTGCGCGACCGTGTACGCGATGCGCTCCCACCAGTACATGCGGCGATCCGCGACGTACGTGGTCGCGACGAAGAAGACCGCGCGCACGCCGACCTCGCGCAGGATCGGCAGCGCGGTCTCGCGACACGACTTGTAGCCGTCGTCGAACGTGATCATCGCGGCGTTCTTGGGCAGCGGCGCGCCGTCGAGCGACGCGATCAGCTCGTCGATGCCGATCAAGGTGAAGTGGCGCGCGAGGGTCTCGACCTGGCGGCGGAACTGCTCGGGCGTCGCGTCGGCGACGTCGGGGTCGAACGGGTACCCGGGACGCGGGTCGGCGACGTGGTGGTACGTGAGGACCGTCAGCAGCGGCGTCCGGACTGTGGCGCGGGCGCGCAGTACGACATCGAGCGCACCCGCTCTGTGCAAGGCGTCGGCGATACGCCCCTTGATCGACATCGGGCCAATCTATCAGCTCGCACGCGCTTCTGCGCTATGGTGAAAACGCGGTGTTCGCGATCCCCGGCATCTGCGCGTTGATCTTCTTCATCTTCGCGCGCCCGCAGGAGTACTTCGAGTCGCTGCAGAAGGTGCCGCTGCTCTACATCTTCTGTGCGGCAGCTCTCGGTGGTTTCATCGTCGACCTGCGGCTGCGCAAGCTGCAGCCGATCGCAGCGCCGACCCTGCCGATCGCGTGCATGTTCCTCGGCTGGTGCGTCGTGTGCGACATCGCGCGCACGCCCGATCAGCTGATCGGTCAGCTCGTCGAGCTCGCGATCCTGTTCGTCTTGTACGCGACGATCGCGCACGCGGTGCAGGGGTTCCGCGCGTTCCAGGTCGTCGCCGGCTGCGTGATGATCACGTGCCTCGGCCTCGCGTTCGTTTGCGCGCACCAGGGCTACCAGGATCATCGCTGCGTCGCGATCGACGAGGGCAAGCCCGGCGAGGGCGTGCCCGACGATCGCCCGTGCGAGACGGCGGAGGTCTGTTACGGCCGCGGCGCCGAGCCGGGCAACGAGTACGTGTGCGAACGCGTCGGGCTGTTCCGGACGTTCACCGTCGAGGATCGCGTGCGCTACCGCGGCGATCTCCAGGATCCGAACGAGATGGCGCTGACGATCACGACGCTCGGCGCGTCGCTGCTCGTCGCGTTCGCGATCCGCAAGCGCAACGGGCCGTGGACGTTCTTCGCGATCCTCGGCTGCATGCTGGTCGCCGAGACGGTGATCGAGAGCCAATCGCGCGGCGGGCTCGTCGTGATGTTGATCGTCGCCGCCGTCTACTTCGTCAAGCGCTACGGCCCCGCGGGGTTGATCGCGGGCGCGGTGCTCGGCGCGCCCCTCATGATGCTCGGCGGGCGCAGCGGCGAGTCGGCCGACGAGTCCACGCAGCTCCGCTACGAAGCGTGGGACGCGGGCCTTCGCATGTTCAAGGGCAGCCCCGTCTTCGGCGTCGGGCATCGCCAGTTCGGCGAGTACTTCTTCCTCACCGCGCACAACTCGTACGTGCTCACGCTCGCCGAGCTCGGGATGGTCGGGCAGGTCCTCTTCGTCTCGCTGCTGTTCCTCAACTTCAAGATGCTCTGGATCGGCATCCGCGATCTCTCGTCGGTGCCCGGCGCCGAAGCCGCGCGCACGTGGGGCCTCGCGCTGTTCGCCGCGCTGTGCGCGATCACGTTCCAGATCTTCACGCTCTCCTTCGCGTACCACCCGATGCTCTGGATCTTTTTTGGCTTCTGCGGCGCGTGGGCGTCGGCGGTGCGAAGGCATCGGCCCGACTTCACCGTGAAGCTCGTCTTCCGAGACGTCGTGATGATCGTGATCGCGTGCCTCGTGTTCACGTTCCTCGTGCTGCCGCTGTACCTCCGCTACAAGGGCGCCTGATCGCGCTGGCTCGAGCGCTAGAGGTCGCGGCCGTACATCGGCAGATCGATCCGCCAGCGGCCGTCGATCTTGAGCAGCGTGAGTCGCGAGCGAACGCTGTTGGATTCGAGCTCGACCGTGGCCTTGTCGCCGTAGAGCTCGACGACGCGCAGCTCGATCGAGGGT
>DATJIA010000135.1:0-8107 GCA_035493675.1 Kofleriaceae bacterium | reverse complement strand
CGCTGCACGGCGCGTCGACCAGCACGCGGTCCGCGCGCCCGCGCAGCTCGTCGAGCGCCTCCGGCGCGACCGCGCGCGTGTTCGACACGCCCGCGCGCCGCGCGCGCTTCTTCAGCTCCTCGAGCTTCCGCGCGTCGACGTCCGACGCGACGATCCGCCCGCGGCTCTTCATCATCGCGGCCATCGCGAGCGTCTTGCCGCCGGCGCCCGCGCACAGATCGACCACCGTGCCGTACGGATCGACGAGCTCCGCCAAGAGCTGGCTGCCCTCGTCCTGCGCCTCGACCCAGCCGTCTTTGAAGGCGCGCGTCCCGAACAGGTTCGTGCGCGTGTCGAGGATCAACGCCTCGCGAGCGAACCGCCCCGCGTGCGTCTCGATCCCTTCCGACTTCAAGAGCTCGACCGCTTCGTCGCGCGTCCCGCGCAGCGTGTTCACGCGCACCGTCATCGGCGCGCGCTCGTTCAACGCGCGCGCGATCGACGTCGCCTCCGCTTCGCCCCAGTCCGCGATCAAGCGCGACGCGATCCAATCGGGCAGCGAGCAGCCGAGCGCGAGGCGCGTGACCGCGCGCCGCTCCTTCGCGATCACCTGATCGATCGCCGCCACCTGCGACCAATCGACGCTGGGCTCCATCCGCCGCGCTGCGTCTACATCCAGCGCTCCTGTGAGCACCAGACAGGCGATCAGTCGATCGCGATCCCGTGGCGCACCGCGTCTGGTTTGCGCGAGCGCGAAATCGATGCGCCGCAGATGACGCACCATGCCGTAGAGAGTTTCCGCGACGAATCTGCGCTCTTGCGCGCCGAGCCACTTCTCGTGCCGGAACGCCGTCGACAGGCGATCGGTCACGAAGCCCCAGTCCAATCGTGTGCGCTGCCACAACGAAAGCACCAGCGCACCGATCCGACCACTGCCGGCGACTTGTGTTGCCAGTCGACGGTCGTTCGCTTTCTCGATCTCCGACATTGAATTCCCGTACCGCGGACGATATCCGTTCCGCTCATGAGCACCGATTCGACCGCGAAGGCAAGCACGAAGCCCGCGTCTGACGTCGCTGCCTCGCTGAAGGAGCGCGGCAACCTATTCGAAGTCGCCACTCGTCAGATCGAGAAGGCGATGAAGCTGATCAACATCGATCCGGACATCCAGCAGATCTTGGCGCAGCCCAAGAACGAGCTGATCGTCAACTTCCCGGTCCGCATGGACAACGGGCGGATCCAGATGTTCAAGGGATACCGCGTCCAGCACAACAACATCCTCGGCCCGTACAAGGGCGGCATGCGCTACCACCCCGAGGCGAACCTCGACGAGATGAAGGCGCTCGCGTCGTGGATGACGTACAAGAGCGCGCTGCACGAGATCCCGTTCGGCGGCGGCAAGGGCGGCGTGAAGGTCGATCCGCGCGTGCACTCGAAGACGGAGCTCGAGCGCATCACGCGTCGCTTCACCGCGGCGCTCGGCTCGAACATCGGCCCCGAGTTCGACATCCCGGCGCCCGACGTGAACACCAACAGCCAGACCATGGTCTGGATGATGGACACGTACATGAACATCGTCGGCGCCGGCGATCGCAACTCGGTGCGCGGCGTCGTCACCGGCAAGAGCGTCACCGCGGGCGGCAGCCACGGCCGCGCCGAGGCGACCGGCCAGGGCGTCGTCCACTGCATCACCGAGTGGGCGAAGGACAAGAACTTCAACCTCGACGGCGCGCACGTCATCATCCAGGGCTTCGGCAACGTCGGCAGCTACACGGCGCGCCTGCTCTCGCAGAAGGGCGCGGTCGTCGTCGGTGTCGGCGACGCGTCGGGCTACATCGCGAACCCCGAAGGTTTGAACCCGCACAAGCTCGGCGAGCACGTGCTGAAGACCGGCGGCGTGCACGGCTACCGCGGCGCCTCGAAGATCACGCGCGAAGAGTTCTTCGCGCTCGACGCGGCGATCTTCGTGCCGGCGGCCCTCGAGCTCGAGGTCGGCGTGAAGGAAGCGCAGGCGCTCAAGGTCAAGATGATGGTCGAGGGCGCGAACGGGCCGACGTATCCCGAGGCGGAGGAGATCCTCCTCGAGAAGGGCGTCGACGTCATCCCCGACATCTTGTGCAACTCGGGCGGCGTGATCGTCTCGTACTACGAGTGGATGCAGAACAAGCGCAGCGAGCAGTGGCCGATCGACGAGGTCATGGAGCGCCTCGAGAACCGCATGAAGTCGACGTACCAGCGCGTGCGGCAGTACACGCTGTCGCACAAGACCGACTGGCGCACGGCGTCGTACGCGATCGGGTTGGACCGGTTGCAGGCCTGCTACAAGGAGCGCGGCATCTTCCCGTGATCTGACCGTCGTCCGTCGTCCGTCGCCCGTCGTCCGGTCCCAGAAATGGGGCCGTCGTTGTTTTCGGTTGTCGCGAACCTGTCACCGGAGTAATTTGCAGCCGCCATGCAAATACTCCGGGGAGGGGTCTTGCTGCTGGTCGCTTGCTCGTCGAGCGCGCGGACCAATGCGCCCGATGCGTTCCAGCAGCCCGACGCGGAGATCGCGCAGACGATCGACGCGACGACGTTCGTCGATGTCGATCGAGACGGGCTCGATGATGCGAGAGAGCTCGAGCTCGCGAAAGACTATCAGCCGTTCCTCTCGATCGATCCGAAGGATGGATGCCCGCTCGACGGCATGGTCGTGCGCGTGCGCAAGCACCCCGCCGATCCGACCAAGATCCTGATCGTCTACGACGAGCTCTTCCAGAACGACTGCGGGCTCGGCGGCCACGTCGGCGACGACGAGGTCTTCGGCGTCGCGATCGATCCGTCGAAGCCGGCGCCGGAAGGGATCCTGGCGATCAAGGCCGCGTCGCATCAAGGCACGCCGTGCGAGCGCGACAGCGAGTGCTCGACGTGCGGCGACAGCCGGAGCGCGTGCGACATGGCGAACGGCTGGCCGGTCGTCTACGCCGCGAAGGACAAGCACGGCCACTACGCGACCAAGGACTCGTGCGGCACGTTCAACACGTGCCTCGACTCGTGCTCGCTCGCGCCGGCGGCGCACGTGGAGCCGATCGCGAACGCCGGCGAGCCCGATCATCCGCTGACGAACGATCTGACCGCGAACGGCTTCATCACGGACGCGAACGGATGGACCGAAGCCGATCTCATGCACTTCGATCCGTGGGACGCGAGCGTGGACTTCGGCGGCGCCGGCAACATCGCGGGCGATCTCGTCGACGACGCGTTCACCGCGGCACCGTGCCCCTGATAGGTTCGGCATGTGCCGAGTGAGACGTCCGCGCTGCGCTGGATCCCGCGCGCCTCGGCCGCGCTCGCGTTCGCCGCGTGCGTGATCGTGCCGGCGTCGCGCGCGGCGCCGGATCATCCGCTCGCGCTCTTGCTGGATCGGATCGCGATGGAGATCCCGATCGGCGCGGCGCCCGATCGCGTGCGCTTCGCGGCGGCGATCTGCGCGGCCGTGCTCGCGTGGCTGGTCTCGAACACCGTGCGCGCGTCGATCCCCGGCATGATCGCCGCGGGCCTGCTCGCGGCGGCGGGGCCGCTCGCCGGCGCGCCCGCGAGCGCGTCGATGATCACGGCGATCGCGGTCGTGCTCACGTGCGAGCTCGGCGATCGCGTCGCGCGCGGCGGCGGCGCGCCGTACGGGATCATGGCCGCGTTCACCGCCGGCATCGCGCTCGCGTCGGGCGTCGCCGCGATCGGCGCGCCGATCGCGCTGGTCGTGCTCTTGATCAAGCGCCTGCGCCACGGCGCGCGCTGGGCCCTCGCGGCGCCGTCGGCGATCGCGCTCGGCGCCGCCGTGATCCTGGGCGCGATCGCGATCCGCGGCGGGATCCATTCAATCCACTGGCTCGGCGCGCACGATCCGGCCGGCGCCGCCGCGCGCGCGCGCTCGCTCGTCGAGGTCTACGCCGACGCGCTCGGCCCGATCGCGCTCGCCGCCGCCGCCGCCGGCGTGATCGTCGTGATCGTCGAGCCTTCGCGCAGGTGGCTAGGCGTCGCGATCGCGCTCGCCGCGACGTCGACGATCGCCGACGCGCTCACGACCAGCCGCGCGCCGATCGACCCGACCGTGATCGCGCTCGCCGCGATCACCGCGGGCGCCGCGATCGCGCGCCTGTCGCGCGTCATCAAGATCAAGACCGGCGAGATCGCCGCCGGCTGCGCCGCCGCGCTGATCGTCGCCGCCCCCGCCGCGCTCGCGACCTACGACCGCTACTTCTCGCGCGGCTCCCACAGCTCGAGCTTGTTGCCCTCGGGATCGACGATCCACGCGAACTTGCCGTTGTCCTCCGACACGACGTCGCCGACGACGGTCGCGCCCGCCTCGCGCACCTGCGCGAGCATCGCGTCGAGATCCTCGACGACGAAGTTGAACATGTAGGGCTTGTCGCTCGGCGCGAAGTACGACGTGTCCGCCTTGAACGGCGACCACACCGTGCCGGCGCCGGGCACCGCGCGATCCTTCCAGCGGAAGACCGCCCCGCCCCACTTCTCGAGCGGGATGCCGAGCACCTTCTCGTACCAGGCCGCCAACGCCTTGGGATCCTCCGCCTTGAAGAACACTCCGCCGATGCCGCGCACGTGTTGCATGGCCCGCACGCTATCAAAGTTTCGTCGTAAGGTCCGCGCATGGACGTCTTCGCCGGTTGTCGCGCGCTCACGCGCCCGTTGCGCGCGCCGGCGATCGCGATCGGCAACTTCGACGGCGTCCATCGCGGCCACCAAGCGCTGCTCGACGCGATCAAGCGCCCGGGCAACGAGGCGGTCGTGCTCACGTTCGATCCGCACCCGATCAGCGTGCTCATGCCGCACCTCGCGGCGCCGCTGATCACGACCACCGCGCGCAAGTGCGAGCTGCTCGCCGAGCGCGGCGTCGACGTCACGATCATCGAGCCGTTCGTGGAGTCGCTCGCGAACCTGACCGCGGAGCAGTTCGTCGATCAGATCCTGTGCGACGCGCTCGGCGCGCAGCACGTCGTCGTCGGGTACGACTTCCACTACGGCGCGGGGCGCACCGGCACGACCGAAACGCTGCGCGCGCACGGCAAGCGCCGCGGCTTCACGGTCGACGTCGTCGAGCGCGTGACGATCGACGGCGAGCCGGCCAGCTCGACGCGCGTGCGCGGTCACTTGCGCGCGGGCGAGCTCGACGCCGCCGCGAAGCTGATGGGCCACGGCTACGACATCGACGGCGTCGTCGTGCACGGCGCCAAGCGCGGCCGCGCGATCGGGATCCCGACCGCGAACGTCGCGCCCGACGGCGACTTGATCCTCGCGCCCGGCATCTACGCGTGCCGCCTCGACGGACGCGCCGCGGTCGCGAGCCTCGGCACCAACCCGACCTTCGTCGAGCGCGGCAAGCTCGTGCTCGAGGTGCACGTGCTCGACTGGGACGGCGACCTCTACGATCAGCGCGTGCGCGTCGCGTTCGTCGCGAAGCTGCGCGATGAAGCCAAGTTCGATTCCGTCGATGCGCTCGTCGATCAGATTCGCGCCGATATCACCGATGCACGGAAACATCTCACTCGCGATCAGCGTTGAGTGATAAGGAAGTAGCCATCATGACCGCGCCCCGGCAACACCCGTTCACCGGCTGCATGACCGCGCTCGTCACTCCGTTCAGGAACGGGAAGGTCGACTTCGACGCGCTGGGCAAGCTGGTCGAGTGGCAGATCGAGCAGGGCATCGACGCGATCGTCTCGGTCGGCACCACCGGCGAGTCGGCGACCCTCGACGTCGAGGAGCACGTCGCCGTGATCAGCGCGACCGTGAAGGCCGCGCGCGGGCGCATCCCGGTGATCGCGGGCGCGGGCGCGAACGCGACGAAAGAAGCGCTCGAGCTGTCGAAGGCGAGCGAGGACGTCGGCGCCGCCGGCCTCCTCCACGTCACGCCCTACTACAACAAGCCGACCCAAGACGGCCTGTTCCGCCACTTCGAGACGATCGCCGCGTCGACCAAGCTGCCGGTCGTCCTCTACAACGTGCCGGGCCGCACCGCGGTCGACATGCTGCCCGATTGCGTCGAGCGCCTCGCCGCGATCGACAACATCGTCGGGATCAAGGAAGCGACCGCGAACATGGCGCGCGCCGCGGAGCTGATCGCGCGCGTCGGTCATCGCATGGCGATCTTGAGCGGCGACGACGACACCGCGTTCCCGCTGTACGCGCTCGGCGGTCACGGCGTGATCAGCGTGACGTCGAACGTCGCGCCGCGCGAGATGAGCGAGATGTGGGACGCGGCCGCGCGCGGCGACTGGGCGCGCGCGCGCGCGATGCACTACAAGGTCCGCACGCTCAACCACGCGCTCTTCTGCGAGACCAACCCGATCCCGGTCAAGGCCGCGGTCGCGCTGCTCGGCCGCTGCGCGAACGAGCTGCGCCCGCCGATGTACCAGGCGCAACCGTCGACGGTCGAGCGCTTGAAGAAGGTGATGACGGCGGAAGGCTGGCTCTAGTGCCGCACCGCCTGCTCGTCCTCGGGCCCAGCGGCCGCATGGGCGCGTCGGTCGTCGCCGCCGCGTCGGATCACCCCGCGCTCGAGATCAGCGCCGCGGTCGATCGCGAGAGCGTAGCCGGCGTCGGCGCGCCGCTGCCGCACGCCGAGCACGTCACCGTGACCAACGATCTCGCGCACGGCATGCAGCACGCCGACGTCTACATCGACTTCACGTCGGCCGATTCGACCGAGACCGCGGCGCGCGCCGCCCGCGGCACGTCGCGCAAGGTCGCCGCCGTGATCGGCACGACCGGGCTCACGCCGTCGGCGTCGAAGGCGATCCTCGAGCTCGCCGAGGTCGCGCCGGTCGTGGTCGCCGCGAACTTCTCGCTCGGCGTGAACCTCTTGCTCGGCTTCGCGCGCACGGCGGCGCGGATCCTCGGCGACTGGGACGCCGAGATCTCCGAGATCCACCATCATCACAAGCGCGACGCGCCGTCGGGCACCGCGCTCGCGATCGCGCGCGCGAACGCCGCCGGCCGCGGCGTGGACTACGACGCGGTGAAGCGCCACGCGCGCGACGGCGACGTCGGCGCGCGCCCCGCCGGCGAGATCGGCGTGACCGCGCTGCGCGGCGGCGACGTCGTCGGCGAGCACACCGCGTTCTTCTTCGGCCCGCACGAGCGCATCGAGCTCACGCACCGCGCGACCTCGCGCGCGATCTTCGCGCAAGGCGCCGTCCACGCCGCCGCGTGGGTCGTCGGCCAGCCGCCCGGCCGCTACGACATGCTCGACGTGCTCGGCCTCAGCTGATACGACTCGCGCGTGCCGACGATCCGCGTGCGCCTGAACCCGCTGTTCAGCCTGTTGTTCTTCGGCTGCTCGATCTTCAACTTCTACGTCTACGGCGTCACCCACGCCGGCATGCAGGCCGCGCTCGGCGTGATGATGGGCCTGGCCGGCGTCGCGTACGCGTTCGGCACCTCGTTCGTCGTCGACAGCCACGGCGTGATGGTCAAGAACCCGTTCGGCATGACGCTCAAGACCCACGTCTACGAGTCGCCGCACGATCTCGAGGTCCGCGGCAACACGCTGTGGGTCACGACCACCGACGGCCAGCGCAAGAAGGCCGGCGGCCTGATCGCGTCGGGCACCGACATGCGCGCGCTCGCCAGCGCGATCGCCGACGCCCGAGCGAAGACGCCGCGCTGATCGCGCACCCGGACCGTTATGCTCGGCCCGCCATCGACCCTACGGATTCGATCGCAGCCCGAAAACCGAAAATTCCGAAAGGGCCGGCGGCGCGGAGCCTCGTGATCGCACGAAGGTCGGCGGCCGCGCCGAAGTCGGCGCTCGGGAAATGAACACTGACGGCGCGCCCCCCTCACTCGTGCGCCCACTGCGCACGACGCAGCGCCAGCGGCGTCTCTGATACCGACGCCATGCCGCCAATTGCCACCTCCACAGGGAGACATCAGCCTCTCGCAAACATAAAGTGCCCTAAGTATGACGAGGCGACGGCCCAGGTCCGCATGGAACAAGCGGCGCAGGGGCCAGCTCGAGATCGATCTGCGCCCGCGGACCAAGCGCGGCACACTCCGCAAGAAGCTCGGCCGCCCGATCAGCGGGAAGCGCAAGGATCCGCGCCATCGCACGCGCCCCAAGCACGAC
>DATJIA010000134.1:0-4114 GCA_035493675.1 Kofleriaceae bacterium | reverse complement strand
GCGCGGCGAGCCCGCGAGCCCGCGCGCGACCAGCAGGTGCGCGCCCTCACCGAAGCCGAGGACGTCGAGATCGATCACGCTCATGCGAAGCGATCGACCGCGCGCTCGAGCAACGCGTAGCCGCTCGTTCGCCCGGGCCGCCACTCGCGGAGCCCTTCGAGATCGAGCAGCGGCCGCACCTCCGGATCGTCGTAGCGCATCGCCAGGAGCAGCTCGCGGAAGCGCGACGCGTGCGCGCCGCCGCCGTCGATCACGGTCATGTTGCAGTGATCGTACGCGCCGGTCTGCGCGACGATGCGCAGGAGCCCGGGCGCCGCGGTGCCCTCGCGCTGGAACAGCGCGTGGTTCCCGTCGAGGATGCAGGCCGCCTCGACCTCGCCGCGCACGAGCGCGCGGATCGCGTCGCGCTCGCCGCCGACGTGATCGCCGTGCTTGCCGAGCAGCACGTCGTGCCGCTTGGCTTCGACGGTGACGCCGAGGCTCGCGAGGTGATCGAGCGGGATCAAGGTCGCCTGCGGCGAGTCGCCGGCGCCGACGCCGACGCGCTTCCCGCGCAGATCCTCGATCGATCGGATCGGCCCGTCGGCGCGCGCGACGATCACGCTGGTCAGATCCTGATCGGTGTCGCGCATCAGGATCGCCTCGACCCGGCGATCGCGCGCGGCCCGCACGGTCTGCACCCACGCGAGCGGCGAATTCCACGCCGCGTCGACCACGCCGCGCAGGTGCGCGTCGACCTGCGCCTCGTAGTTCGAGAACAAGACGTAGTCGAACGGCAGCCCGCGCGTCTCGAGCCACGCGCGGAAGCCTTCCCAGATCGTGACGACCTTCGGGTCGTACGCGACCGCGCCCAGGATGAACGGCCGCATGACTAGAAGAGCGGCAGGCCGCAGACGGCCTTGCCGATGAACTCGTTGAGCTGATCGGTGGTGGGCGCCATCACGAGCGCGGCGCGCGCGTCGCGGAAGACCCGCTCGACGCCGACCTCGCGCCGGAACGCGGCGCCGCCGCACACGCGCATCGCGAGATCGGTGACCTCGGTCGCCGCCTCGCCGGCGGCGGCCTTGACCTCGAGCACGCGCAGCATCGCGTCGCTGCGGCTCTTCTCGATCGCGTCGAGCGTGTCGAGCCACAGCGCGCGCATCATGTCGGTGCGGATCCGCATGCGCGCGATGAACGCGCGCGCGGTCGGGAGATCCGCGACCGACGAGCCCGCGTGCTCGAAGCGCGCCGCGGTCGCGTGCGCCGCCGTCGCCTCGGTCGCCTTCTCCATCAGCCCGATCGCCGACGCCGCCGACATCACGTTGAACCACGGCAACACGATCTCCATCATCGCGGCGAAGCCGGCGCCGTCGGCGCCGAGGCGCGCGCTCTCGTCGACGCGCACGTCCTCCGCGATGATCCCGCACGAGTCGTTGCCGCGCAGGCCGAGCCCGTCGAACGGCGAGCCGGGGCGGATGCCCGCGGTCGCGCGCGGCACCAACCACAGCGTGCTCGCGCCCTCCGCCTCGACCGGCTTCGACGACCACACGTAGAGATCCGCGTGCGACGCCGAGGTCGCCCAGCTCTTCTTCGCGTCGAGGCGGATCTTGCCGTCGACGCGCTGCGCGGTCGACACCGGCGACCAGAACTGCGATCGCGATCCCGCCTCGCTGAACGCGAGGGTCGCGAGCGCCTTGCCGGCGGCGAGCTCGCGCTTGATCGCGTCGGGCGCGTGCTGCTCGAGCACCGCGACGGCGGAGAAGTGCATGCACGTGATCATCGAGGTCGATCCGCAATCGCGCGCGAGCCGCTCGACGACGAACGCGGCGTCGCGCAGCGTGCCGCCGCCGCCGCTCGCGCTGATCAGGCCGAGCACGCCGGCTTCGCGCAGGGCCTCGATCGAGCGGCTCGGGAACTCGCCGCGCGAATCGACCGCGGCGGCGTTGGGCGCGACGACCTCGCGCGCGATCGCATCAACCTTCTCGAGAATCTTCGACATGGATCTCCTCGCGCGGGGCGGGGAGATCAGCTCACCGCCGCCGCTTCGTGACCCGGGCACGCCGGGTCGCCGTCGGGCTTCAACGCCGGAACATGCGCGAAAGCTAGCATGGCGACCGATGGCGGCGGATGTGGACGAACGTCACATCGCGATCACGCGAGCCGCGGTGTACGATTCGCGTCATGAGGCTGGGCGCTCTCGCGTGCGCGCTCTTTGTTTGCATTTCGTGTGGCTCGCCGAAGCCGCACGGCAACGGCGACGCCGGTCCGAACGGCGACGGCGTGATCGGTCAACCCGACGCGTTCGACGGTCCGTGGGATGACTTCCCCGGCGCGCCGATCGTCGACAGCGGGCCGACCGATCCGTCGGGCTTGTTCGGCGATCCGACGCAAGGGCAACCGAGCGGCGGGCCGTGCTTGATCGAGCCGGAGATCGGCACGCTGTTCCCGCGCAACTGGCTGCGCCCGCGCTTCACGTGGGTGCCGATGGGCAGCGAGAACTTGTTCGAGCTGCGGATCACCGCGGCCAACGAGAAGAACCCGCTCGTCGTGTACACGCAGTCGACGACCTGGACGATGCCCGCGGCGATGTGGGCCGGCGTGTCGTCGCACATCGTCGATCAGCCGATCACGGTGAGCGTGCGCGGCGGAACGCTGTCCGGATCGACGCTCACGACCGAGGAGCACGGCTCGTCGGGTGACATCCGCGTCGCGCCGGCCGACGCGCCGGGCGCGATCGTCTACTGGACGACCAGCGGCGGCACCGCGCTGCGCGGCTTCCATGTCGGCGACGAGAGCGTGAAGGACATCCTGCGGCCGACCGACGCCGGATCGCAGTGCGTCGGGTGTCACTCGTCGACGCCCGACGGCACGTTCGTCGGCTTCTCGTCGAGCCAGAACCCGGGCAACGGCGATCCGACGACGCTCGGCATGCTCAGCGCCGACGGCACGCACAAGGCGCCCGCGTTCCTCACGCCCGACGCGATCGCGCTGATGTCGCGCGTGAACCAGGAGCTGCCGGTGTTCTCGGCGCAGCACTGGACCGCGGGCGATCACGTCGCGCTGACGATGTGGCCGGTGAACAACAAGTTCGAGATCATCTGGACCAACCTCGAGGCGACGTCGCAGGCGCAGGGCACCGGCTGGGGCGTGATCGGCCGCGGCACCGACGCGAACCCGGCGGCGTACGCGTCGTTCGCGCACACGACCGACACGATCTTGTACGTGTCGTCGTCGACCGTGACGAGCGGCGTCACCGTGAACCACGGCGATCTCATGACGGTGCCGTACGCGAACCACGCCGGCGGCACGCCGACGCCGATCAGCGGCGCCGCGACCTCGACGTACAACGAGTACTACCCGACGTTCTCGCCCGACGATCGGCTGGTCGCGTACAACCGGATCGCCGACGGCGCGAACAGCTACAACAACGCGCAGGCCGAGGTGTGGATCATCCCGTCGGCGGGCGGCACGCCGCAGCGGCTCGCGGCCAACACGCCGCCGTCGTGCTCGGGGAAGTCGAGCCCGGGCGTGACGAACTCGTGGCCGAAGTGGGCGCCCGCGGTGACGACGGTCGGCGGCAAGCGCTACTACTGGGTGACGTTCTCGTCGACGCGCAGCGCGGCGGGCAACCCGCAGCTGTACGTCACGCCGGTCGTCGACGACGGCGTGACGCGGACGACGTACCCGGCGCTGTACCTGTGGAACCAGCCGTCGAACGAGAACAATCACACGCCGGCGTGGGACAACTTCGACATCCCGGTGAATTGAGATCGTCGTCCGTCGTCCGTCTTCCGTCTTCCGGATCGGAGAGTCACCAGCGCGCGAGGTGCTCTTCGGCCCAGGCGGGGATGTCCACGAGCGTGATCTGCTCACCGCTGTGCGTGATCGCGGTTCCGGAGATCGTGCCGATGGCTTGTCTGAGATTGGTTTGGGCGACGAGCAGATCGAGCTCGCGGCTGTTGTCGTAGCGCGGCGTGAGGGTGAGATCGACGCGGTCGTTGCGGAACCGCCACGGCTGCAGCGCGCTGCCGCGATCGAACGTGAAGTCGATCGGCGCGAGCTTGGTGAGGACGTTGTCGACGAACAGCGCGTCCTCGCGCGGCGCGCCCGGATCGGCGGAGACGTCGCCGAG
>DATJIA010000133.1:0-16635 GCA_035493675.1 Kofleriaceae bacterium | reverse complement strand
CGTCACCGGCGCGTGGGTCCTGGTCGCGCTCGGCGCGTGGCGCAGCCGGCGGCACGACAGCCCGGGCGGCTTCCTCGCGATCGTGACCGTGACGCTCTACTGTACGACGCTCGCCTCGTTCACGCTGGTCACCGGGCCGTTCGCCGCCGCGGGATGGATCGCGATGGTCGGCGGCGCGGTCGTCGGCTACGTCTTGTTCCCGCGCTGGCTCGCGCTCGCCGGCTGTGCCTGGTACGTGCTGCTCGTCGTCGGCCTGTCGATCATCCTCGGCGATCACGACTGGCCCGCGCTCGACACGATCGCGCCCGCGTACGCATACGCGCACCTCGATCGCGACGAGGTAATCCGGCAGGCGACCGGCTCGCTCGCGCTCAGCGTCTTGACGTTCAGCGTGATCGCGTACGTCGTCGATCGCTGGCGCGATCGCGAGGCGCGCGTGATGAGGCTCGCCGAGACCGACGCGCTCACGTCGCTGACCAACCGCCGCCGCTTCCTCGAGATCGCCGAGCGCGAGCTCGCGCGGTCGCGCCGCTACAAGTCGCCGCTCGCGCTGATCCTGATCGATCTGGATCACTTCAAGAACGTCAACGATCGCTTCGGGCACCTCGCGGGAGATCAGGTCTTGATCGCGGCGGCCAAGGCGCTCGCGGGCGGGCTGCGCGACGTCGACGTGATCGCGCGCCACGGCGGCGAGGAGTTCGCGATCCTCCTGCCCGAGACCGATCTCGCGGGCGGCCGCGAGGTCGCGGAGCGCTCGGGCCGGCGGCTCGCGGAGACCACGATCCTCGTCGACAACAGCGAGCCGGTGCACGTCACCGCGAGCATGGGCGTCGCCGCGACCGGCGGCGATCGCGCGATGTCGCTCGACGATCTGCTTCGCCGCGCCGACGCGGCGCTGTATGTCGCGAAGCGCGGCGGCCGCGATCGCGTCGAGACGGCGGCATAGCCTTACACGCCCCTTACCCCGGCGTGTAAGGAGGCGCGTAAGGCTTCGGTCATGGAAGACCGCCGGCCCCCTCGTCTCGTTCGTGCCTTCGTCCTCGTCTTCGCGATCGCGTGCCTCGGGCTCGCGATGTGCGCGCACAGCGCGAAGCCGCCCGCGCCCGCGAATGCATCGACGGCAACGCCCGACGCCGGAGCGCGCGAGTACTTCCCCGCGACCAAGGCGGCCGGCCCGATCTATCCGCAGCAGCAGGGCGACTGATGCTGACGACCTTCGCGTACGCATCTCTTCAGCTGGCCGCGTTCGGGCTGGTGCTCGGCGCGCTCGAGTGGTGCTATCCGAACCGGCCGCGGCAGCGACGCTTCCGCTCGCAGCTCGCGACCGACCTCGCGTTCTACTTCGGGCAGCACATGCTGTGGCTCGGCCTCGAGCTCACGGTCTTGATCGCGATCCGATCCTTGTTGGCGCCGCTGATCCCCAACGCGTGGTTCTTCGGACAGCCGTGGTGGCTGTGCGCGATCGAGATCATCCTCGTCGGTGATCTGCTCACGTACTGGTTCCATCGCGCGTCGCACGAGGTGTCGTGGCTGTGGGCGTTCCATCGCGTGCATCACTCGAGCATCGAGCTCGACTTCCTCGCCGCGCATCGCGAGCACCCGGTCGACGGCATGCTCACGCAGATCGCGATGAACCTGCCCGCGCTCGCGCTCGGCGTGTCGACGCAGGGCATCGCGTGGTTGATCGTCTTCCGCGGGGTGTGGGCGACCTTCATCCACTCGAACGTGCGGCTGCCGATCGGCCCGCTGCGCGTGCTGGTCGGCGCGCCCGAGCTGCACCACTGGCACCACGCCGCCGTCGAGAAGACCGAGCACAACTTCTCGAACCTCGCGCCGTGGACCGACGTCCTGTTCGGCACGTACTACTGCCCGATGCACCAGCGCCACGTGCTCGGCATGCCGGGGCAGCCGGTGCGCAGCTACCTCGGCTGGATCACTTCGCCGTGGCGAGCGGGCACTTCTTCGCGGGGATCTTCGCCTTCTTCAGCGCGGCCGTGAGCAGCGCCTTCTTGGTCTTCGCGTCCGCGGTCGACATCGCGTGCTCGAGCGCGAGCACGTCGGGGTGGCGGATCGCGTCGGTCTTCGACGCGCACAGCGACGCGAGATCGTCGGCGGCCTTCGGGATTTCTTGCGTCGCGCCGACGCCCTTGCCGATCCAGAACGCGATGTAGATGTAGCGGACGGTGTCGGTCGACGCCGGCGGCGGCGGCACCAGGCACTGCGCGAACGCGTCGGCGCCGGCGGGGCCGAAGAACTTCACGTCGGCGAGCTCGGCCTTGTCGGTCACGCCGATCGCGAGCTCGCGCAGGCCGGTCGCCTTGGTCTTCTTCGCGCAGACGGCCGCGCCTTGCACGACGCCCTCGATCAAGTGCTGCGCCATGTCGGGCGCGACGCCTTCGCTGTTGATCGTCTCGCCGAGATCGATCCGCGGCGGCGCCGATTCCTCGACGGGCACGGGCTCGTGCAGGAAGCTCGCGCGGAAGAACGCGAGGCTGTGCTTCACGCGCTCGCGCCAGAAGTCGAAGTCGTGACGGCCGGGTCCGATGTAGAAGCTGTGCTCGATCTTCCGCGCGGTGAGGAGATCGTGCAGATACGACGCCGGGGCGTCGAGACCGAAGACGTCCTCGGTGCCGCAGTCGAGGTAGAGCGCGAGCGTGCCGGGCTCGAGCTTCTGCGCGAGCGTCGCCGGATCGTGCGCCTCCCAGTTCGCGCGATCCTCGCCGAAGATCCCGCGCACCCAGCCGCCGATCGGCTCGACCATCTTGCCCCACTGCGTGACGTCCTCTTCGAGGATCACCTTGTCGCTCGACACGTACGGGTGCGGCCCGACGTAGAACAGCGCGTCGACGCCCGAGTGGCTCGCGGCCGCGCTGAAGAGCTCGGTGTGCCGCATCGCGAGCGCGAGCGCGCCGTAGCCGCCCATCGAGAGGCCGGCGATGCCGCGCGCGCGTCGATCGTTGATCGTCGCGTAGGTCGTGTCGATGTGCGTGACGAGGTCCTTGACGATGTAGTCCTCGTAGTCGGCCTTCTTCACGCACGCCTTCGCCGGCACCTTCACGGTCGTGAAGAGGCCGACGCCGTCCTTGATGCACGCGTCGTAGTCGGGCCGCGGCGTCACGCTGTTGGCGTAGAAGCCGTCGTCGCCGTCGGGCATCACGACGATCGCCGGCAGGTTGATCGCGTCCGCCGCGCCGCCGAGATCGCCCATCTCGGTCCAGTTCGTCTCGTCGCCGGTCAAGCCGTTCAAGTAGTAGACGACCGGCCACCGCGCCGTCGGATCCTCGCCGTATCCACCCGGCAGGTAGATGACGTAGTCCTTGTCGACGCCGAGCGCGTCCGAGTGGAAGCTCTTGGTCGCGACCGTGCCCTTGCCGTGCGCGGTCGGAATCGTGACGTTGATCGGCGCCGGCGGGATCGGCTTCGCGGGGCCCGGCGGGGTCGGCCCCGGCCCTGGCTTCGTCGTCCCACCACACGCAACCGCGAACGCAACGATCCAGATCCCGCGCTTCATGGCCGGCACTATAAGCGATCACCAGAGCGCGGGGCATCGGCGCGCGCGCCAGCGCTCGCGCGAGGGGGCCCGGGAACCGAAAAATCTCAAATGCCGGCGGCGCGGAGCCTCGTGATCGCACGAAGGTCCGCGGCCGCGCCGATGCCTGCGCTCGGTAACCAACCGAAAAGCGATTGCGGTGGCTCGCTGCCGTGAATTGCCACGTCGCTTGGGGGACGGAGTCGCCTGTATCATATAATCTGCCCTAAAGATGAAAGGGCGGCGACAGAGGTCGGCATGGAACAAGCGGCGGAAGGGGCAGCTCGAGATCGATCTGCGTCCGAGGACCCGGCGCGGAAAGCTGCGGAAGAAGCGCGGCCGACCGGTGACCGGGCGCCGGATGGATCCGCGGCACCGCACGCGGCCCGAGCACGATGCGAGTCATCCGGTGCATGTCGTGCTGCGCGTGACCCGCGAGGTGAGTAACCTCCGAACGCGGCACGCGTATCGCGCGATTCGGCGCGCGGTCGACCGATGTCGAGCTCGGGCCGATTTTCGGATCGCGCACATGAGCATCCAGTCGAATCATGTGCACCTCCTCGTCGAGGCCGACGACAAGCGCGCGCTCAGCCGCGGCATGCAGGGCTTCGCGATCGTCGCGGCGAAGCGGCTCAATCGCGAGCTGCATCGCCCGCGCGGCGCGGTGTTCGCGTTTCGCTATCACGCGACTGCGATCACGAACCCGACGCAGGTGCGCAACGCGATCAGCTACATCGTCAACAACTGGCGGCACCATCGCTGCGATCGGCACGTCGCGTGGCGAACGGATCCGTACTCGAGCGCGCACGCGATCCGCGAGTGGGGGATCGCGATGCGCGCCGATCAGCTCCCGGTTGTTCGCCCGACGACGTGGCTGCTCACCGACGGATACAAGCGTGCGGATCCGATCCGTCCCGACGAGGTCCCCGGCCCCGATCCAACACCGTAGTTGACGTCGCGCGAGGGCGCGTGTTATCCGCGCGCGCGTCCGAAGGTCGGACCAGGGACGGGGCAGAGGAAGATGAAGCGGATCGTGTTGGCGATGTTGTTGGCGGGGTGCGCGGAGAAGGCGATCCCCGACGAGGATTTCAGCGACCTGGGCTCGCTCGACGTGAAGAGCGACTCGTTCTCGAAGCGCATGCGCTTCCTCGGCACGCTCGATCCCGGGCAGACCCGGCGCGTCTATTACACGTCGACGCCGAAGTTCCGCGGCTACACGATCACGGGCGCGGGTCCCGTCGATCTGTGGGTCCGCTCGACCAAGAACGACGCGGTCGCGTGGCTGCTCGACAGCAAGTTCAAGATCGTCGCGAAGAACGACGACGCGGACGACACGACCTACGACGCGCACATCACCGCGACGCTGGCCGCGAACAAGACGTACTACCTCGCGATGCGCGACTACGACTCCGCGAGCGGATGGTTCTCGGTGTCGCGCGGCGGCGACGACGATCTCGCGTGCGACGGCGATGGATCGATCGCGACGATCCCCGACGAGTGCATGGACGACGGCGGCCGAAACGGCGTGGGCGACGCGCTCGAAATCTACTGCGTGAACGGAATCACGCGCTTCTGCTTGAGCGGCGAGTCATGCAAGTGGCGTAGCGGCGCGCCCGCGCACGACGACGGCACCACGTGCTCGCGCGCCGGCCTCGGCACCGCGACGCCCGAGAGCGACCAGTACGGCCTCGATTTCATGGCGCACGCGACGTGCAGCGAGTACCAGCAGCACGAGTGGTACTACTGCGACGCCGACGCGCAGATGCACTTCGCCGACGACGGCGTGCGCTGAAAATTCGGCGCAACCGCGCCCGGAGTGACGAAGCTCCGACACGACGGCGCGATGGTCCGATGATCTCGCGCGGACTTTGCCGGAGGCACGCGCATTGCGTGGCGGGCGCCGCATGGCCAACGCGATGCGTTTCGCATTCGCGACGGGGATCGTCTGCCTCGTCGCCGTCGGAAGCGGTTGTCATGTTCGTCTCGACGCGGGCGTTTCGGCGGATGTCTCCGTCGGATCGTCGGCAGGAGGGTATGCCGCGATGGACGAGGCGCCGCCCGTCGGCGGCGAGCTGCGGCTCGCCAAGCCGGTGTGGTCGACGCCGCCCGACGGACCGCGACAACAGGTGATCGCGTTCCCGCTGCGCCACACCGACGTGCACGCGCGCGTCGCCGGCATGATGGCGCAGTACACCGTCGAGCAGACGTTCGAGAATCCGTTCGACGAGCCGATCGAAGCGGTCTACGTCTTCCCGCTCGGCGACGAGGCCGCGGTCAGCGGCTACAAGATCAAGATCGGCGAGCGCACGATCAGCGGTGAGATCCAGACGCGCGATCAAGCGCGCACGACCTACGAGCACGCGAAGAGCGAGGGTCACACCGCCGCGCTGATCGAGCAGGACAAGAACAACGTCTTCGAGCAGCGCATCGCGAACATCGCGCCGCACGAGGCGGTCGTCGTGTCGATCGAGTACACGGAGCTGCTCGCGTACGACAACGGGCAGTACGAGATGGACGTGCCGCTGGTCGTCGGGCCGCGCTACTTGCCGGCGAGCTCGACCGACGCGCACCCGATCGCGGCGAAGCGCGTCGGCGGCGCCGATCGCGCCGGCGCGACGACGATCCCGTACGTCGACGGCACCGTGCTCGGCTCGACGGTGAGCTTCACCGCGGAGATCGACGCCGGCGTGCCGCTCGGCCCGATCACCTCGCCGTCGCACGATCTCGACGAGCACGCGATCGGCCCGACCCGCACGCAGGTCACGCTGCGCCGCGAGGACGAGCTGCCCAATCGCGATCTGATCCTGCGCTATCGCGTCGCCGGCGAGAAGACGATGGTCGGCGTCCTCGCGAATCGTTCGAACGGCGACGACGGCTTCTTCGTGTTGGAAGTCCAACCGAAAGGCAGCTTCCGCGAGGGCGAGATCACGCCGCGCGAGGTCGTGATCCTGATCGACACGTCGGGCTCGATGGACGGTCAGCCGATCGGCCAAGCGCAGCGGCTCGCGGGCCGCTTGATCGATTCGCTCGGGCCGCGCGACACGTTCGACATCCTCGGCTTCGCCGGCAGCGTCAGCGCGATGGCGCCGCAGCCGGTCGGGTCCGATCTCGCGGGCAAGGCGCGCGGTCACGCGTTCGTGCAATCGCTGTCGTCGGGCGGCGGCACCGAGATGCAAGCGGGCGTGCTCGAGGCGCTGCGCGTCGATCCGGGAGACGATCGCATCCGCGAGGTGTACCTGCTCACCGATGGCTTCATCGGCAACGACGATCAGATCGTCGGCGCGGCGAAGGGCGCGCTCGGCAAGAGCCGCATCTTCCCCGTCGGGATCGGCTCCGCGCCGAATCGCGGCTTGCTCGATCGGCTCGCGAGCGTCGGCCGCGGCTTCCCGAGCTACTTGAACCTGACCGAGAACGCCGACGACGTCGCGGCCGACATCGTCGCGAAGAGCGGGCACCCGTACCTGACCGACGTCGCGATCGATTGGGGCGGGCTCGATGTCCACGATCTGACACCGGCCGTGATCCCGGACGTGTTCGCGGGACAGCCGCTGGTGATCGCCGGTCGCTACGGCGGGCCCGGCGTCGCGACGGTGACCGTCAGCGCGTTCAACAGCGGGCATCGAGTCTCGATCCCCGTCACCGTCACGCTTCCGTTCAAGAACGACCTGCCGCCGGTCGCGTCGCTGTGGGCGCGGCGCCGCATCGACGAGCTCACGAGCGAGAAGCTCGACGGCAAGGACACCGATGATCAGATCCAAGCGCTCGGCCTGAAGTTCCATCTCGTCACGGAGCTGACCAGCTTCGTCGCGGTCGATCGCACGCGCGTGGTCGTGCCCGGCGGCGCGTCGAAGACGGTGCAGCAACCGGCCGCGGTGCCCGCGGGCGTGAACATCGACACCGCGGTCGGGCCGCAGCCTTCGTACAACAGCAGCGGCTACAGCGGCGGCGGCGGCGGCGACTACGACGGCGACAGCGGCGGCGGTGGTGGCGGTTGGGGCGGCGGCGACGTCGATCTGATCGCGATCGGGCTCGGCCTCGCGCTGTTGATCCGGCGGCTCCGGTGAAGATCACGCTCGTCATCGCGATCGCCGCGATCGCCGCGACCGCGCTCGCGTCGGATCTGATCGTCGCCGATCATCGCGTCTGGTACGAGCCGTGGCGGAGCGTCACCGGTCCGCTCGTGCACGCGACGTGGCCGCATCTCCTGCGCGACGTCGGGCTCGTCTTGATCCTCGGCTTCGCGTACGAGCGGAAGCTCGCGCATGCGTGGCCGTGGATCGTCGGGCTCGGGCTCGCGCTGCCGCCGATCGCGGTCGTCGCGAGCGGCGACGCCGGCTACTACGGCCTCAGCGGCCTCGCGTACGCGATGCTCGCCGCCGCGCTCGCGTACGAGACCTCACGCCATCCGGCCTTGATCCCGATCGCGATCGTGTTCGCGTTCAAGGTCGTCTACGAAGCGGCGGCCGGCCCCGACGCGACCGCGACGTCGATCCTCCCGCGCGGCGCGTGGCTCGCGCTCGGACCGCACGTGCACCAGGCACCGATCGCGCACCTCGCGGGCGCGCTCGGCGGCCTGTTGGGAATCAGTCACACGGCGTTCCGCCGACCGCGTCGATCTCGTTCCAGCCCGGCACCGCGCCCGACGCCAGCGTGACGCGCACCGCGACCACCTTCTGATCGGTGCACGCGAACGCGATGCTGCGCTGATACGACGGGACGTTCATCGCGTGCGGCGCGCCGTCGTAGATCGTGCGGTGCGCGCCGTCGGCGGTGATGATCTCGACGTGCGAGACCGCGCCCGGGTTGTACGTCTCGAAGAGGTCGAGGCCGCGCAGCCGGTGCGGCGTGTCGAAGCCGACCTCGAGGAACTCGCTCTCGGCGTCGGCGTCGCGCGACGCCCACGCGTTCGCGTTGTCGCCGCCGGCGGGATACACGTCGGGCGCGCCGAGCGCGCGCTGCGCCGCCCACGACGTGTTGGTGTACTCGCTCGAGAAGCCGCGCACGGTGGTCGCCCAGATCGGCGACACCGGCGCGGGCGGCGCGAGCGCCGCGAGATCGATCGCCTTCAGCGCGAGCTTGTACTCGGCGAGGTTGGTCCGCCCGTGCTCGTAGTCGCTGCACGCGATCGCGTGGCGCGCGACGAAGCTGCGGTCGCGATCGTTCATCGACGCGAGATCGATCCCCGCGGGCAGCGCGCACGGATCGACCGGAGCAGGCGCGGGCGCGCGGTGCGCGACCGCCGCGGTGATCGCGATCCCGGTCGCGATGCAGGTCGTCCACGCGGCGAGGAAGATGCGGTCGTTCATCCCGCCTTCAACGCACGACCGCGAATTTCGGTTCCGATCAACGGATCTGATGCAATCCGCCGGCGGCGCGCAGCGCGAAACCGCCAGGAGATTCCTCGATCTGGTCGGCGATCGCGTTGTAGGCGGCGGTGGTCAGTCTCGCGCGCAGGCGACCCCCGCGGACCCGACAGTACAGCGCGTCATCGGCGCCGCGCGCGAGCGAATCGTACGCCAGCTCCTCGTCGCTGCCGTCGTCGAGGACGAGCCGCACGCGGTCGCCTTCCCAGCGCGCCGACACCGCGCGCAGGTGTGCGTCGTCGACGTCGACATATGCGTAGCGCTGATCGTCGAGCTTCACGATGTCGCGCCCGTCGTCGCGGACGTCGAGCCATTTCAACAGCGCCTCGCGCAGCCGCGGGTGGGTCACCTCGACGCCCTCGTGCCAGAAGCGTCCGTTGCGATCGAGCCGCAGGCCGATCGTCCGGAACTTCTCGATCATCTCGGGCGTGAGCATGACGAAGGGTAGACTCGCACACATGAACGGCAAGACGATCGTGATCACCGGCGCGAGCGCGGGCATCGGCGCGGCGCTCGCGACGCTGTGCGAGTCGAAGGGCGCGAACGTGGTGCCGGTCGCGCGCTCGCTGCCGATCGCCGCCGACATGACCAAGCGCGCCGACGTCGAGCGCGTGCGGGACGTCGCGATCGAGCGGTTCGGCAAAGTCGACGTCTGGGTGAACAACGTCGGCCGCGGCATCGCGCGCCCGATCCTCGCGCTCACCGACGAAGACGTCGACGAGATGATCGCGGTCAACGTGAAGTCGGCGCTCTACGGCATGCAGGCGATCGTCCCGCACTTCCAGGCGCGCGGCGACGGTCACGTGATCAACGTGTCGTCCGTGCTCGGCAGACTGCCGCTCGCGCCGATCCGCAGCGCGTACGGCGCGGCGAAGGCCGCGCTCGACATGCTCACCGCGATCCTGCGCACGCAGCTCGCGCAATCACATCCGAACATCCACGTGTCGCTGATCGTGCCGGGCGTGGTCGCGACCGATTTCGGCAAGCACGCGCGCGGCGGCTCGCCCGACTTCAAGCTCCCCGACGGCGTGCCGTTCCAGACCGCGGACGAGGTCGCCGCGGTGATCGCGGAGGTGATCGAGCACCCCGTCGCCGAGCGATTCACGCAAACGCGGTGATTCGCGCGATCCGATCCTTCATCAAGAGCTTTCGCTTCTTGAGGAGGCAGTACTCGACCCGTTCGGCGGCGGTCATCGAGATCTGCTTGTCGAGCTGGCGTAGCCGCTCGTCGAGCTGTCGATGTTCTTTGGTGAGCGTGGAGAGCAAGTCCGTCTTCGACACGAACGCGTCTGGCTTCACCTCGACCTCCGGCCTCGTAGCGGGCCTCGAGTCGATCCTAGCCGCGCGCAGATCGCGCCGCAAGATCGTCACCGCTTCCGGATCGCTCCGGGCACGCCGTCGGGGTACTTCACTTCCGCCTCGCTGAGGCGGATGTACACGGGCGCGCCGTGGCCCAGGATGTCGGCGCGATCGCCACGGAGGGCGAGGCGCGCGACCGCGGCGGCCGACGGCGTCGCGCGCGAAGGCGGCGTGATCACCGACGGAATCGCCGCGAGCTCGGGGTAGACCGCGAGCGCGTCGCCGGCGAGCGCGATTGTTTCGTCCGTGTTTCGGACATCGGCGAGAGCGCCAGCGAGCGCCGATGGTGGCATCACACGCTCCGGCACGATCGCGACACCGTCGCGATAGAAGCCTGCGAAGATCTCGCCACGGCGCGCGTCGAGGACGGGGACACGCAGCCCGTCGATCTCGAGATCGAGCGCGAGCGCCGCGAGCGACGACGCGGCCCACAGCGGACAGCCGGCGGCGAACGCGATCCCCTTCGCGGTCGACAACCCGATGCGCAGCCCGGTGAACGATCCGGGACCGACGCCGACCGCGACCGCATCGAGCGCGCGCGGGTCCTTGCAGAGCGAGGCGATCAGCGGCAACAGGTTCTCGCTGTGCGTCTCGGTGCGCGCCTCGCCCTCCACGATCACCGCGCCGTGCTCGTCGACGAGCGCGACGCTCGCGGTCCACGTCGACGTATCGATCGCCAAGACCTTCATCGCAACAGTCGCAAGACATCGTTGCGCAGCGCGAGCAGCGTGATCAGCACGACCACCGCCAAGCCCGCGAGCTGCACGCGCTCGCGCGATCGCTGCGTCAGCGGGCGCCGGCGGATCGCCTCGATCGCGAACACCAGCACGTGGCCGCCGTCGAGCATCGGCACCGGCAAGAGGTTGATCAGCGCGAGGTTCACGCTGATCAGCGCCATCAAGAGCAGGAAGCTCTCCCACCCGCGGTTGCCCGACACCGACGCGACCCGATACATCATGAGCGGGCCGCCGAGATCCTCGCTCGGCGCGTCGCCGCGGATCACCTGGAGGAAGCCCTTCACCATGATCCCGATCGTCTCGCCGGTGCGATCGACCGCCTTCGACAGCGCATACGAGAAGCGGCCGTCGATCGGCACCATGCGCGGCTGGCCGCGCTCGACGTCGTTGCGCGCGCCGAACACGAGGCGGTGCACGGTGTGGCCGTACTCGTCGGGCTGCGTGCGCTTGATCTGCGTGACCTTCGCCTTGATCGTCTCGACCTCGCCGCGCAGGTTGGTGCGCTTCCAGGTCAGCTCCCAGGCGCGACCCGCGTCCGACTGCAGCTTCTGATCGAGCGCCATCCAGTGCGAGACCGGTTGATCGTCGAGCGCGACGATCAGGTCGCCCGGCTTGAGCCCCGCGAGATCCGCCGGCGATCCGGGATCGACGTGCGCGACGAACATCTCGGCCTTCTCGATCCCGGTGTAGATCGTTCGCTTGAGCGTCTCGTCGACGCGGGTCTCCGGGACCAGATCGGCGAAGCGCGCGTCGAGCAGGCGCACCTGCGGGATGCCGGGCACCTCGGCGCCGCGGAAGTAGACGATGTTCGTGCGCGCCGAGCTGTGGCCGAGCCGCCGCATCACGTCGGACCAGTTCGTCACGCGGTTGCCGTCGATGCTGATCACGAGATCGCCGGTGCGCAGCCCGGCCTTCGCCGCCGGCGACCCCGCGTCGAGCACCCCGATCAGCGGCACGAACGGCGCGCGCGTGATGCCGATGCGTCCTTCGCTCGCCGAGCCGCCGTCGCGCTTGCGCACGATCTCCTCGACGGGCACGACGTAGCGCTCGAACGTCTTGCCGTTGCGCTCGAGCCGGAGGTGCAGCTCCTTGCCGGCGCTCTGCTGCACGCGGTGCTCGAGATCTTCCCAATAGCGGACCGCGTCGCCGTCGATCGCGAGCACGGTGTCGCCGGGCTCGATGCCGGCGCGCTGCGCGGGGCCGTCGTCGATGATGTCGCCGACGACGGCGGCGGGCAGCTCGCTGTGGCCCGCGAAGAAGACGAAGTAGATGATCACGGGGAGGATCAGGTTCGCGGCGGGGCCGGCGAACACGATCACGAGCCGCTGCCAGAGCGGCCGCGACGCGAAGCTGCGCCGCGCGTCGCGCGGATCGTCGCCGCCCTCGCCCTCGACGCCGAGGATGCGCACGTAGCCGCCGAGCGGGAAGACGCCGACCTGGTACTCGGTCTCGCGCCCGCGGAAGCGGAACAGCGGGCGCCCGTAGCCGATCGAGAAGCGCAGGACCTTGACGTCGAGCAGCTTCGCCGCCGCGTAGTGGCCCAGCTCGTGGATGACCACGAGGACCCCGACCAGGAGGAGGAAGTAGAGGACCGACACGGCGCGAAAGAGCCGAAAAACCCGCTCTTCGCGGCGTGGTAGCACGTCTGGTACCCTCTTCCCAAGTGGCTTCGAAGTCGGCCTACAGCGATCAGGAGAAGGGCGCTGAGATCGAGGAGCAGCTCGACGACTTGGACAAGCGCGTCGATCGCCTGCGCGTGATGTACGAGCAGTACTTCATGGGCATCCAGAAGCAGCCGCCCAGCTACTTGCACACGGAGTGCGAGCGCAAGATCCGCGATCTCACTCAGCTCCAGATCCGCAACACCGGCCTGCGCTATCGCTTCGCGACCATCACGCAGAAGTTCGGCGCGTACAACACGTACTGGCGGCGCACGCTGCGCGAGATCGAGGCGGGCCGTTACGTGCGCGACTTGAATCGCATCAAGCGCAAGGCGATGGCGGCGGGCGACGACATCCCGCAAGAGATCCTCGCAGCGATGCCGCAGCGCATGCGCGAGATGGTCGAGCGCGATCGCGTGGCGGCGAAGGCGGCGGGCGTGCGGCGCGGCGTCGTCGCGGACGACAGTGACGAAGCGGCGATCGTGCACGCGCCGTCGCCGCCGAAGAAGCAGACGTACACGCTCGACATGAACGACGACCTCGACGTCGATCAGATGTTCGACGACATCACCGGCGCGGGGCAGCAGGTCCCGTCGCCGCCCGACATCGCGCAACCGGTGCCGCGCGCGCCGGTCTTGCCCGCGGTGCCGCGCGTGACCGCGCCGATTTCGAAGCGCAGCGAGCCCAACGACACGATCCCGACGCCGATGTCGTTCGCGCCCGCCGGCGACGACGAGCCGACGCGGCTGCGCAAGCAGGGCGACACCGCGGCGCCGCCGCTCGCGGCGGCGACGACGACCGCGCCGGTGCAGGGGCCGAAGCCGCCGGCGCAGGTGAAACCGCCGCCCGTCCCCAAGATGACTCAGGCGATGCCGTCGGGCGTGCGCCCACCCGCGCCGCGTCCCGCCGCGCGCGTCGCGCCGATCGAGCCGCCGCCCGGCATGAGCGAGGACGACACGCGCGCGCTCTACAACAAGTTCTTGAAGGCGCGCACGCTCGTCGGCGAGAAGAACGACGACATGACCTACGACAAGCTGCTGCGCACGCTGCGCATGCAGGGATCGAAGATCATGGAGCAGTACAAGGCGAAGGGCGTCGAGTTCGGCGTGGTGATCAAGGACAACAAGGTCATCCTCAAGGCGAAGCCGAAGGTATGAAGGCGATCGTGATCATCGTCTTGCTCGCGGCTGCTGCGCGCGCGGACGAGGTCACGATCCTCGACGGGCACGCGGTCGCGAAGCTGCCGAGAGGGTGGAGCGTCGACGGCGCGGAGCTCCGGCGCGGGCGCGGCGTGCACCTGCGTGTGACGATCGTGGATCGCGGCGCGGAGAAGACGGTGCGCGGCGCGTACGAGACCGCGTTCGACGACGGCTATCCCATGACGAAGCCGGCGCGCGCGTCGGTCGGCGGGCTCGACGGATGGATCGCGGCGTCGGACGACGCGCATCGCGGCGCGCTCTACGCCGCCGCGGAGAGCTGCATGGGCACGTTCGTCGTCGACGGCTTCTGGGAAGACGACGCCCACGCCGCCGGCGACGAGGTCAAGGCGATCGTCGGCTCGCTCGTCTTGCACGCCGACGGGCGCGACTGGTTCGCGGGCGACGACGCGTACGTCGCGCTCACGCCGGCCGCGAAGAAGGCGGTCGACGCGATCGCGCGATCGATCTGCACGGACGCGCGCACGACGTTCGCGGCGATGGCGGCGGCGACCGTGAAGGTGCGCGGCCGCGCGGTCGCGGCGAGCGCGCTCACCTCGCAGCTCCGCGCCGCGAAGACGCTCGCGGACTTCGTCGCGATGCCGTCGGGTCCGTGGCTGCTCGCCGCGCGCGACGACGGCTCGATCGACGTGATGGCGCTCGCCGCGTCGGATTCGGTGATCACGCTGCGCAAGGTGAACGGCGCTTGGTCGATCACGCGGATCGATTGATGCGGTAGGCTGCCGCGATGACGTTCTCGGCGGCGTTCCGCTGCATCGCCGGCTGCCACGGCACGCATCCGCTCGACACGATCATCTATCGCTGTCCGAAATGCGGCGACCTGCTCGAGGTCGCGCACGACATGGAGGCGCTCGCCTCGCGGCCCGCTTCCGATTGGAAGGCGCTCTTCGAAGGCCGCTGGCGCAGTGTCCGGTTTCCGGACGCGAGCGGCGTGTGGGGCAAGCGCGAGTGGGTCGCGCCGCACGTGCGCGAGGAGCACATCGTCTCGCTCGTCGAGGGCGCGACGCCGCTCTGGCCCGCGGATCGCTACGCCGCCGATCTCGGGATCGAGCGCGTCTGGATCAAGCAGTGCGGCACCACGCACACCGGCAGCTTCAAAGATCTCGGCATGACCGTGCTCGTCTCGACGGTCGCGCAGATGATCGCCGACGGCGCGCCGGTGCGCGCGGTCGCGTGCGCCTCGACGGGCGACACCTCGGCCGCGCTCGCGGCGTACGCCGCCGCCGCCGGCATCCGCGCCGCCGTGATCCTCCCGCGCGGCAAGATCTCGACCGCGCAGCTCGTGCAACCGCTCGCCAACGGCGCGCTCGTGCTCGCGCTCGACACCGACTTCGACGGCTGCATGAAGATCGTGCAGGAGCTCTCCGCGAAGGAGCCGGTGTATCTCGCGAACTCGATGAACTCGCTGCGCGTCGAGGGCCAGAAGACCGTGTCGATCGAGATCGCGCAGCAGCTCTCCTGGGACGTGCCCGACTGGGTGATCATCCCCGGCGGCAACCTCGGCAACGTCTCGGCGCTCGGTGCCGGCTTCGAGATGTTGCTCTCCCTCGGCCTGATCGCTCGCCGCCCGCGCATCTGCGTCGCCCAAGCCGCGCGCGCCAACCCCTTGTACATGTCGTATCAGCGCGACTGGGCCGACCTCGAGCCCGTCGTCGCGCAGTCCACGCTCGCCTCCGCGATCCAGATCGGCAACCCGGTCTCGTTCAAGAAGGCCGTCCGCGCGCTGCGCGCCTTCGACGGCGTGGTCGAACAAGCGACCGAGCCCGAGCTCGCCGACGCCGCCGCCCGCGCCGATCGCTTCGGCGCCTTCGCCGACCCGCACACCGGCGTCGCCCTCGCCGCCCTCGAGAAATTGATCGCCCGCGACCTCGTCCGCCGCGACCACCGCGTCGTCGTCGTCTCGACCGCCTCCGGCCTCAAGTTCGCCGAGTTCAAGGTCGGCTACCACGAGCGCACGCTCGCCAACGTCCCCGCGCCCGCCCACCCCAACGCGCCGGTCCTGCTCGCCCCCCGCTACGACGACGTCCGCGACGCGCTCCTCCGCGGCCTGGACTCGTAACCAGGACGCCGCGAGCCCCTCCGCTCGCTCGCCAAACCGAAAATCTGAAAAAGGCGGCGGCGCGGAGCCACGTGATCGCACGAACGTCGGCGCCCGCGCCGATGCCCCGCGCTCGGGAATAGATCTAGCGCGCTCGCAAGCCCTCGAGCGCGTCCCCGAGCTCGATCACGGTCTGGTAGCGCGCCTCGAGATCCTTCGCGAGCGCCTTTCGCACGATCGCCTCCAGCGCCGGCGGCACATCGGCGAGCGGCGGGACCTGCGCCGCGCGCGCGAGCATGAGCGTCTCGTAGTCGGTCTTGCCTTTGAAGAGACGACGGCCGGCGAGCAACTCCCACAGCACGACGCCGAGCGAGAACACGCTCGACCGATCGCGATCGAAGTCTTTTTCGGGAGGGAGGATCAGGAAGGATCTGTTTCCCTTGTCGCACTTGAGCCATGATTCCGGGCGAATCGGAGGGCGGGTCGCGGGGCGCAGCTCGCGATCAAGTTCCCGAAGAAGCGCGCGCCCGTGAAGCGGATGCACGGCGGCCGTCGCGCCGGCGCCGGGAGGAAGCCGGCGAACAGGATCAAAGCCGGGATGCCGCACGTCGCGCGACCGAAGCTGTCGCGACATCACCCGGTGCACGTCACGGTCCGCGTCGAGCGCGACGTGCCGAAGCTGCGCCGCCGCAAGGCGTATCAGTGCGCGAGCTGGGCGCTCCTCCGCGTCG
>DATJIA010000132.1:0-24449 GCA_035493675.1 Kofleriaceae bacterium | reverse complement strand
TAGGGTCCGGCGCGATGTCGCCCACCCGTACCGACTGGAGCGCCCTCGCCGCCGCCGCCATCGCGGAGCGCGGCGTCTCGCGCGATCAGGCGCGCGCGATCCTGCACGCGTCGGAAGACGAGCTGCTCGCGCTGCTCGACGCCGCGTTCGCGATCCGCCGCCATCACTGGGGCCGCCGCGTGTCGCTGCACGTGCTCGAGAACGCGAAGCTCGGCGCCTGCCCCGAGGACTGCTCGTTCTGCTCGCAGTCCTCCGCGAACGGGAGCCCCGGCGGCGAGGCGCCGATCAAGAGCGCCGACGAGCTGGTCGAAGCGGCGCGCCGGGCATACGCGACCAAGGCCAAGCGTTACTGCATGGTGACGGCGACGAGAGGACCGTCGACCCGCGACCTCGACGTCGTGTGCGAGGCCGCGAGCCGCATCAAGGCCGAGATGAACATCGAGATCTGCGCGTCGCTCGGGATCCTGACCGAGGCGAAGGCGCGGCGGTTGGTGGAGAGCGGCGTCGATCGCTTCAACCACAACCTCGAGACCAGCGAGCGCCACTACGCGGAGATCTGCACGACGCACACGTGGCGCGATCGCGTCGAGACGGTGCGCATCGCGAAGGAAGCGGGCATGACGACCTGCTGCGGCGGCATCGTCGGGCTCGGCGAGACCGAGGACGATCTGCTCGACCTCGCGTTCGCGCTGCGCGAGCTCGACGTCGACAGCGTGCCGGTCAACTTCCTCGATCCGCGCCCGGGCACGCCGCTCGGCGAGCGCACGCGGCTCGATCCGCAGCTCGCGCTGCGCGCCTTGTGCATGTTCCGCTTCGTGCACCCGCGCACCGACCTGCGCGTCGCCGGCGGGCGCGAGGTCACGCTGCGCAGCATGCAGGTGATGGCGCTCTACGCGGCGAACTCGATCTTCACGCAGGGCTACCTCACGACCGGCGGCGCCACGCCGTTCGACGATCACCAGATGATCAAGGACGCCGGCTTCGAGCTCGAGCTCGTCGGCGGCGAGACCGTGCCGGCGGATCCCGCGAGCGTCGCGCAGCTGTCGCCGCGCCGCTTGCCGGTCGCGCGAGGATGACGTGAAGATCGACAAGGTCTACACGCGCGGCGGCGACACCGGCAAGACCTCGCTGATCGGCGGCGCGCGCGTGTCGAAGTCGAACGCGCGCATCGAGTGCTACGGCACCGTCGACGAATTGAACGCGACGCTCGGCCTCGTGCGCACCGCGCTCGTCTCCTCGAAGGCGGGCGCCCACCTCGGTCCGATCATCCATCGCGTCCAGCAGGAGCTCTTCAACCTCGGCTCCGAGCTCGCCGCCGGTGATCCCGACTGGCTCGCCAAGCTGCCGCGCGTCGAGGCCCGCCACGTCGAGCAGCTCGAGCGCGACATCGACGCGCTCAACGACGATCTCCCGAAGCTGAAGAGCTTCGTCCTGCCCGGCGGCGGCTGGGCGTCGTCGTACTTCCATCTGTCGCGCACCGTGTGCCGGCGCGCCGAGCGGCTGGTCGTCGCGCTCGCCGAGCACGAGGACATCGGCGAGCACGCCGTGACGTACCTCAACCGGCTCAGCGACGCGCTGTTCGTCTTCGGTCGATGGTCGGCGCTCCAGGACGGCGAGCCCGAGCCGCTGTGGGAGCCGCGGAAGACGTGAAGCCGCGACGAGGGGGCGCGGTCGCCGTCGCGACCGGCATCTTCCTCTCGCGCATCGCCGGGCTCGCACGCGAGCGCGCGATCGCCTACTACATGGGCAACTCGCCCGCGGCCGGCGCGTTCCGCGCGGCGCTGCGCATCCCGAACTTCCTGCAGAACCTCCTCGGCGAGGGCGTGCTGTCGGCGTCGTTCATCCCGGTCTACGCGAAGCTGCTCGCGCAGGGCCGCGACGACGACGCGCACAAGGTCGCGCGCGCGGTCGGCACGCTGCTCGCGCTGGTCGCGTGCGCGCTCTCGCTCCTCGGCGTGCTCGCGTCGCGCTGGCTGGTCGACGTCGTCGCGCCCGGCTTCCACGGCGAGGCGCGCGAGCTGACGATCGATCTCGTCCGCATCGCGTTCCCCGGCATGGCGCTGCTCGTGATGAGCGCGTGGTGCTTGGGCGTGCTCAACAGCAACCGCAAGTTCTTCCTGTCGTACGTCTCGCCGGTCGTGTGGAACGCGGCGATCATCGCGGCGGTGATCGCCGCGGGACGGCGCGCGATGGGCGGCGACGACATCGCGATCTGGCTCGCGTACGGCGCGGTGATCGGCAGCGGCCTGCAGTTCCTCGTGCAGGTGCCGACGGTCGCGTCGCTCTTGCGATCGCTGCGCCCGTCGCTCGAGGTGAAGCACGAAGGCGTACAGGCGACCTTGCGCGCGTTCGGGCCGGTCCTGGTCGGGCGCGGCAGCGTGCAGCTCAGCTCGTACATCGATCAATTGCTCGCCAGCTACCTCGGCCCGCCGACGGTCGCGGCGATCGGCTACGCGTCGATCATCGCGCTCCTGCCGGTGAGCCTGTTCGGCATGGCGGTCTCCGCCGCGGAGCTGCCCGAGATGTCGGGCACGCTCGGCGACGCGCAGGAGGTCGCGGCCAAGCTGCGCGATCGCCTGCGCGGATCGCTGCGCCAGATCGTGTTCCTGGTCGTGCCGAGCGCGGTCGCGTTCGTCGCGATCGGCGCGCCGATCATCGCGCTCCTGTTCCAGACCGGACGCTTCGGCGCCGAGGACACGCGCGTCGTGTGGATCATCCTCGCCGGCTCGGCGATCGGGCTCTCCGCGCAGACGCAGGGCCGGCTCTTGGGATCGGCGTTCTACGCGATGGGCGATCCGAAACCGCCGCTGCGCGCGGCGATGATCCGCGTCGCGATCACGGCCGGCGTCGGATGGGCGCTGGTGCTCCCGATCCGAGATGCGCTCGGCTACGACGAGGCGTGGGGTGCGTTCGGGCTCACCGCGAGCGCTGGTGTCGCGGCGTGGATCGAGTTCCTGCTCTTGAAGACGTGGCTCGCGCGGAAGATCGGCGCGGTTCCGATCCCCGCCAAGCTCGGCTTCGCGTGCCTCGCGATCGCGTCGATCGCGGGCGCGCTCGGCGGCGGCGCGTACTGGCTGCTCACCGCGCACATGCACGTGCGCGCCGTGATCGCCGCGCTCGCCGCGGTGCCGATCTACGGCGCCGTGTATCTCGGCGTCGCCGCGGCCGCGAAGATTCCGGAAGCATCCGGCTTCGTCAGGCGCTTCACGCGCCGACGACGCTAGGGTCCGGTCGGTGTCGGCTGCGCCGGCTGGTTCGGCGTGGGCGCCGCCGTGCCGCTTCCGGAACCCGTGCCCGTGCCGATGCCGGGCGGCACCGGCGCGCCCGCATCTCCGCCGATCGTCGGCGGTGGCGGCATGCTCGCGTCACTGCGCGTGCCCGTGCCCGTCCCGCTGCCCGCGCCGCTGTCCCACGTCCCGAGGACCGGCTGTTGCGGATCGTCCGCTTGCGCCTCCGCTTTCTTCGCGGCGTCCTTGCACGCGAACGCGCCCAACGTGCTCGCGGCGCACGCGATCGCGATCAACCACTTCGACCAGATCATCATGACCTCCTGCTGACCCGATCGATTGCATTCGACGTGCCCTCGGAGATTCACCGCGGGGCACGCAGCGTGCATCGCTCACACGCATGAAGGATCCTACGAACGCGCTGGAGCTCTTGAAGTCGCAGCACGAGGAGGTCGAAGCGCTGATCGGGAAGATCGAGCGCTCGGAGGGCGGCCACAAGCAGGAGCTGTTCATCGAGATGGCCGACAAGCTCGCCGCTCACGCGACGATCGAAGAGAAGCTCTTCTATCCGTCGGTCAAGGCGCGCCAGACCGAGGACGCGCTGATGGAGGCGGTCGAGGAGCACCTTCAGGTCAAGCGCCTGCTCGCCGACCTGCTCGACCTCGACTGCGACGACGAGGAGTTCGACGCCAAGCTGTCGGTGATGAAGGAAGAGATCCGCCACCACGCGCACGACGAGGAAGAGGACTCGCTGTTCCCGAAGGTGCGCCGGCTGTTCTCCGCCGACGAGCTCGCCGCGCTGGGCGCGGAGATGCTCGCGATGTTCGAGGAGGTCTTGGTCGACCAGCCTCGCAACAACGTCCCGTTGGAAACCGACCGCGCGGCGCGCATCTGAGACGGTTGCCGTTGCGCCGGCGCGGGGGTCGTATACTCTCGCGCCGTGTCGCACGCGCCTGTGAAGGAGTCCGAGAGCGCCAAGCAGCTCGCCGCCGCCGAGCAACAGGCGCGGGATCGCTACGAGAAGGCGATGAACGAGCTGCGCGAGGGCGCGTATCGCTTCTCGTCGAAGGTGCGCGGGCAGATCGAGCTGTTGGTCGAGGAGCTGATCGATCCCGAGGGCGAGTGCGTGAAGCTGCTCGCCGAGGTCGAGGGCGACGCCGGCGCGCTCGCGCTCGCGATGCCGCTCGGGCTCATCCACTTCGACACCTGGCTGTTCGGTCAGATCGGCGACAAGGAAGAGCTCGATCTCAAGGACGAGAGCCACTGGGAGACGTGGTTCAACTACGGCGCGTGGATCGGCGAGACGCTGCGCCGCCGCCATGGCGGCCACTGGATGCTGCTCGGCGACGATCCGCACACGTGGCGCATCGGCTTCTCGAAGATCTTCCTCGAGATCGCGCCGTTCGTGTTCGCGGAGCAGCTCCTGCGCATGGGCTCGGGCGCGACGCGTCGCATGGTCAGCGAGGTCGAGCGCATCCGCGGCCTGCACGTCGAGCAAGAGGAGCGCGACAACGGCCGCTCGCTCGATCGCTTCCTCGCGCAGCACTACATCCGCCTGCACACCGTGCCGCTCGGCCAGTGGCTGTCGATGGACTTCGCGAACCTCGCGCGCCTGTGGAACCAGGCGCCGGCGTCGGAGCTGATCGCCGCGATCAAGAACGCGGGGCCGCGGCTCGGGCCGCAGAACCAGCAGGTCGTCGAGAAGGTCGTCGAGGCGCTCTCGCGCGCCAATCAAGAGAAGCCGGTCGCCACGCAGACCAACGACCGCGGCCTGTTCGAGGCGATCGCGCAGATCGTCGCGCTGCGCCGCGCGACCGCGCCGATCGCGATCGACATCCTCGAGCGGGTCGTCGTGCCCGCGATCCACGTCGGCATCCCCGAGTCGTTCCCGCCGCTCGACGACGACGACCTCGGCTCGCTGCGCAAGGGCGTCGAGCTGTTCGCCTTCTTCACCGAGGTCGTGCCGCACAAGTTCCAAGCCGACGACGAAGGCTTCCTCGGCTCGATCCCGCACGATCAGCTCTCGACGCCCTACGCCGATCGTCAGGTCCTCGAGGTCGGCAAGGGCGACTGGGTGATCATCAACCCGACGTTCTTCGAGCCGATGCTCCGCGATCTCGATCCGCAGAAGCTCCTCGAGAAGTACGACGAGTTCGTCAAATACATCGCCTCGATCCCCGACGCGCCGCGCCGCCGCGACGACGGCCGCATGCTCGCCGAGACCGCCGTCCGCGCGATCGCCGAGCTCAAGGCCACCGTCGCCACCGCGATGACCAACAAGGACGCGCTCGTCTTCCGCATGCTGCCGCCGCCGGGCTGATCAAGCAGGCGCAGCGCTTCGTGTGCATGCAGCAGTGATCAGAAGTCGTCGCCGCGATCGCCGTTGCCGTGATCGGTCACGTCGATCGTCTTGCCGTGCGCGTCGAGGAGCTTCCACTTGCCGATCTTCACGCCGTCGCGATAGGTGCCGACCTGCGAGAGGTGGCCGTCGTCGTCGTCCCACTCGCGCATGACGCCGTCGGGCTGACCGTCGCTGCCGAACGGCATCTCGAGCGTCTTGTGCCCGTGCATCCAGCACGTGCGCACGCCGCTCTCCTTGCCGTGCGTGTGGTGCGAGACGCACTTCTGACCGTTGGGCCACGTGCGCGTGTCGTCACCGTCCTGCTTGCCGCCGGCTTCGTAGTGCACGACGCGGAAGACGACGTCGCCGTCGATGTACTCGGTCCAGGTGCCGATCTTCTTGTCGTGCGAATAGCTGCCCTCGCTGCGATGGCCGGCCTCTTCCTCGACCCACGCGCCGTCGCGCTCGCCGTCGACGAACGAGCCGCGTTCCTCGCCGCCCTCCGAGCGCAAGACCCACGGGCCTTGCTCCTTATCGGATCGGAAGTCGCCCTCGCCGACGATCGATCCGTCGTCGCCGTATTTCTTCGCGTGGCCGGTGCGCGCGCCCGCGTGATAGCCGAGCTCCCAGCGCATCACGCCGTGCGGCGGGCCCTCCGCGAGATCCTCGTCGGAGAGCCACTCGATCGCCGGGCCCTCCTTCTTGCCGTCGGCGCTCGCGCAGTACGTCTCGGGCCCGCCGAAGAAGCCGTCGCCGCGGGTCTCGACCGCGGTCGTGCCCGCCGCGCACGCGACGCGCGCGGCCGCGAGCTTCGAGCCGACCGGCGCGCCGGACAGCGCGCGGTGGAAGTCGGACAGCGCGCCGTGCAGATCGTCGTCGTCGCGCGCGCCGCCGCGATCGACGCACGCCTCGGCGTCGCCGAGCGCGCACGCGCGATCGGTCATCGCCTGCTCCTCCGCGGGCACGTGGCGCCCGACCATCGCGCAGCCCATCGCGACCTCGCCGTCGCACGCGCGCCGATAGAGCGCGATCGCCGCGGCTTCGTCTTTCGGTCCGCCGAAGTCGTCCTTGCGCTCGCCGTCCTCGAGCTCGGTGTCGAGATCGCGCCCGACGATCAAGCCCAGCGTCGCGCACGCGCGCGGGTAGCCGAGATCGCAGCTGCGCTGCATCGCGACGCGCGCGGCCGCGCGATCCATCTCGAGCTTCGCGTCGCGGTGCCAATCGCTCGCGCCGGAGTAGAGCTGCGAGCCCCAGCGCGCGCACGACAGCGCGTTGCCGGCGTCGCAGCGGGTCTTGCACTCGTCCCAGTCGTTCTTCGGGCACAGCCACGTGCCGCCGTCGTTGCGCGCGATCGCGGCAACCGCAGAGGCGGCATCGATCGAAGCCGTGACCACCGGCGGCTCCGCCGGCGCGTGCGGCTTCCCGCTGCAAGCCGCGACCAAGATCGCGCTACTCGTCGTCCAGCGCCTTGTCGAGCGCATCCGCCAACCGCTCCGCTTCGTCCGGGCTCAGCTGATCCGAGCTGAACGCCTTGTCGGCCTGCTCGACCAGCGCGAGCATGCGCGCCTGCTCGATCGACATCGCCGAGTTGTCGGTCTTGAACCAATCGTCGATCTCTTCGGTGAGCCGCTTCGTGCGCGCCTCGGGCCCGCGCACCTTCTCGCCCGGCGCCGGCGCGAGGCGTCGATACGTCACGGTGCCGTACGCGTGCGCGATGTCCTCGCGCAGCTCGGCCATGTTCTGGTAGCGCTTGCTCGGATCCTTGAGCATCGCGCGCAAGACGACGCGCTCGGCGCCCTCGGTGATCTCGCGGTGCGGCGCGAACTCGCGCGGCGACGGCGGCGGCGAGTGGATGTGCATCTGCAAGACGTCGTTGCCGGCGGGCGCCTCGAACGGCGGCCGCCCCGTCAGCATGTCGAACAGGATCACGCCGAGCGAGTAGACGTCGGCGCGCGCGTCGACGTCCTCGCCGCGCGCCGCCTCGGGCGACATGTACTCGGGCGTGCCGAACACCGCGCCTTGCACGGTCTCCGCGCCGAGCCCGTCGGGCTGCAGCACCTTCGCGATGCCGAAGTCGAGGACCTTCACGAAGTCGTAGACCTTCTCGCGCTCGGTCACCCACTGGTGATCGGGGCCGAGGCGGACGAGGTCGCGTCGACCGGGCCGCTGCAAGAGCATGATGTTGTCGGGCTTGAGATCGCGGTGCACGACGCCTTGGCCGTGCGCGGCCTCGAGCGCGAGCGCCATCTGGTTCGCGACGTTCAGCGCGCGGTGCAGCTCGACCGCGCCGTCGCGCTCGATCACGTCCTCGAGCGAGACGCCGTCGAGGTACTCCATGACGAAGTAGACGAGCCCGTCCTGCAGCACGCCGAAGTCGGTGACGTCGACGATGTTGGGATGGTTGATCGACGAAGCGGCGCGCGCCTCGCGCAGGAAGCGATTGACCGCTTCCGGGTAGCGCGCGAACTGCGGGTGCAGCACTTTCACTGCGACCTGCTTCTTGATGTAGATGTGCTCGCCGCTGTAGACGGTGCCCATCCCGCCGCGCCCGAGGATCGTGTCGAGGCGGTAATTCCCGACGGCGGTGCCGAGCCGCCCCATGTCTTCCTCCTCGACCAGGACCGCCGAGTCGTGGAGGCAGAAGCGCTCCCCGGTCGGGAAGCGTGTCTTGCAACGAGGACAGACGCGCATCAGCGTGTGCGCGCAGCTCCTCTAGAAGCGGAACGTACCGAAGAAGAGGAGCGTGCGCGAATCGTAGAACTTAGGGGCCTCCTGCGGTCCGTCACCGTCGGGGTCCGTGCCGGGCTTGATCGTGGGGAACGCGAATTGGAGCCCGAAATCGATCGCGCTCGATGGCGTGTATTGCAATGCAACGGAGACCGGGATCTTGAAGTTGTCGCCGTCGGTGTTGAAACCGGTGATCGTGATACCGGCCTGGATGATCGCGGCGAACTCGGGGATCGGTTGGATGATGCCACCGACCGTCGGCGTCAGGTCTGGCTTCGACTTGAAGTTGATCGTCATCAGGTTTCGGAGCGCGATGATCGCGATCTGCGGGCTCATCCGGTACTTGAACGGGAAGCCGAGCTGGACGCCCGGCGCGACGTCGGTCGACGACGTCGTGTTCGGTGGCGTCCCCGTCGTGATCTTGGTGACCGGCAGGATGAACGCCGCCCGGAAATCGATGAAGTCGTAGTTGAGACCGGCCTCGTATCCGACGTACCCGGCGAACGTTTTGAAGTTGTTCAGGTCGCTGTACAGCCCGAACTGCAGCTCCTGGTTGTCCTTGAGGCCGTAGCGCGCGTCGACGCCGGCGTTCCAGCTCTCGAACGCGTTCGCCGCGCTGATGTCGGTGCCGAGCGCGACGCGCACCTCGGTCATCCCGCCGATCAGCGTGAGCGGGCGCTCGACCGCGGAGACCGGGTACGTGGCCTTGGTGTAGAGGCCACCTGCGGTGACCGGGGGCTGATCGGCGTCGGCGTCATCGTCGTCGTCATCGCCGCCGCCGCCGCCGTCGTCGTCATCGCCTTTGCTCTTGGCGCTGTCGTCGTCGTCGTCGCCGCCGCCGCTGTCGTCGTCGTCGTCGCTGGTCGCCGCGTGCGCCTGGTAATGCTTCGTCGGCCACGAGACGGCCGCGAAGACCGTCAGCGCGAGCAACACGAGCCGAAGCAACCGCGAACGATCTCCGAGCATCCGCATCCTCCAGCGAAGATGCTATCCGGAACGCGAGACGGCGCGCAAGCGAAGCACCGGATCTTTCACCGGTATCTCGCCAGCGCGCCGTCGAGTGTCGATCGACTGTTCGATCGACGACGTTCGCTACTTCTTGCCCTTCTTCTTGGCGGCCTTCTTGCCACCCTTCGCCGCCTTCTTCGGGGCGGCCTTCTTCGCGGGCTTCTTCGCGGCGGCCTTCTTCGGCGCCGCCTTCGCGGTCTTCTTCCGCTTCGAGCCGCCGACCTGGCGCTCCTTGCGCGCGACGTCACCATCGCCATCGAGGTAGTAGAGGTACTTCGAGTAGTCCATCTCGATGCCGGCCGAGGCGACCTTCGCGGCCTTGCCCTTCGGCTGCCCGGGCTGCTTGCGGGGCACCGCCCAGACGTCGCCGCCCTTGATGTAGTACATCATCGTGTTGTCGCGCTTGATGCCAGTCTTGGCGATCTTCTCTCCCATGATGCAGGCCCTCCCAGTAATTGAATTGGGTGTGGCGGGACGCTACCGAGGAGGTCTGACATCAAGCAAGGGTCATCTCCGTCGAAGATTTCGTCCGGAGGTCGATTTCCTCGACGGAGATCGCGTGCCCGTCGAGGGCTTTTTCGATCCAGATGCCCGATTTCCGTCGAGAAACTCGCGCTGGCGCATGCAGACGAGGACCTGACTGTCGGCGGCGCCCGAAAGCGGCGCGCCGGCGAAATCACCGTACCGCTCGACGGTGGCGAAGCCCGAATTCGCGCACAGCGCCTCGAGCTCGGCGGGGAAGTACTTCCGCTGCGAGAGCATCACGACGTGGCCGGGCGTGCCGTCGACGGGATCGTAGAAGAGGCGGATCAGCGCGATCTGCGAGACCGGATCGTAGTCGTGGTTCGTCGAGTACCAGAGCTTCTGTCCGGTGCGCGGATGCGTGAAGCGCGTGCGCGCCCAGCGCTTGTTCGGATCGCGCGTGAGCCAGACCAGATCCGGCATCTGGACGTCGAACGTGAAGCGCCCGCGCGGGGCGAGGTGCGCGTCGACGCGCGCGAGGCACGCCGCGAGCTCGACGCGCGTGTAGAGGTGCTCGAGGACGTTGAACGCGGAGACGATCAGGTCGAACTTCTCGCCGAGCGCGACGTCGATCAGGTTCGCGCGGCGCAGCGTGACGCGCGCGCGGATCGCCGCCGGCGCGCGATCGAGGCGCTGCTGCAGGCGCGCGAGCATCGTCTCGCTCGAGTCGATCGCGACCACTTCGTGGCCGGCGCGCGCGAGCGCGATCGTCAGGCGGCCGGTGCCGCAGCCCAGCTCGAGGATGCGCTTGGCGCCCTTCGCGTAGGCGACGTACCAGGAGACGTCCGCGCGGCGGCGGCGGTACTCGTGATCGTAGAGCTCGGCGTCCTCGTAGTGCTCGAGCGCGCCGCGCTCGACCAACCACGACGCGCCGGTCTCATCCGACCGCGGCATCGTTTTCGGTTCGTCGCCGGCGGCCGCCGCGACGGCGCCGGCGGCGCTTGCGCGGCTCGTCGTCGTCGTTGCTCGCGCCCGCGGCCGCGTGCTCGCCGCCGCCCTCGGCGTCGCCGTGCGTGCTGGTCGCCTTCAGCTCGTCGAGATCCGGCGGCGTGCGGCCCGCGGCGCGCTCGGTCAGCTCGAACAAGAGGACCGCGTCGTCGAAGAAGTCACGGCCGGCGACCGCCTCGGGGCGCCCGCGGCGACGGCGCGCCGGCACGACGCGCCGCTGGAACAAGAGGATCTGGCGCGCGCGCTCGGCGTCGCGACGCGGCACGTGCAGCTGATCGATCAGGGGCTGGCCGAGCTCGAGGATCACGCTGTTCGCGTCGCCGGGACGCGAGCCCGGCGCGATCACCGACTCGATCACGAACGGGTTGAGCAGCGCCGCGACGACCAGCGCGTTCGACGCCTCGTGCCCGGCGCCGACCCACGCGTCGATCTGTCCGAGCAGGCTCCAGCACAGCCGGCGCGACTCCGCGAGCTGCTTCGGATCCCGCGCGAGGTTGGTGCGACCGGGGCCGCGCCCGAAGCTCGGCTCGTCGGTCGACCACAGGCGGTGCCACTCTTCTTCCTCGTCGTCGAGATCGTCGTCGTAGTCGTCGGGCTCGCGCGCGGGCGCGCGCACGTCGGGCCGCGCGACCGGCGCGCCTTCGCCCTCGAGCAGCGACGCGAGGTGCGGCGACAAGACGTCGAGCACGCCGGTCTCGACCAGGAGCTCGTACGTGCGCCGCGCGGCGCCGCCCTTCAGGAAGCGATAGACCTCCTCGAGCACGCGCGGCGGCGGGCACTTCCGGATCTCGCCGCGGTGGCGGATCAGCGCGCGATAGGTCGCGGGCTCGAAGTCGAAGCCGATCCGCGCCGCGAACTTGATCGCGCGCAGGATGCGGACCGGATCCTCCTGGAAGCGGATGTCCGGATCGCCGATCGTCCGGATCAGCCGCGCGTCGAGGTCCGCGAGGCCGCCGACGTGATCGATCACTTCCTCGCGCTCGACGTCGTAGAAGAGCCCGTTGATCGTGAAGTCGCGGCGGCGCGCGTCCTCGACCTCGTTGCCGAAGACGTTGTCGCGGCGGATCAGGAGCTCGCCGTCGCCGTCGTCGTCGTCGCGCGGGTTGGCGCGGAAGGTCGACGTCTCGATGATCTTCTCGCCGAAGAAGACGTGCGCGAGCCGGAAGCGGCGCCCGATGATCCGGCAGTTGCGGAACTGCGCCTTGATCTCGTTCGGCGTCGCGCTGGTCGCGACGTCGAAATCTTTCGGCCGGCGGCCGAGCAAGATGTCGCGCACACAGCCGCCGACCAGGTAGGCCTTGTGGCCTGCGCGCGAGAGCCGGCGGACGACCCGATCAGCGTCGGGGTCGATCCGGGACCGGTCGAGCTTGGGCATCGATCTCGAACCCAGCTAACACGTTGATCGATCGAGAGCAATACGCTGCCGAAAAATGAAAAGGCCAGAGCGGCCGTCGGGGGGGGGGAAGCCTGCTCTGGCCCGCCTGCTACGCAATGCGTGCGGCTGACTCTTAGATAACCTGCCCCCATCGGGAGGGCAAGAGTTTTTTCATCCTGGCGGCAATTCGCTTCGGGTAGTCGGTATCGGGGCATGCAAACGCGGTGCGTTGTGACTTTCAAGCATATGAATTCGTTCGTAAGTTCGTTTCTGATCTTGGTTTAACTAATACTGGAATCAGCGCGCCTGCAATCTGACCACGCCCCAGGGATCGAAGTACGGCGCGGTGTCCTCGGCGAGGCGCAGCTCGTGGTCGCCGATCAGCGGCTCGTAACCCGGCGCGATGACGAGGACCGAGTAGTTGCCGGGCACCGGCACCGGCTGTTTCAGGTGGACCTCCCCGTCGGCGTTCGCGCGTCCCCAGGCGAGCACCTGCTCGTTCAAGCGGTTCATGTCGACGTCGGCGGCGCCGTACTTGGGCGAGAGCACCATCAAGAGCGCGCCGGCGATCGGCTGATCGTTGGCCGCGTCGAAGATCTTGGTGGAGAGGTACACGCCCTCCGGAGGCGCCTCGATCGCGGTCGGCTCCAGGTCGAACGTGTTGTGGCCTTCGCGCGGCGTCCAGCCGACGCGCACGGTCTCGATCGCGTTCTCCGCCGACGCGAGCGGGCGCACGAGCCCGACCTTCGCGGTCTCCACGACCGAGCCGTCGGCGGTCACGCGCGTGCGGAACGCCGTCGCGATGCCGATCAGGCGGCCGTCGTTGTCGACGACGGGCCCGCCGCTGTTGCCGTGCGTGATCGGCGCGTCGGTCTTCAGGTAGTCGCGGCCGACCGCGCCTTCCGCGCCGGTCCAGCCCTCGACGATGCCCTGCGAGAGCGTGAGCCCGCCGCCGCCGACGTCGGGGTAGCCGAGCACCCACAGGCGCTCGAGCGGGCGCACGTCGGGCGGCTTCTTGGTCGCGATCGCGGGCCACGTGATCGACGCGGGCGCCCACGCCCGGCCGTCGAGATCGGTGTCGCATTTCACGAGCGCGAGATCGAGCTTCGCGTCGAACTTCGCGCGGCTCGGGTGGCCGGCGCAGACCAACGTCGGCGGCCTGCCGACGCCGGCGAAGCGGCCGATCACGAAGAGGTCGTGCAGGCGCGGCGGCAGCCCGGGCGGATCCGGCGTGCTCGGCGGGGCCGCGCGCAGGACGTGGTAGTTCGTGATGATCGATCCGTCGGCGCCGATGATGATGCCCGACGCGCCGCCGGCCGCGCGCAGGCGCCCGTCGACGACGTCGACGACGACGACCATCGCGGTCGACGGGAAGATCGCGTCGACCGCCGGCGGACGCTGCGTGCGCTCGAGGCGCCCGACCTGCGGCAGGAGCGGCATGCCGGTGCGCGACTCGACGCGTAGCGACGGCGCGGTGACGTCCTCCATGCGCTCGGTCTGCGCGGGCGAGCCGTGGAACGTGATGACGTACAGGTGCTCGCGATCGACCGTCGCGTACTCGACAGCGTGGCCGATGCGCGGCTGATCGCCGACCTCGGGCACGAACGCGTAGTGGTACTCGGTGCGCAGCCAGTCGTGGCCCTCGACGGAGCGGACCTGGCTGGAGTCGGCGGCGTACAGCTCGCCGTAGCGGGTGCGGCGATCGAGCTCGAGGCCGGTCAGCAGATTCGACCACGGCGGGCGCTCGTCGATCAGGATCTCGAGGCGCGACTCGGCGTCGAGCGCGGACGTGAACACGACGTGATAGGGCAGGGCGCCTTCGCGCGAGCGCACGGGCGTGATGCCGGGGACGAGCCGCGGCGCCGGCATCGGCACCGACTCCGGCGTGAGCCACGCGGTCGAGCGCGCGAAGGTGAGGCCGTGCTCGGTCTTGATGATCGCCTCCGGCGTGACGAGGCGGCGGTGCACCTGCGCGGCGACGAACACGATCACGAGCGCGAGCGCGACGACGACGCCGTCGTGGCGGCGGTACTGGCCGCGCAATTCTTCGCCGAGCTCGACGAGATCCGTGGTCGCGCGCATGAAGCGGCGGCCGATGCGGCGCGCCGCGGTGTCCTCGTCGAACTCGTCGGAGTCTTCCTCTTCGTCGTGCTCGTCGTACGACTCGGGGCGGAGATCGTCGCTGGTGCGGCGCGCGCGCGGTTGGCTCGGCGGGCGCGGCGCCTCGGCGAGCCCGGCCGCGATGATCGGCGTCGACGATCCGGGCGACGGCGGCTCCTGCTGCGGGATCTCCGTCGGCGGCGCGGCCGGTTCCGGATCGTGCGTGTCCGGGATCTCGGGCGGCGCGGGCTTCGGCGGCTCGGGCTCCTCGGGCTTCGGCGGCAGCTCGGGCTCGGGCTGCTCGGGCTTGGGCGGCTCGGGCGCCGGCTCCTCGGGCGGAGGCTGCGCGGGCGTCGGTTCCTTCTCCGGCGTCGGCTCCGGCTTCGGATCGGGCAGCTCGGGTTCGTCGGGGCCGCTCGACGTGCTCATCGGTCCCTCCGGAACGGCGAGTCGGCGAGCAAGCGCTGGCTCGCCAGCATCAAGAGCCCGAACACGATCCCGGCGAAGACCGCCGCATAGCCGACGCCGCGCCACGACGACTGGCCCGCCATCCCGCTCGTCTGCACCCACAGCTCGACGAGCGAGAACTGGCCGTTGAGCGCCGCCGCCAACAGCAAGCCACAGAACAGCAAGATGCCGCGGACCGGCGCGCTCCTCCGCGTGAACTTCGCACGGCCCAGCACGTAGCCGAGCACGCCCGCGAACGACGCGTGCGCGAGCGTCGTGATCACCGCCTGCGCGGCGCCCGTCGACAGATAGACCTCGTGGCCTTGTCCGCTCAACCGATGGTAGTTGACCCATACGGCGAATCCCGTCCCCACCGACATCATGTAGACGACGCCGTCCATCGGCTCGTCGAACTCGGGGCTCAGGTAGATGGTGTAGCGCACGGCGGCGTACTTGCAGAGCTCCTGCGCGAGCCCGGCTACGAAGACCGCGTAGACGACGCGATCGAGCGAGAACGGCGAGACGCCGTGCTGCGCGAGCGCGACCTCGGGCGCGAGCTGCTGCAGCGTGAAGTCGGCGAGGGGCGCGGCGACCAGCGCGCCGAGCACGCTCACGCCGGCGACCAGCTGCTTAGGCTCGGGCTCGTGGCGATCGAAGAGATAGAAGAAGGCGAGCCACAGCCCGGCCGGGATCGCCGACATCGCGAGCGCGACCGGCCGGCCCAGCTCGACGGCGCGATCGAGCCCCGTGACCTTCTCGACGATCCACGCGAAGACGACGAAGCCGACCAGCCCGGCGACCAGCGCGAGCTTGGTACCGACGAGCAGGCGCGCGCGCCGCAGTGACCAGCGAGGAGCCGCCACACCGAAATCTTAGCGGCTTCGCGTTGTTTGCGCGCGGAACGGCGACGTAAACTCCGATCGGGCTCCGGCCCGCCCATGCCCAAAAAAGCCGCCACGGCCGAAGAAGAGCCGCTCCTGACGCTCCCCGAGCTCGCCCACTACCTCCACCTGGACGAGAACACGGTGTTCAAGCTGGTCGCCGCCGGCAAGATCCCGGGCGTCCACGTTTCCGGGGTGTGGCGCTTCCAGCGCAAGGTGATCGACGACTGGATCGCCGCGCAGCTCGTGCAAGAGGACGAGAGCTTCCACGACGTCCCCGACGGCATGAAGCTGCCGCTCGAGGATCTGCTGCCCGATTCGGCGATCATCCCCAACCTGCGCGCGAAGGATCCGGTCGCGGTGATCGAGGAGCTCGCTGCGCGCGCGAACACCAACCTCTGGCTCGCCGACAAGCCGTGGTTCGTCGGCGCGGTCGTCGAGCGCGAGTCGCTGTCGTCGACGGCGATGGAGGGCGGCGTCGCCTTCCTCCACACGCGCGCCAAGGACAAGGGGAAGATCGCGCGCCCGTTCGTGATCGTCGGGCGATCGTGGGAGGGCATCCCGTTCGGCGCGCCCGACGGCCGGCCGACGTACCTCTTCTTCTTGCTCGGCCTCAAGTACGACAAGCTGCACCTGCCGATCCTGGGGCGGCTCGCGCGCGCGCTCCGCAACCCGGCGACGATCGCGAAGCTGCGCGCGTTGTCGTCGACGGATCAGGTCCGCGCGCTGCTCTTGAAGGAAGACGCGGCGGTGCGCGCCGGGCGCGTCGAGCCGGTGATCGAGTCGAGCGCCTACCAGCCCAAGCTCGACAGGCAGCTCCGGCTGCGCGCGATCCGCCGGTTGGACACGCTGAAGAAGGTCGAGGACGAGCCGGAGTCGCCGCCGCCGAAGAAGTCGAAGGCCGCGAAGGCCGCGAAGGCCGCGAAGGCCGCGGCCCCTGTCGCTGCGACCGCGCCGGCGACCGCGCCGGCCGCCGCGCCCGCGGCGAAGTCGGCGAAGCCCGCGAAGGCGACGAAGGTCACGAAGAAGAAGTAGCGCGGGGCCGCCGCTCCCGCGTGCTACGCTCGTCGAAGATGGCCAGATCTCGGGCCCTCTATCGCGACGATAGGTTGGTCTCCGCGCGCGCGCACGTCGCGCTCGACGCGGCGGAGATGATGGTCGCGCTGCCGGGCTGCGCGCCGCGCCGCATCTCGCTCGACGGCGCGAGCGCGCAGATCGTCGACGCGGAGCATCGCCGCCGGTTCGTGCGCATGTTGACGATCGATCGCGGCAGCGATCGCACCGCGCTGATCACGCCGCCCGAGCGCGGCGCGATCGCACCGCGCATCGTGCCGATGCCGCGCGCGCCCGACGACGCCGCGATCGTCGACGAGCGCGTCTGGGACGTCGTCGCCGAATGGGTGATGCGCGGCGGCCGCCTCGCGGGCCTCACCGTCGCCGAGCTCGCCTCGCTGGCCGCGATCGCGACGCCGCACTTCGCGGTCGTGCTCGGCGAGATCGCCGCGGCGGCCGCGCTCGAGCTGGTCTGGGAGGAGGTCGGCCCGCTGCGCGGAGGCGTCGACGTCGACGCCTCGCTGCAGCCGCTCTACGAAGCCGCGCGCGCGTCGGTGCGCGCGAGCGAAGCGCTGGTCGCGGCGCTCGCGGTGTGCGCGGTGCGCCGCGCGCGCCGCCGCGCGGGGTGAGTGCCGCCCGGCCGAGCTCGATCAGCCGCCGGTCGGGCACGGGCCCGAGCGCCCGGCCGAGCCGCTCGTGCACGACTTCTGCTGCGGGCCTTCTTGCGGCTTGCTGCCGCTCTTCGCGCCGACGCCCTCCGAGCGATCGACCGGCGCCTCGTAGTACGCGTCGGTCGGCTCGCCGACCGCGATGTTCGAGAACTCGAAGGTCTCGGTGGGGATCGCGACGTTCGCGATCGTCGTCGGCCACTTGAGCCCGCCCGCGTCGACCCAGCCCTTGATGCGGAACGCGATGCGGCCGGCGGGGACGATCTTCTCGATCATCTGCGGGAGGTGCGTCTCCTCGTCGAAGTCGACCTGCCACGTGTCCGTGCCGACCTCGGGATCGAACGTGATCTTCACCGACTGGCACTTCGCCTTGCACAGATCTTCGGCGCCGACGAAGGTGCCGGGCTCGATCTCGCCCGCGTCGGCGAGGTGCACGCCCGGATCCTTCAGCTTGTAGAGGAGGACGAGCATGTACGCGTTGGTCGCGAGCTGATCCCTCGCGACCGAGACGTACTTCTTCGCGTTCTCGTCGGACAGCGGCTGCCCGTCGTAGGTGCCGAACGGGATCTTGTCGTCGTTGAAGAGATCGTACTTGAGCTCGAGCCACTTCACCTTCGAGGCGTCGCCGCCGGACGCGGCGAGCGACGGCGGATCCGCCATGATGAAGTCGTGGCGGCCGTTCCAGCGATCCCAGCGGTGCTGCCACCAGCCCTGGAGCGAGCCGTTGGCGTTGTACTTGAGCTCGAAGCGGAGCTCCTTCAAGTTGGTCCACTTGTCGTAACCGCCGAGCGCGACGAGCGCGGCGTCGACGGTGGCGAGCGCCTTCGGATCCGACTTCGCGGCGTCGAACGCGGCGGGAGACGGCTGCGAGGCTGCGGTGGTGCGCTTCGGACCGCACGCGGCGGCCGCCAGCGCGCTGAGTGCGACGGCGAGGGCGATTCGCTTCATGGCGCGGACTCTACTCCCAAAAGTTGGCGGGCGGCGGTGCCGGGCGTACGTTCGCCGCGATGCGCGTGATCCTCTTTGCGCTCGCGCTCACCGCGTGCAGCTCCGAGCCGGTGTCGCGATCGATCGGCGCGCGCTGCGACGTGTCGTCGGAGTGCGACGAGCGATGTCTCACCGGCGGCGACTTCCCCGGCGGCTTCTGCTCGATCAGCTGCGACAACAACACCGGCTGCCCGAACGGCACCGTGTGCATGAACGATCAGGGCGGCGCGTGCGTGTTCACGTGCGCGGCCGATCCCGACTGCGCGTTCCTCGGCGCGGGGTGGACGTGCAAGGAAGTCGACGCGAAGCCGACCGGCAAGGTGATGGTGTGTCGCGGCTAGCGATCGTGCTCGTCGCGATCGCGCCCGCGATCGCGCCCGCGATCGCGCGCGCCGATGATCCCGCGCCGCCCGACGTCGCCGATCGCGAGATCGGCGCGGTCGTCGGCGTCGCGTCGGGATCGCGCGTGACGCCCGGCGGGCTGCGCATCGGCGGGCACTTCCTCTACCAGCTCGACGACGAAGACTGGTTCGACGGCGCGGTCGGCTTCACGTTCGGCGGCGGCACCGCGGCGTGCTTCCGCGATCGCAGCGACGTCTACGTCTGCGATCACGGGCTCGCCGACGGCTTCGCGGCGGATCTCGGCGGCGGCGTGCGCCGCTTCTTCGCGGGCCAGGGCGGCTTCCGTCCGTACGCGCGGCTCGCCGCGTCGCTGCGCATCCTGCGGTTCGGCGCCGACGACGTCGGCGGCTTCGGCATCCCGCTCGCCGCCGGCGCGGGCGTCCGCGTGCGCGTCTCCGACGACGTCGCGGTCGGCGGCGAGGCCACGCTCGAGCTCGGCCCCGCGTGGCTGGGCCACGGCCTCGGCGCCGAATTCGAGCACGGCTTCGCGATCGGCGCGCTGTGCGAGATCACGCTGCCGTAGCGATCGCTACTGCGGCGTGATCGTCTGCCGCATGATCTCGACCCAGTTGTCGGTGTTCGGCTGATCGACCACCCAGTTCGAGATCACGAGATCGGTGCCCGAGACCACCGACGCCGCGAAGAAGCCGTACGCGCCCATCCAGTTGATGTCGCCGCCGGCGATCGTCGTGCGCTGCCACTGCCCCGACTGCTTGCGCACCGAGACGATCAGCTCGTGCGACGTCGAGTCCTGGTACGCGATCACCGGGCCCGACGCCGTGATCTGCAGCGACGCGTCGTTGCCGATCAGGTGGAACTCGGGCTTCGGCAGCCCGTCCGGCGTCTGGCCGACGATGCGGTAACCGTCGTCGACGACCTCGGGCATGTTGTCCTTGGTGTTGATGTAGAGCAGGTCGTCCTTGGTCGCGCTCTGGTACGCGACGTGGACGACCGACTGCGCGTCGACGACGACCGACGGGTACCAACCGACGTCGACGCCGTTGCCGCTGCCGTCGAGCACGACCGGCGTCGTGAACACGCCCGAGCTCGGATCGACCTTCGCCAGCTTCAGATCGCCGTTGACGCGATCGTAGTAGACGACGACCGGCGCCTGCGTCGCCGGATCGCGCGTCGCATCGATGAAGAGGCCGAGCCCTTCGGGCAGCGGGTACACGTCGGGCTTGTTCGGATCGATCGGCGGCAGCGTGATCGTGTCGACCACCATCACCGTCCAGTCGCCCGCGCTCGCCGGCTGCGCCGACGACGCGACCGCGTAGCGCACCTCGGCGCGCACGATGCCGCCGCCGTCGGAGACCTCGGCCATGTACGCGACGCCGGGCTTGCCGTCGTCGGTGCGCACCGCGATCGAGTTGTAGAGGCCGGTGATCTCGCCGCCCGCTTCCGGATCGATCTTGCCGGTGCCGGCGTCGATCGTGTGGATCTGCCACGCGCCGCCGAACTTCGCGGCGAACTTCAGCGAGCCGGTCTCGACGTCCTGGTAGACGACCTCGGGCACGTCCTGCGGACCGACCGCGACGCTCGTGTACTTGCCGACGTCGGGGCCCGCGTCGGTGACGCCGCCGCGGATCATCGAGCCCGGCACGGTGACCGGGCCCGCCGGCACGCCGTCGACCCACTCCCACTCGGTGTCGGCGATGCGGCCGCCGTTGGTGTGGTGCGCGACGACGAGATCGCCGAGCTCCTGCGAGTACGCCGAGACCCAGACGCTGCCGTCCGACGCCTTGTCGACGTCGGAGTACGGACCGGTGTGGCCCATCGGCACGTCGTCGAGGCACGAGCACTCGTGATCGAAGCAGATCGGGACCTGGCCCTGCGGGCACTGGTCCGCGCAGTCCGAGGTCATCTCGCACGCCTGCGTGCCCGGCTTGCTGCCACAGCTACAACCGGGGACCAGCGACGTCACGATCGTGATCGAGCTCCAGAGAAAAAAACCGCGCAGGGGACGGCCTCCCCGCCGGCCCGCCGCGACGATGCGACGACGGAACATGAACGCGCCGACGAGCATGAAGAGCACGATCGTGCCGGCGCCCGGCGTGGCGCCGCCGGTCGTGTCGCACGAGCAGCCGCCGCCGGTGCCGGGCTGGCCGTGGAACGGCGCCGACAAGGTCTTCGCGGTGACGTTGCCCGCCTCGTCCTTGACCCAGACCATGTACTCGCCGTCGGCGGCGATGTCCTTGAACGTCGCCTCGTCGAGCTCGTCGGAGTACTGGTAATCGACCCACGGCGTCTTGTCACCGACGCGGCCGAACGCCCACTGCAGCTTGTCGGTCGGCGACACGATGTCGTACGCCGGCACGTGCAGCTTGCCGTCCTTCACGATCACCTGATCGGTGATGATCGTCGGGCCCGCCGAGTCGATCGTGATCGGCACGATCGTGCCGACCGGATCGGTCGTGTGGTAGTCGCCGACGACGCGCGCGCGCAGGCCGAGGTGATACTTGCCCTGCCACGCGAACGCGCGGTCGCTGATCACGAGCGGGTTCGCCTGCGTGAACGGACGCCACAGGCCGCCGTCGAGGTTCCACGTGTACTCGAGCTTGCGGCCCTGCGCGTCGTACGCGGGGACGTCGAGGGTCACCGACGGCAGGCCGCCGTCCTTGCCGCCGACGAGCGCGGCGCGGATCGCCTCGGGCGCCGGCGTGTCGATCCGCATGAGCTTCGCGGTGGTCGCCTCGACCGGCGCGCCGCCCTGGGCGACCTGACGATCGAGATCCTTCACCGCCATGTCCATCAGCGGATTGCCCTCGGCGACCTTGCGCATCATCTGCGACGCGCCGAGCGACGCGTAGATCGCGAGGAAGTCGTCCTGGCTGGTGATCACGTGCTGCACGCGCAGATCGTTCAGCGTGAAGCCCGCGAAGCTCGGCACCGTGATCGGCTTGAGCGCGTTGCCGAGCAGCGGCAGCGCGAGGTCGAACACGGTCGGCAGCACGGCCTCGAGGTTCTGCGGCGTCTCGCGCACGAACTCGCTGTTGAGCACCTTGACGTGGATGTTCGACGACGTGAGGCCGACCAGGTGCGGCGTCACCGTCGCGGGCTGGCCCTGCATCTGCTGGAACTCGAGGTTGATGCCGGCGTCGAGGGTGAGCGACATCGTGAACGCGCGGACGTAGCGCTGGTAGAGGAACGCGTAGAAGTCGACCTCGAGATCCTGGATGTGGATCGTGAGCGCGGGCGACTGATCGGTGCCCTCGCCGATGTCGAACGTCAGCGCCTTCTGCGGCCGCGTGACCAGCAGCAGCGGATCCTTGCCCTCGGCTTGCGGATCGCCGAGCTCGGAGAGCGACGGCACGAGCAGGCCGATCGTGCCGAGGTTCAACTGACCGACGAAGCTGGTGCCGACGCCGAGGCACATCGCGCCCGACGCGACCGCGTGGTGACCGAATTGATCGAGCGTCGTCTGCGAGACGCCGATCGCGAGATCGCTGGCCGGATCCGGCGACCCGAGGAACTCACCCGCGGGGTTGAGCATGAAGTTCTGACGCGACGACTTCGGCAGGTTGTGCGGCGCCGCGCCGAAATCGGGCGCCGCGATCGGCGGCACGCAGAGCGCGGGCTCGCTGTCGAGATCGGGCGTTCGCGTCGACGTATCCCAGTCGGAGTTGATGCCTGTGATCATGCCCAGCGACATGCCGCCGCCCTTGAGCTGCACGTAGCCGCCCGGCACCATGCGCATCTCCATCTCCGCCTCCGTGCCCGGCGAGACCTGCGCGAGCAGCGAGCCGACGTCGACCATGCCCTCGATGCCGAGCGGGTGCGGGAGGAAGCCCTGCACGAGGCTGTCGATCGCGGGCGTGAGCGCCTGGATGATGAAGTCGCCGACGAACGAGTCGAGGATGTCGGTGACGAGGTTGGCGAGGAACGAGATGACGCTGCAGCCGCTGAAGTTGACGCCGCTGAGATCGACCGAGTTGATCTGATCGAGGTGGATGCCGAGCTCACCGCTCGTCGGGTCGATGTCGAACGCGATGTCGAGATCCGCCTTGAGGTGATCGGCGGTGACGCTGAGCGTGCACGCGGAGAAGATCGGGGGATCGACGGGGATCGACACGTCGGCGTTGGTGTCGATCTTCAGGTTGAGCTTCTGGGAGGTGGTGACCGTCGTCTGCAACGAGTTGAGGTGCACGTGGACGTTGCACCCCGGGTTGCACTGACCTTGCTGCTGGTAGCAGTAGTCGGCGCCGAGCGCGCTGCCGCTGCCGAGGCAGAAGCCGCTGCCGAATTGCTGGTTGAGCAACGCGGGCAGGATCGAGGTGAGCTTGTTGAAGCCGGCGGGCGTGACGCGTACCTGCGCACCGCCTTCGATCGTCTGATCAGCGGGCAGCTTTCCGCCGGGCAGTGGTTGTGTCGAACAACCGCAGCCCTGACCGATGCCGCCGCAACCGGACATCACGACGAAGAAAAGCGCGCACAGGAAGCGATTGATCCGAGACTCTTTGTGGAACACGGCTTCGAGTCCTCCCCCGAAAAGCGTGCCGCATCATAACCGAGGTGCGGCTACGTTTGAACACCGTTTTCACCTGTAGCTCACGGAATCAATTCGGCTTTCGGGGTGGTCAGGCCGCACGCGACAGGGGCTTCTGGACCACACCGCTCGCGTGAGCCGGCGTCCACTCGGGGTTCCGCGCGATCGTTGTGAGGGATCCGGCGTTTGCGGGGGTCGCGAGCGACAGGATCACGACCCCGCTGCGCGATCGTCCGGCGAGACTCTTGACTGATCGCCCGCGGCTTCGTATCTACCTGGCCCGGTCTGGTACCGGGCTCGTAGCTCAGTTGGATAGAGCGCCGGGCTTCGAACCCGAAGGTCGGGCGTTCGAGTCGCCCCGGACTCACTGAAAACAGAAGATCGCCAGTTTCCCAACCGGGGGCATAGCTCAATGGTAGAGCATCGGACTCTTAATCCGCTGGTTGAAGGTTCGAGTCCTTCTGCCCTCACCCGCTAAACGCCGCTTCTTCATCGGAAGCGGCGTCTCTTTTTTTTTCGGCGATTGCCGAAACGTGGTCACTGCGGTGCTGGCTCGGTTTCGTTGCGACCCGACCGCGCCTAAGATGTTCGACGCATGGAGCTCGATGAGGCGCTCTCGCTGTTGCCGCTCGTGCTCGCGGCGCTCGTCCCGGCCTGCCTCTTCGTCTCCGCGTTTCTGATCTCGCGCCAGCGCGCTCAATCCCTGCCGGTCGCGACGTACGTGACGACCCTGACCGCGGGGCTCGCGTATGCCGCGGTCGTTCTCTACCCGGTGCTGTCCTTGCTGGGCTTCGACGCACGCACCACGATTCCCAGCTCGGTGATGAACGATGTCGTCCAGATCGACATCGTCTCGGGCGCGATGTTCGTGCTGGTCTCGACGCTCGCGCTCGTCGTCGTCCGCTACTCGCGCACGTACCTCGCCGGGCAACGCGAGCTCGATCGCTACGCGCGCTACCTGTTGCTGACGGTCGCGTCGGTCACCGTCCTCGTGACCACGAACCACCTCGCGGTGCTCATGGTGGCGTGGTTCGCGACGGACGTCGGCCTGCACCAGCTGCTGACGTTCTATCGACGCCGGCGCCAGGCGATCATCGTCGCGCACAAGAAGTTCCTGCTGTCTCGTGTCGCGGACGCGTGCTTCGTCGCGTCGCTCGTGCTCATCGGCGGCGCCGTCGGCTCGTTGCGGATCGACGTCGTGACGGCGTTCGCGCGATCGAGCGGCGAGCTCTCGCCCACGCTCCACCTCGCGACCGTCCTGCTCGTGTTCGGCGTCA
>DATJIA010000131.1:0-30399 GCA_035493675.1 Kofleriaceae bacterium | reverse complement strand
AGCTCGGCGCCGTCGGAGCCGAGGCTGTTGGTGCGGGTGTCGGCCTCCTTGCGGATCGCGTCGATGCGATCGACGAGCTTCGACATGTCGCCGAACAAGCCGTGCGCCTTCATGACGGCGTCGAACTGCGCCTTGCGATCGCCGACCGAGTACTTCGCGCGCCGATCCAGGACGATCTTGAGCTTGGTCTCGACGACGTCGCCGCCGTTGGTGAGCCGCACGGTGTACGTGCCGGGCACGACGCGCGGACCCTGCGTCGCGTTGCCCGCGACCTGCGCGGCGCGCGGCACGCGCGGCGGCTTGATCGCCATCGCCCACGCGACGCGGTTGATGCCGCGATGCTTGGTCGGCGTGACGGTGTCGATCACCTTGCCCGCGGGATCGAGGATCTCGAGCTTGATGTCGCCGTAGATGTGACGGCCGCGCAGGTAATACGAGATCGTCGCGCCGCCCTGCGGGTTGTCGCCGACGAAGGCCGCGTCGCCGTTGGCCCAGCCGCCGTTGGCGGGCATGCGCTGCTGCACCGGGCGCTCGTCGAGGAACGTGGTGCGCAGCTCGAGCGTCTTCGGCGTCAGCGAGCGGAGCGGCGTGAGGTCGTCGATGATCCAGATGCCGCGGCCGTGCGTCGCGATCACGAGATCGCTCTCGCGCGCCTGCACCGCGAGATCGCGGACCGCGACCGACGGGAAGCCGCTGCCCTTGAACTCCGCCCACGACGCGCCGCCGTCGACCGAGATCCACAGGCCGAGCTCGGTCCCCAAGAACAGGAGGCTCTTGTCGACGGTGTCCTCCTTGATCACGAACGCGTAGCCGCGCACGCCCTTGTCGGGACCGACGATGCGCGACCACGTCTTGCCGAAGTCATGCGTGACGTAGACGTACGGCTGCATGTCGCCGAACGTGTGGCGATCGAACGCGGCGAACGCGGTGCCGGCGTCGTAGCGCGACGCCTCGACCCAGTTCACCCACGAATTCGCCGGCAGCCCGGTGACGTTGGCGACGACGTTCGTCCACGTCTTGCCCGCGTTGCGCGTCAGCTGCAGGTTGCCGTCGTCGGTGCCGACCCAGATCGTGTTCTGATCCTTCGGCGACTCGCTGATCGAGTAGATCGTCGTGTGCATCTCCGCCGACGAGTTGTCGACGGTGACGCCGCCCGACTCCTCCTGCTTCTGCTTCTCCTTGTCGTTGGTCGTCAGATCCGGCGAGATGCGCTCCCACGTGTCGCCGCGATCGCGCGAGCGGAACAGGAACTGCGCGCCGATGTAGATCGTCTTCTTGTTGGTCGGCGACACCGCGATCGGCGTGTTCCAGTTGAAGCGCAGCTTCTCGTGGAGGTTCGCCTTCGGTTGGATGTCGCGGGTCGCGAGCGTCTTGCGATCGACGCGGCCGATGTAGCCGCCCTGCGCCTCGGCGTAGACGGCGTCGGGGTCGGAGGGATCGACCATCGACCAGAAGCCGTCACCGCCGTAGAGGTTCTCCCACTGCGCGTTGGTGATGCCGCCCGGATACTGCGACTGCCCGACCCACGAGCTGTTGTCCTGCAGGCCGCCGTACACCTGGTACGGATCCTTGTCGTCGACGCTCACGTGATAGAACTGCGAGACGGGCAGGTTGTTGGCCTTCCACCAGCGGTTGCCGCCGTCGTAGCTGAGCCACAGGCCGCCGTCGTCGCCGCCGATCACGTGCTTCGCGTTCGACGGATCGATCCAGAGGTCGTGCCAGTCGCCGTGCGAGCCGCCGCCGGTCCCCGAGAAGCTGCGGCCGCCGTCTTCGCTGACGACGAGCTGCAGATCGGGCTTGTAGACGCGCTCGGGGTTGGTCGGATCGACGACGAGGCGACCGAAGTAGAACGGACGCCACACCATCATCTGCGACTTGTCGCGCTTGTCCCACGTCTGACCGCCGTCGTCGGAGCGGTAGAGCGCCGAGTCCTTGCTCTCGATCAGCGCGTACACGACCTTGTTGTTCGACGGCGCGTACTCGACCTCGACGCGGCCCCACGGCTTCGCCGGCAGCGACTTGTCGGCGAGCGGCGCCCACGTCTTGCCGCCGTCCTTCGACGAATAGAGGTTCGATCCGCTCGGCGCGTCGGGGCCGTCGCCGCCGGAGCGGAAGGTCCAGCCCTTGCGGCGGAAGTCCCACATGCCCGCGAGCAATTGATCCGGGTTGCGCGGATCCATCGCGAGGCCGCTGCAGCCCGTCGACAGGTTGGTGCCCGCGAGCACGAGCGCCCACGTCTTGCCGCCGTCGGTCGTCTTGTAGACGCCGCGATCCTTGCTGTCGCTCCACAGCTTGCCCGGCACGCACGCGAACACGACGTTGCCGTTCTTCGGGTGCACGAGGATGCGCACGATGCGCTCGCTCTCGGGCAGGCCCATGTTCGTCCACGTCTCGCCGCCGTCGGTCGACTTGTAGATGCCGTCGCCGATCGAGACCGAGTTGCGCGTCCACGCCTCGCCGCTGCCGACCCACACGGTCTTGCTGTTCGACGGATCGATCGCGATCGCGCCGATCGACTGCACGCGCTGGTTGTCGAAGACCGGCTTGAACGTGGTGCCGCCGTCCTGCGAGCGCCACACGCCGCCCGACGCCGCGCCGACGAAGAGGATCGTCTTGCCGCCCTCGTTGTAGCCGGCGACCGCCGCGATGCGGCCGCTCATCGCCGCGCTGCCGATGTTGCGCGCGCCCAGGCCCGACACCGTGCCCGCGTCGAAGACCGGCTTCTGCGCCGGCTCCGGCGGCGACTTCAAGCTCGCCGTGTTGTCCTTCGACGGCGGGCCCGCGATCACCGCGCGCGACGGCGGCGTCGACGGGAACTTGAAGAGCGAGTCGTCGGCGGTGACGTTCACCTCCGCGCGCTCGATCGTGATCTTCATCTGGCGCGGCTTGCCGTGCTCGCCCGCCTCCATCGCGAACGGCATCCACACGCCGCCGACCGACGCGTAGCTGCCGAAGTCGACCTCGGTGACCTGCTCGGTGCCGCGCACCTTGTGCACGGTGGTCACGCGCAGCTCGAGCATCGAGTCGGGATCGAGATAGACGTACTGGACGTCGCCGTCCTTGCGCGTGATGCGCATCTTCACGGCCTGCGTGCCGTCGACGTCCTCGGTGCCGAGCGCCTCGATCTTGTAGCCGTTGTTCTTGGCCGACACGAGCGGCGGATCGAGATCCGCGCGCTGCGCGAGATCCTTCGCGTCGTCGGTCGACATGCGCTCGGCGTCGCGGCGGCCCTGGAACGGCTGCACCTGCCAGCCGTCCTTGCCGTCGTAGGCCTGGATCTGCGTGAGCCCTTGCAGCGAGCCCTCGAAGCGCAACATCGAGGGCCGCTTCTGCAGCATGCCGAGCTCGACCTCGACGGAGAAGTCGCCGGCGCCGAACTGCAGCTTGCCGGTGAGGCGGAGCGTCTTGACCGCCTTCAACGCGGCTTCGCCGCCGCGGGCCTTCGCGTTCTTGGCGACGATGTCATCGACGGATTCGGCGCGCGCGCTGCGCACCGCGAGCAGGAGCGTGACGAGGACGAGCAGCTTCTTCATGCGAAACCTCCGAGAGCGCGCGCAGTATCGCGCGCGTCCACGCCGACGCGGAAGATGTCGCAGCCCTGTCGCAGCGCTTCGCAGCTACGGCAAAGGTCCGCCGAGCACGCGCGTCATGGCTTCTTCGGCCTGGGCGAGCGTGAGCGCGCGTGCACTCGACGCGACGCCGGCGGGGCACCACCGCGCCCAGCTCGACAGCGTGGTCGCGTGGTGCCCGCGATCGGTGTGCTCGCTCGCGGCGCGGACGAGGAGGCGCTCCTCGAGGGCCTTGCGCGCGCCGGTCTGCGCCTGGGTCGGGACGACGTCTTCGCGCTCGACCTCGTCGAGCAGCGCCTTGTGCGCCGCAGCGAGCGACGCGATGCGCGGCCTGCGCCAGGCGTCGTCGGTGACGACGCGGTAGAGCGCCGGCCAGTGCGGCCGATCGAGCAGCGTGACCTTGCCGTCGATCAGCTTCGCGGAGAGCACGCGGCCGCTCTCCTCGAGCTCGGTCGCGACGCGGAAGATCTCCTTGCCCTTCGGGTGCGCCCACCACGAGCCGCGGATCGGACCGCCGGTGACGAGCTCGACGATCGACGGCACGCCGGCGCGCCCGGTCGGTACGATCGTGATCGCGCCGTGCTTCTTCAGCAGCGCGTCGGCGGTCACTCGTTGATCGTCACCTTGATCATCTTCACCGGCGTCTTCGGGCGATCCTGACCGGCGGTCGGCGTCGTCTCGATCTTCTGCACGACGTCCATGCCCGACGTGATCTTGCCGAACACCGGGTGCTTCGACGGGCCCGGCGTGAACCAGTCGAGGTACTGGTTGTGGACGGTGTTGATGAAGAACTGCGCGCCGCCCGAGTTCGGCTGGCCCGTGTTCGCCATCGACAGCGTGCCCGGCTCGTTCGACAGCTTGGCGCCCGGAGGATGCTCGTCCTGCACGCGGCCGAGCGGCGAGCCGCCGGTGCCGCAGCGCGGGCTGTTCGGATCCTTCGAGTACTCGCAGCCGAACTGGATCATGAAGCCCTTGATCACGCGGTGGAAGTGGAGCCCGTCGTAGAAGCCCTGCTTCGCGAGCTTGATGAAGTTGCTCGCCGTGATCGGCATCTTGTCTTGGTAGATCTCGGCCGTGAAGTTGCCGAGCGAGGTCTCGAAGGTCGCGGTCGGATTCGCCATGTGCGATTCGTAGCAGAGGATCTCGGCGCGGTGGGCACGCCGCGTGCTCTTCATGGGGGCGTGATGCAAAAGCCCACGAACGCGCTCCCGGTGTATCCGGCCGTTCTCGCCGTGTGCACGGCCGTTCTCTCTGCTTGCACGGCGACCGACGTCGCCGTCGACACCGGCGTGTCCTACGACGACCGCTACGGCGCCGCGACGGTGATGGACGTCTGGCGCCCGGCCGGACCACTCACGCCGCGCCCGGCGATCTTGATGATCCACGGCGGCGGCTGGCGATCGCTGACGCGCGACACGATGTCCGAGGACGCGAAGCGTCTGGCGGGCGCGGGCTACGTGGTCGCGAACGTCGAGTACCGGCTGGTCCCCGACGGCGCGTTCCCGAACGACGTGCAGGACTGCCTGTGCGCGCTCGCGTACCTGCGCGCGCACGCTTCCGAGTACGGCGTGGACCCCGCTCGCATCGCGAGCTTCGGCTACTCGGCGGGCGGGCACCTCGCGTCGTTCGTCGGCGTCGGCGCGCGCGTGCCCGAGGTCGCGCCCGATTGCGCGGCGGCTTCGTCGCCGGCGCTCTACGTGCCGCCGATCGCGGTCGTCGCCGGCGCCGGGCCCGAAGATCTGCGCACCGAGCCGCAGGTCGACACGATCATCGAGTACGTCGGCGGCACGCTCGAGGACGTGCCGGCGCGCTACGACCTCGCGTCGCCGATCACGCACGTCGCGCCGGACTCGCCGCCGTACCTGTTCGTGCAAGGCGAGGACGACTGGTTCGTCGATCGCGCGCAGGCGATCGCGATGCAAGGGGCGCTCGACGACGCCGGCGTCGAGACGCGCATGTTGCTGGTGCCGGGCGGCGGGCACTTGTGGAACCGCGGCGCCGACGGCGATCGCTGGGAGATCCCGCTGACGTCGACGGACACGCCCGAGGCGCAGGCCGCGATCGTCGACTTCCTCGATCACACGATCGGGCACGCGATCGGAGACGCGCGATGAACACGCTCTTGATCCTGAACGCGTTGTGGCTGTCGCTGCCGTCGATCGACGGCGCGACCGGCGCGGAGATCGGCGGCGAGGTGTACGTGCCGGATCGCCAGCTCGGCGTGGTCGGCACGATCGGCGCGCGCAAGTCGGTCGCGGGCGACTACAGCGCGATCGCGGGCGGCGTCGGCGTCGAGGCGCGCTGGTATTGGCGCAGCGACGGCCCGGTCGGCTGGTTCGTCGGCGGGCGCGGCGACCTCGCGCTGTCGCGCACGCGCGACGTCGCCGACGATCGCGACCTCGGCACCGCGCTCGTCCTCGGCGCGCAGGGGCTGTTCGGCTATCGCCTCGTGCCGTGGCGCCAGCTCGAGCTCACGCCGAGCATCGGGCTCGGCTTCCGCAACGAGCACGATCTGTCCGGACGTCTGCCGCCGTGGACGCTCGGCTCGTTCACGGTCGGGCTCGAGGTCGGCTGGCTCTTCTAGTCTGCTCGTGCTTCGCTCTCTCGCATGCGAACGCTCGTGATGCTCGCCGCGATCGCGGCGTGCGGACACTCCGCTCCTCCGCCGACCTCGCCGCTGCCGCCGCTCGGCTCCGACGCCGCCAAGCCGCCGGCCCCGACCTATCCTCCGGTCGACGCCGCGCACCTCGAGCAGCAGCTCACGCCGTACATCTCGAGCATCGGCGCGAAGCTCGGCGAAGCGCGCCGGCTCGAAGGCTTCGTGCTGGTCGCGCAGGGCGGCAAGCCGATCTACCAGCACGCGTTCGGCTTCGCGGATCGCGACAAGCGGACGGTCGCCGACGCCGACACCAACTTCCGCGTCGGATCGATCACCAAGCAGTTCACGTCGGCGGCGATCATGGTGCTCCAGCAAGACGGCAAGCTCTCCGTCGACGATCCGATCGGCAAGTACCTGCCCGACTATCCCGAGGTCGGGCGCGCGATCACGCTCGATCAGCTGCTCACGCACACCTCGGGCATCCCCGAGTACAGCGAGGCGCCCGACTTCGCCGAGCGCGCGGCCACCGCGCAGACGCCGGCGCAGCTGCTGGCGTACTTCGACGACAAGCCGCTCGAGTTCACGCCGGGCGCGCAGCACCACTACTCGAACTCGAACTACATCGTGCTCGGCGCGATCATCGAGAAGGTGAGCGGCACGAGCTACGCCGACTTCGTGACGAAGCGGCTGTTCGAGCCCGCCGGGCTCACGCGCACCGTCGTCGGCGACGCCGACGGCATGACCAACCGCGCGGTCGGCTACACCGTCGATCCGGACGATCACCTCGCGCCCGCGAGCCCGATCGACATGTCGGTCCCGTACGCGGCGGGCGCGGTGCGCTCGACCGCGATGGATCTGGTGCGCTGGGCCCACGCGCTCGACGGCGACGCGATCCTCACCGCGGCGTCGAAGCAGCGCATGTACACGCCCGCGAAGGACAACTACGCGTTCGGCTGGATCGTCGAGGAGGCCGACGGCCATCGCGTGCTGTGGCACAACGGCCAGGTCAACGGCTTCCGCGCGACGTTCCTGCGGATCCCGGATCGAGACCTGGTCGTCGTCGTGTGGGGCAACAACGATCAGTTCAACCCCGATCCGCTCGCGCAGGCGGCGACCGGGATCGCGATGGGGAACGACGTCGCGCCGGTCGTCGAGCCCGACCTCGTGCCGCTCGACGAGGCGGCCGCCGCGCGCATCGTCGGCCACTACAAGCTCACCGACGATTCGCTCGCCGCCGCGCAGCAGGGGGGCGTCGAGGCGGATCTGATCGCGACCTTGACCTCGCTCGACGTCGTGCGCACCGGCGCGCACCTCACGTTCAAGCTGAACGGGCAGCGCCCGTTCGACGTCGACGCGCTCGGCCCGACCAAGTTCGTCATGCTCGAGGCGAAGATCGAGATCGTCGTGACGTTGCCCGGCACCGGCAACGCGACCGCGCTGACGATCACGCAGGGGCCGCTCGCGCTCACGTACGCGCGCGACGAACCGAAGGCGCCCGCGCCGCCTAAGCGACGACCCGGTCCATCGCGAGGGCGATGAGCGCGAGCACCTTGCGCGCGTCCGCGTTCTCGACGTTCGACGCGATGAAGTCGCCGACCGACGGCTGTCGCTCGGCGAGCGTCGCGATCGAGTCGCCGCCCGAGACCGAATCGAGATCCTCGAAGCTGAGGATGCGCAGCGTGCGACCGGCGGCGCGCGCGAAGATCACGCCGAGCAGCGCGGCGTGGAAGATCACGCCGATGATCGCCTCGGCGCCGCCGAGCTCGCGATCGTGCGCGCTGATGAACTGCGCGATCTGGGTCTGGCCCTGCACGAAGCCGCCGACCAGCACGGCCGAGTAGTTGGCGTCGGACATCTTCTGCGAGGCCTCGGCGACGACGGCCTCGATCTGCTCCTGCTTGATCTTCACGCCAGAATCTCCGGCCTGCTCTTGCCGAAACGACAGAGTGCTTCTGCGGTCAGCGCGGCGACCTGCGCCGCGAGGTTGGTGCAGAACTCTTTGCGCGGCTCGCTCGTGAAGTCGCCGAAGCGGCGCGTGAGGTTGTTGCAGATGATGTCGGGCGCGCCGCCGCGATCGATCTCCGCCGCGCGCGCCTGGTACCAGGTGATCGCGCTGCGCAGCGCCGGCGTGACCGCGCCGGTCGGATCGGGATCGCCGAGGAGCTCGCCGAGCACCTGCTCGCCCGCGCGGATCGCTCCGCACGCGCCCTGCCCCGTGATGCCGCCCCTCCGCAGCGACTGATACGCGGGGGTCGACAGCCCGAAGGTCTCGGCGAGCGCGATGCCGCAGCTGCGATGCGGGGTGCGCTTGCCCTCGTAGAGCACGAACGCCTTGTCGCGGGCCGCCTCGACGTACGCGCGTTCGGCGTCGTCGAGCGGCCGCTCGGCTGGGTCGTCCCTGGACTCGCCCATGACCAAATGCTACTGCGTGAATGTCACGGTCGTCGAGGCCACCCCGTGCGCCGCATCAAGGATGAACCGCGCTGGTTGCGGCGCGCATGCGCGCTGTCGGTGGTGATGCACGTCGTGCTCGCGGGCGGGATGTGGTGGTGGATGTCGGCGCGCGACGACGAGGCGGCGGCCGGCGCGCTGGTCGACATCGAGCTCGCGCCCGAGGCGCCGCAGGCGCAGCAGCTCGCGGCCGAGAAGGAGCGCGAGGCGGCGGAGCAGGCGCAGGCGGCGGCCGAGGAGGAGATGATCAAGCCGGCGCAGGAGCCGGGGGATTTCGTGGTCGATGCGGGCGTGCCGGACGCGCGGGTGCGGCCGGATGCGAGGCCGCGGCCGGATGCGCGGGTGAAGCCGGACGCAGGGATCGATGCCGCGAGCGACGAGATGATCGCGGCCGGCTCCGACGGGGGCGTGATCGAGGACGGCGGCACCGAGGTCGCGGTCGCGGGCTCCGACGGCGGCGTCGCGGTCGACGCCGGCGCGGTCGACGAAGATCATGCCGATGCGATCGGCGCGTCGACCGTCGCGGTCGCGCCCGGCACCGCGTCGAACCTCTTGTCGTACTTCCCGAAGGGCCATGTCGTGACGCTGATGCTGCGCTTCGATCGGTTGCGCGGCACCGAGTGGACCGAGGCGGCCGAGAAGCTGCTCGCGCCGATGCCGGACTACCAGACGATCATCGGCGATCGCGCCGTGCACATCGCGGATGTGTTCGACACGCTCGTGATCTCGACGCCGTCGCCGCGCGACATCGTCGCGACGACCTTGGTCGGGCGCACGACGATGGCGCCCGCCGATCTGCGCGCGCTGCTCGATCACGACGGCGCCAACGTCGCGTGGACCGCGGCGACCGGCGGCGCGCTCGGGCATCGGCGGCCCGGGCCGCTGGTCTTCCCCGGCGACAAGCGCGTGTTCCTGTCGCCGTTCACCGGCTGGATCGTCCTCGCGCAGCCCGCGGATCTCGGCAGCTTGACCAAGCCGGGGCGTGGCGATCTCGATGCGCTGGTCGCGCCGGAGGCGTCGCTGCCCGAGTGGCTGAAGCGCGTGCGCACGATCGAGACCGAGAGCGGCACGCCGACCGGCCCCGCGCTGGTCTTGACGATGTCGGCGCTGGCGGGACGCTACGAGCTGCCGGACATGGGGCTCGGCGTCACGTCGTTGCCGGCGCCGGATCGGATCACGCTCGCGCTCGAGGTCGACGCGCGCGGGTTCATCGCGCGCGGCAACCTGCGCTTCGCGAGCGACGCCGACGCGATCGAGATGGAGAAGTCGTTGCGATCGATCCACGACCAGGTCGTCGACAGCCGGCTCTTGCGCGCGGTCCTGGCGCAGACGCACGCGCTCAACCTCGTGAAGGGCTTGTCGGTGGTGCGGACCGGCCGGCGCGTGGCGTACGCGACGTCGCTGTCGATCTCCGACGGGCGGGCGCTGATGGCGCTCGCGGCGAAGATGATCGGCGACTACTACGCGGCGCAGCGGGCGCCGGCGCCTCCCCCCGGCCCCTAGTTGCTCGACGCGCGCGGTCGTTGCATGCTCGATGCGTGCGCCGCGCGCTGCTCTTCGTCACGATCGCCGCGTGCGGGGCGTGGGCGTGCGGCTCGCGCTCGAGCGGATCGTCGCTGCCGAAAGCCGGCGGGGAGGCCGACGACGGCGCCGGCCAGCTCGCGTCCGCGTCGTCGCAGATCTTGATGGGCGGCGACGACGACGGCGGCGGCTTCGCGCCCGAGCATCGCGCGAACAACTACGATCAATACTCGGAGTACGGCGCCTACGGCTACGGCGGTGGGATGTACGGCGGCGGCGCGTACGGCGGCGGCGCATACGGCGGGTATCTGTACGGCGGCTACGTGCCGTACGCGTCGATGGCGAACCCGCCGCAGGTCGCGCCGAATCCATACAGCGGGATCGGCGTCACCGACGGCGGCTCGATCACCGGGACGATCCGGTGGCCGCACGCGCCGCCGGCGCCGGCGTCGCTGGCGCTCTCGTGCGGCGCGACCGCGAACCCGACGCTCGCGATCGCGCGCGGCGGCGTCGCCGACACGGTCGTGTACCTCGCGCGCGTCGATCACGGGCGCGCGGTGCCGGTCGCGACGCGCACGATCCAGGTGGGTGGCACCGTCGAGCGTCACGGCTGCGCGTTCGAGCCGATCGTGCAGGTCGCGACGCCGTTGCCGGCGCCGCTGACCGTGATCAACGCGGACGCGGGTCGCGTTTCGGTGCTGATCGGCAAGGACACCAAGCTCGCGCTCGACGAGGGCACGAGCCGCACGACGCCGCTGGTGTCGGGGCCGATGCGCGTCGCCGACGACGCGGGCGCGATCGTGCCCGCGTGGGTCGTGGGCGTCTCGCATCCTTATTATACGTTGACCGATGGCGAGGGTCGGTTCCGCATCGACGACGTGCCCGCCGGCTCCTACGAGCTCGTCGCGTGGCACGCGCCGGTCGTCACCGGCGTCAAGGACGGGCGCGTGATCGTGACGGCGCCGGCGGAAGTGCGGCGCGACGTGGTCGTGAAGGCGACCGCGCCGACGACGATCAACCTCGATCTGCCCGCCGTGAAGTAGCGCGCTCGTAAGCGCGCCGACGATCGTGTCCGGCGCGTTGTCCGGTTCCCGGACAGGTGGCCGAGACTCGTCCGGCCACGCGAGGGGTGCGCGCGTGATCCCGCGGCGTTGCGCGTGGCATCGCGGTTGCTCTACGCGCGGGTCCACAAGGAGGACCCATGACGATGAGTATGAGCGCGCCGCTCTCTGGGAGCGGCCACAAGATGATGAAGGTGCTGTGCCCGATCGAGAAGGAGGGCGACAAGAAGGGGACGTTCTGGATCCGGTGCGGCACCGCGTTCGTCAACCGCGATCAGTCGATCAACCTCTATCTCGACATGCTGCCCCGCAACGGGAAGCTGCAGGTGCGCGAGATGGACGAGGACGATCTGCGCGCGCGCGACGCGTCGATGGCGCGCAAGCGCGGACAGATCGCGCTGGCCGAGATGCCGGCGGCAAACGGCAACGACATTCCGTTCTGAGGGAAGGGGGAGACCATGACGAAGATGAAGATGATGATGCAGCGCGCTTCGATCGCGATCGCGGCGCTGATGCTGGTGGTGGTGGCGGGGACGACGTGGCTCGGCAGCGGGCCGGCGCTCGCGTCACCGTCGGTGGTGGCGGCGGCGACGTCGGGTGACGACGTTCCGGATCGTCCCGCGAAGCGCAGCGCGAAGACGGTGAGCGGCAAGCTCAACCTGAACACCGCGACCGCGGATCAGCTCGTGCTGCTCCCCGGGGTCGGCCCGACCAAGGCCGACCGCATCGTCGACTGGCGGACCAAGCACGGCGCGTTCAAGCGCGTCGCCGATCTCCGCCACGTCAAAGGCTTCGGCTTCAAGACGCTGAAGAAGCTCGAGCCGTACCTCGACGTGAAGGGCGAGAACACGCTGAAAGCCGAGTAGTCAGAGCTGGGCCTCGGGCTTCGGGCTTCGGGCCTCGGCCCGGATCGAAGCCCGAGGTTCCATCTCTGTTCTGGCCGAGGCCTGAGGCCCGAGGCCTGAGGCCCTAAAAGCTGAGGTGCGCGGAGATGCGCAGCGTCCAGCCGTCGAGGTCGAGATGACCGATCGATTGATATGCCGTTTCGATCGAGCGATCCGGATCGGGTGCGTTCGTCGGGGACGCGTGCATCTCCACGCCGGAGGTCGCGAGGTAGCCGAGCTCCATGCCGAAGCCGAGCCGAACCTGCGGCATCGCGATCGGCTCGATCTCGGCGCCGACGGAGCCGGCGAGCGTGCGCGCCCACCCGCCGTCGTCGACGGACGCCATCTGTGGCTGACCGCTCGGCGCGATCGAGAGATCGACGTGGCTCGCGCCGGCTTGCGCGCGCGCGGTCACCGCGAGGATCCGCAGCGCGCGCACGCTCGCGTGCACGCCGCCGAGCAGATCGTTGGTGCCGATGTTGGTCTCGAGCGTCTGGAACATCGAGCCGGCGGCGCTGCCGTTGGCCCACATCGCGTCGACGCCGAGCTCGAGCGCGAAGCCGCGCGGCAGCTCGACCGTGCCGAGGCCGTGCTCGGCGGACATCACGAACGACGCGAGCTGATCGTTGGTCGCGATGATCGCGCTCGGATCGCGGAACCAGCGCGTCGAGCTGCCCATGTCGAAGCGCCACGACGGCGCGTCGGCGCGCGCGTTGGCTTCGGCCTGCTCGGCGGGTTGTGCGTACGCCGCGGCGGACGTCGCGGCGATGAACAGCGTGATCGTGCGCAACATGGTCAGCGCTCCTGGAAGAAGTCGGTGAGGAGGAAGCCGTCGAGGACGATCGACTGGTCGCGGGTCGCGCCGGCGCCGGGGAGGATCGTCACGCGGCCGAACGGATCGCCGTGGTCGGCGACCAGCTTGCCGTTGCCGAGCGCGAGCACGCGCACCGGCGGCGTATCGAGGCGGAGGTCGCTCGGGTGAAGGTTCGAGAGATCCAGGAAGCCGAGGCGCGGGACGCTCGCGGTCGTGCCGACGAGATAGTCGCCGGACGCGGTGAACGCGTACGAGTCGAGGCGACCGACGCCGTCGAGCGGCGCGACCGAGCCGAACGTCACGTCGAGCAGCGACAAGACCGTGCGGTTGTCGTCGTGCACGACCATCGCGAGATCGCGGCCGGGCACCGGCACCACGTCGCGCACCGGCTTGCCGAGATCGATCGCCTGCAGGCGGATCGACTGCAGCGTGTCGGCGAGGTGCTCGAGCGACATGAGCTGCACGCGCGGCAGACCGGTGCCGAGCGACGACAGCACGGCGACGGTCGGCTCGTCGGGTGGGAACAGCGTGATCCGATCGATCGGATCCGGCGTCGCGACGCGGCGGAACTGCGCGGTCTCGGTGTCGATCACGACGACCTCGCTGGTGGTCGGCGTCGCGGCGACGACCCAGCGCTTGTGCGTGGGATCGTCGAAGACCGCGATGTCGGCGGGCCCGCCGCCGGCGCCGAGCTCGGCGAGCAGCGGCCGGTAGTCGTTGGCGTGGGCGTCGCCGGGCACGGGCGGATCGCTGTCGAGGATGATCTGGAGGACGTCGCGCGCGCCGTTCGAGCGCAGGTACGCGGTCGAGCTCGCCGGCGCGAACACGATCTCCTGCGGATCGACCGACACGCCGGTCGCGTCGAGGCGGAGCGACACCTCCGCACGATCCGCGTGCTGGCAATCGACGACGGTGACGACGTTGTGCGAGAAGACGAACGCGAAGGTGCGCTCGGACGGATCGTCGGCGCCGGGCACCGACATCGGCGGCGACAGCACGACGCCGGTCGGCGTCGAGCCGAACGCGCGCAAGGTCTTGAGGATCGGGTTGGCGTCGCTCGGCTGCGACTGCAGATCGATGAACGCCATCTCGTTCGGGTTGCGGAAGAAGCCGGCGTCGTCGGGGCCCTTCGCCGAGAAGTACGCGACCGCGACGCGGCCGTCGTTCGAGACCGCGATGCGATCGAACGGCGAGCCGACCTCGTACGCGACCGGATCGTTGTCGGGGTTGGTGAGATCGACGTCGAACAGGCGCGGCGGCTCGTCCTGGCGGCCGCGCGCGAGCGCTTCCTCGCCGCGGGTGATCACGAGCAGGTGATCGCGATCGGCGGACGGCGTCGCGTAGACCGCGTTGCGTCCGATCGGCACCGCGACGACGCGCGGCGAGTCGGTGGTGAGATCGAGCGCGACGACGCGATCGAGCGCGGTGTCGACCCACGCGATCCGGTTCTTGAGCGGCACGGGGCCGAGCACGGTGCGCGCGCGGTCGAAGGCTTCGGGCCGCTCGGGCGAGCAGGCGGCGGCGAGCGAGACGAGGGTCGTGAAGAGGACGAGACGCATCGATGCCTCCGTTCAGTCGACGACGCGGCTGTTGAGATCGAAGCCGGTCACGGTGCGGACCTCGTTCGTCACGACATCGACGAACGTCACGCGGCCGAGAGGATGGCGTTGGTTGACGAAGACCTTGCCGTCGTTGGCGCCCGGCAGGACGCCGATCGCCGACGGAGGAGAGTTGAGCGGGATCGAGCGGACGACGCCGGTGTCGAGCTCGATCTCCTGCACCTCCCAGGTCGAGCCGTCGGTGTCGCCGCCGTCGAGGGTCAGGTACGCGCGCGGCGCGTCCGGCGCGAACGAGAAGGTGCCCGGATCGACCGGCGTGATCTGCAGCTTCGAGAACCCGGTCGCGAGATCCACCGACGAATAGCCCGGGCTGCGATCGATGTACTCGTCGAAGGTCTGCGCCTGCTGGGGATCGCCGGGCGCGCGCGCGTGGATGACCACGACGTGCGCGCTGGTCGGATCGAAGCCGATCGTGCGCACCGACTTCTGCAGCGAGTACGTCGCGTGCGGCAGGCCGGCCTTGGTGAGATCGACGACGGTGACGTGCTCGTCGAGGAACGCGTTGGTGTAGAGGACCGCGCGCTTGCCGTCGGGCGACAGCGTCAGCTGGCCGGCGAGGATGTCGCCGAGATCGGCCGACTCGATCGCGCTCGGATCCGCGAGGTCGGCGGGTACGTCGATCGCGGTGAGGGTCGCGGGGTTGCGGGTGACCGCGTAGATGCGCGCGCCGGTCGGATCGAGATCGACGTCGGTCGGCTCGGTCGCGAGCGGGATCGTCGTCGCGGTGCCGGCGTCGGTGCCGGTGATCTTCACGATGCGCAGGCTCGCTTGGCCGGGCGTGCGCACGACGGCGTAGTCGCCGCTCGCGAGCACGTGGACCTCGGCATCGCCGACGTTGCCGCTCGGATCGTCGGTGACCGCGACCGGCGGGATGATCGTCGGCGCGTTCTGCGTGACCTCGGCGAGATCGATGATCGACACGCCCATCTCGGTGATCACGTAGGCGTGCTTGGCCGTCGAGTCGAACTCGACGGCGCGCGGCTTGAAGCCGACGGTGAGATCGACGTGCGCCTGCTTGCCGGGCTCGAGCGAGAGCACCGACACGTCCTGATAGCTGCCGATGTGCTTGACCGCTTGGAGGCTGCCCGCGTCGAGGATCGCCTTCGCGAGATCGAAGTACGCGACCGCGTAGCGGCCGTCGGGCGAGGTCGCGATGCGGTTGAAGTTCGGCAGCACCGGATAGATCTCGGTGGTGTCGCTGCCGTTGGCCGGGCGCACGACGGTCGCGGTGCCGCCGGTCTGGATGTGCGGATCGTCGACCTCGTCGAGCACGACCGCGGTGTCGGTGCCCGGCATCGTCACGACGACCTCGGGGTGATGGCCGACGGGGATCGACGAGACGTCGAGCGTCGCGCCGTCGATCTTCGCGAGCTTGTCCTGATCGGTCATCGCGACCCAGACGTAGCGGAGCGAGCTCACCGGCATCTTCAGCTCTTGCTCCTTCTCGGGCGGAGGCGGCGCGACGCCACCGTCGATCAGCATCGGCGGCGGCGCGATGCACTGCCCGAACTCGGAGCACGTCCATCCGACCGGACATTCGTTCGACGAGAAGCACTGCCCCGACGTCGCGGCGTCCGAGCTGGCGTGCGCGTCGGGGAAGGCGCTGGCGTTGTCCTTGCCGCCTGCGCCGCAAGCGGTGACGAATACGAGCGCGAATGGCGTGAGCCTGGCCTTCACGGGAATCCCTCCAGCGCCCGCCGAGCGAGCGCGATGGGCCCTTCCGCAACGACCGTGCCGCCACTTGCCCGTGCGGCATCGCGAGGTTCGCGGGCTTCAGTCGGCGCGGGCGACGCTCGATCCGGACATCCGTGTCATGGCGGTCCGTGCGGTGCTAGCGTTCGCGCCATGGCGACCCCGATCGACGCCGCGACCGCTCGCGGCGTGCAGCCGCTGCACCTCGACGCGCAGGATCTCTGTCGATCGCTCCTGCGGATCGACACGACCAACCCGCCGGGCAACGAGCGACCTGCGGCCGAGCTGCTCGCGGGCAAGCTCCGCGAGGTCGGCTACGAGCCGGTGATGCTCGAGAAGGCGCCGTCGCGCACGAACGTGGTCGTGCGGCATCGCGGCACCGGCAAGGCGCCGCCGCTCTTGTTGACCGCGCACCTCGACGTCGTCGAGGCCGACGCGAGCAAGTGGCGGCAGCCGCCGTTCGAGGGCGTCGAGGCCGAGGGCTGCTTGTGGGGCCGCGGCGCGATCGACATGAAGAACATGGCGGCGATGTGCACCGCGATCATGCGCAAGCTCGCGCGCGATCGCGTGAAGCTGTCGCGCGACGTGATCTTCGCGGCGGTCGCCGACGAAGAGGCCGGCTGCGATCTCGGCTCGCGGTTCCTCGTCGAGGAGCACAAGGCGCTGGTCGAGGCGGAGTACGCGATCGGAGAGTCGGGCGGCTTCTCGCTGCACCTCGGCAACACCACCTTCTATCCGGTGCAGGTCGCGGAGAAGGGCTTCTGCTGGGTGCGCGCGCGCGTCGTCGGCGAGCCGGGGCACGGATCGATGCCGCGGCGGGACAGCGCGGTGATCCGGTTGGGCGAGGCGATCGCGAAGCTCGGCGCGGCGCGACTGCCGGTCCACCCGACGAAGTACGTGAAGGACTTCTTGGAGGTGCTCGCGTCGCGGCAGCCCGCGGTGCTGCGTCCGCTGATCAAGCTGATCGCGCGGCCCGATCTGGTCGCGCGGATCACGCGCTTGGTCCCCGACGCGGCGGTCGCGCGCAGCTTCGGCGCGCTGCTGTCGAACACCGCGTCGCCGACGGTCGTGCGCGCGGGCGCGAAGACCAACGTGATCCCCGGGATCGCCGAGATGGAGATCGACGGCCGCACGCTGCCCGGCCAGACCGATCAAGATTTCCTGCGCGAGCTGCAGGCGGTGCTCGGCGACGAGGTCGAGCTCGAGATCATCAAGTCGGCGCCGCCGGTGACGACCGAGCCGATCGAGTCGCCCGTCTTCGAGACGATCCGCCGGCAGGTCAACGCGCGCGAGCCCGACGCCGTCGTCGTGCCGTACATGATCCCCGGCTTCACCGACGCGAAGTACTTCACGCGCATGGGCGCGCGCTGGTACGGCTTCTCGCCGATCAAGATCGAGAAGGACTCCGGCATCCGCTTCGCCGACATGTTCCACGGCCACAACGAGCGCGTCCCCATCGCCGGCCTCCACTGGGGGACGGAGGTCTTGGACGCCGTCGTCCGCGAGATCTGCGCGTGAGAGTGGGCCTCGGGCCTCGGGCCTCGGGCCTCGGGCAGAATCGCTGCCGTTCGTCCTGAGCGCCGCTGCCGTTCGTCCTGAGCGGAGGCCCCGAAGGGGCCGGAGTCGAAGGACGATCAGCGATGCTTCGGCGGCGTCTTCGTATTCGAAGTCTTCGACGTCGTCGTCTTCGACGTCGTTTTCGACGACGACGTCGTTTTCGACGTCGCCGTCTTCGACGTCGTTTTCGACGACGACGTCGTCTTCGTGCCGGCGGTGCGCGTCGGCGGAGGACGCTTGGTCGTCGTCGTCGTCTTCGTGCCGGTCGTGCGGATCGGCGGTCGCTTCACGATCGAAGATCCGGATCCGATCGAAGATCCGGATCCGATCGCAGATCCCGATCCGATCGCAGATCCGGAAGCCGCGCCGCTCGAACCAGAGCCGGGCCCGACCGCGCCCGATGCGGAGCCGTCGCTCGACGTCGCATCGATCGCGAACGACGCGGGCGATCCGGCATCGACCGTCGCGGCGTTCGCGGAGCCGGCGGCGCCGGCCGACGAGCCCTTGCCCTCGCCGCCTGCCAAGAGCGCCGCCAGGATCGCGATCGCGCCGATGCCGCCCGCGACGCCGCCGCCGATCTTGATCAAGCGCTTGCGCCGCGCGTCCTCGTCGGGCGTGCGCGATTCGGCGCGCGAGCTCGACATGCGCACGCCGCTGGTGTCGGCGTGGGTCGCGGCGGTGCTCGAGAACCGATCCGCGCGCGGAAGATCCGTCGCGGAGCCGTCGGCGCGAAGCGCGCGCGCAGACGCACCGGACGAAGCAGCGCCCGTCGGCGGCGTCGCCGATGACGAATCGGCGCGAGCCGCGCGCGCGGGCGCAGCCCCCGCGGACATCGTCCCGGAAGAAGGCGCCGGCGTCCCCGACGGCATCGCCGGGGCCGGGCTCGCTTGCGAGGCCGCGCGCGCCGCGGCGACCCGCGCCGCGGTGCGCGGCGGCGGCAACGTCGAGCGCTTGCCGCGCGGACCGATCGCGCGCGTCGGATCGCCGCCGCGCACACCCGACGGCGTGGCCGCGCGCGCACCGGACGGTGTGTCGATGCGCGCGGGCGCGGCGCGCGGCGCGCCCTCCATGATGTGCGTCTCCTCGTCGAGGCCGTCGTCGGACGAGCGCGCGATCACCGGGCCGCTCGGCGCGAGCGCGAGCGCCGCGGCGACCGGCCCCGACGCGGTGTCGTCGACGTCCCACGCGCGCGGGACCGCCGCGCGCGACATGCGCGTCTCTTCCTCCTCGAACCGATCGATCAACTGGCGCGCGCGCAGGATCGCGGTGCCGTCGTCGACGTTCGAGAACCCGTCGGCGGTGCGGATGCGCACGACCGTCGACTCCGCGCCGTCGTAGCCGCTGCCGCTGTCGAGCCGCGCCTTCTTGCCGCGCGCGGTGCGATCGGGCTCCGCGCGTTGATCGATCCCCGCGACCACGCGCGCGAGCTCCTTCGCCGGATCGCCCGCCGCGCTCTCGAGCCCGTAGCGGATCCCGCGCAGCTTCGCGCCGAACTCCTGCGCGCTCGCGACGCGCGCCGCCGGATCGCGCGCGAGCACCGACATGAGCGCGTCCTCGACCTCGCGCGGCATCTGCGGATCGAGCTCGCGCGGCCGCGGGATCTTGCCCTCGCGCACCGCCTTGAGCGCATCGAGATCCGGCAGCTGCGAGAACAAGCGCCGCCCCGCGATCAGCTCGAACAAGACGACGCCGAGCGAGTACACGTCGCTGCGCGCGTCGACGTGCCGGTTCTCCGCCTGCTCCGGCGAGATGTACGCGAACTTGCCGCGCACCGAGCCGTGCCCGGTGTGCTCCTCGGGCCGCTTCGCGATGCCGAAGTCGGTCAGCTTGACCTCACCCGCGCGCGAGACCAGCACGTTCGACGGCGACACGTCGCGGTGCACGAGTCGCATCGGCGCGCCGTCGGGGCCGGTCGCGGAGTGCGCGTGCTCGAGCGCCTCGCAGACCTCGGCGCCGAGGTGCAAGACGAGATCGATCGGCAGCCGCTTGCGCCGGGTCTCGAGCGCGCGCTGCACGGCACCCATGTCGATCCCGTCGACGAACTCCATGACGAGGAAGTACTGACCGTCGTCGCCGAGCCCGACGTCGAAGATCTGCACGATCGCGCGGTGGCGCAGCTGCGAGAGGATCTTCGCCTCCGCGATCAAGAGCTCGACGAAGCGCTGATCCTGCGAGAGGTGCGGAAGGATCCGCTTGATCGCGACCGGCTTCTCGAACCCGCCCGCGGCGACCGCCTTCCCGCGGAAGATCTCGGCCATGCCGCCGGCGCCGATCCGCTCGAGGAGCTCGTACCGCGTCATGACGACTACCGACGAGGGTAACACGCGAGGTACCGTCGCGGCATGGCGCATCGTGAACCCGCGCTCGACGACGAGCTCGATGCCCTGCTCCAACGTGCGATCGCACGCGGAATTTTCACCGCGGCCTCGGTCGCCGTCGGTGACGCCGGGTCGGAGATCATCCGGTTCGGAATCGGGCGTACCCGCGCCGTGCCCGATGCGGGCGAGATGTGCGACTCGACCGCGATCTTCGATCTCGCGTCGCTCACCAAGCCGATCGCGACCGCCGCGATCGCGATGAAGCTGGTCGCGCGCGGCGCGCTCGCGCTCGATGATCTCGCGACGCGCTGGATCGGCGCGCGCGGCGCCGCGCTCGATCCGCGCATCACCGCGGAGCACCTGCTCGGGCACGGCTCCGGGCTGCCGCCGCACATCAAGCTCTACGAGCAGCTCCGCGCGGGCCAGCGCGCGGGGCAGGCGACCGCGCGCGACGCGTTGATCGCGCTCGCCGCCGCGCAGCCGCTCGAGGCCGCACCCGGCGCGCGCGCCGCGTACAGCGATCTCGGCTACGCGCTCGCCGGCGCGATGGTCGAAGGCGCGGGCGGCGCGCCGCTCGAAGATCTGTTCGCGCGCGAGATCGTGGGCCCGCTCGGGCTCGAGCGCACGCGGTATGTCGATCTGACGAAGCCGAAGATCGCGTGGCCCACGCCCGTCGTCGCGACCGAGGTGGACGTCCCGCCGGGCGAAGTCCACGACGAGAACGCACACGCGGCCGGCGGTGTGTGCGGACACGCGGGTCTGTTCGGCGACGCCGTGGACGTCTCGCGCTTCGCGCGCGCGATCATCGCCGCCGCGAACGGCGACGCGACGATCTTCGAGCCGCAGATCGTGCGCACGTTCCTCGACACCAGCGCCGGGCCGTCCACGACGTGGCGCCTCGGTTGGGACACGCCTTCACGCACGCCCGGCGTCTCGAACGCCGGCGATGCGTGGCCGCGCAACGGTGGGGTCGGTCACCTCGGGTTCACCGGCACGTCGATGTGGCTCGATCTGCCGCGCCGCCGCTGGCTCGTGCTGCTCACCAACCGCGTGCATCCGTCGCGCACGCGGCCCGAGGCCGCGCTGATCAAAGAGATCCGCCGCGCCGCCGGCGATCTCGTCGCAACGCTATGACGACTCAGGCGCGATGTCCGCCGCGCTTCATGTCGCGCAGCTCGCGCAGCTGCGACGGCTGGATCGTGTAGCTCGCGCCGCACGCGTCGCAGCGCACCTCGAGCGGATCGCCGGCGATCATCGCGTCGACGTCCTCGTCGGGGAGCGACACGATCCCGAGCGCGAAGCGCGCCTCGCTGCACGTGCAGCCGAACGTGAGCGCGCTGGTCGCGAGGTGCGCGTGCTCGAAGCGATGGAGCAAGGTCGCGATCAACGCCTCGGGCGAGCCCGACGTCTCCAACAACGAAGCGATCGGCGGCAGGTTGCCGAGGTGCTCGGTCATCGCGTCGATCACCTCGCGCGTCGCCTCGGGCAAGAGCTGCACGAGATAGCCGCCCGCGACGCGCACGCCGTCGGGTCCCGGCAACGCCGCGATCGCGACCATCGACACCGTCTGCTCCGACTGGTGCATGTAGCGCATCAGCGCGGTGCTCATCTCGTCGCCTTCCGGAATCGCGACGACGCCCTGGTGCATCGCGCCGTTCGGCATCGTGTAGTTCACCTGCAGGAGGTGATCTCCCGCGGCGGCGACCTCCGACTTCTCGCCCGGGTTGACGATGCCGCGGTTGGTGCCGTCGGGCAGCGAGTCGGCGACCAGCGCGGCGCCGCGACGATCGCGCCACAACATCTGCACGCGCCGGCCCGGCTGCGTCGTCTCGCGCACGATCACCGCGGCGGTCAGCAGCTCGGCGAGCCGCAGCCCGAGATCGCCGCTCGCGCTCTGCGCGGCGAGCGCGCCGCGCGCGGTGTCGGTCGTCACCGCCGCGATCACGCGGAAGGCGCCGTCGACGGTCATCGCGCGAACCACGCGGTCACCCGCCGCTGCGTCGGAGGTCATCTCTCCGTTTGACACCGAACCGAGGCGCAGCGCAAGTGCAGATGCTACGGTGCGCGAGCGATGCGCGCGCCGAGTTGGTGGCCGAACCGCGGCCTGTGGCGCCACCGCGAGTTCCTCCGATTGTGGTCCGCGCAGATCGTCAGCGCGTTCGGCTCGCGCATCACGCGCACCGCGCTGCCGGTGCTCGCCGTCGTCGTGCTCGATCAAGGCGAGGGCGCGCTGGGCGCGCTCGCCGCGCTGCAGCTCGGCCCGATGATCGCGGTCGCGCTGATCGCGGGCGGGATCGTCGATCGCGGATCGAAGCGGCGCATCATGGTGCTCGCCGATCTCGCGCGCGCCGCGCTGGTCGCGAGCCTGCCGATCGCCGCGTGGCTCGGCGGGCTGACGATGGTGCACGTCGATCTCGTCGCCGCCGGCGTCGGCGCGTGCACGTCGCTGTTCCGCATCGCCGACGGCGCGTTCCTGCCGGCGATCGTCGGCGTCGATCACATCGCGGAGGGCAACGCGAAGCTCGAGTCGACCGAAGCGGCCGCGGAGATCGCGGGCCCGTCGGCGGCCGGCGCGCTGATCGGCGTGCTCGGCGCGCCGCTCGCGGTCTTGATCGACGCGGCGACGTACCTGTGGTCGGCCGCGTTCCTCGGCGCGATCACGACGCGCGAGACCGTCGCGCCGCGCACGACGCAGACGAGCTTCCGCGCCGATCTCGTCGTCGGCGTGCGCGCGATCTTCGGTCCGCAGATCCTGCGGCGCCTCGTGCTCGCCGAGATGTTCATGTCGGTGACGTGGGGCTTCTTCGCCGCGCTCTACGCGCTCTTCTGTCTGCGCGAGCTCGCGATGTCGACGACGACCTTCGGCGTGATCGTCTCGGTCGGCGGGATCGGCGCGCTGCTCGGCGCGTGGATCGCGCGCCAGCTGCCCGCGCGCTGGGGCGTCGGCTGGACGCTCGTGCTCGCGACCGTGCTCGCGGCGGCGGGCAACTTCTTCATCCCCGCCGCCGGATCGTTCGGCCCGACGATCGGCATCGCGATGCTGGTCGCGCAGCAGCTCACCAGCGACGGCGCGATGGTGATGTTCACGATCCACGCGGCGACGATGCGGCAGACGCTCTTGCCGCGCGAGCAGCTCGGGCGCGCGAACGCGGCGGTGCTCGCGTGCAACGTCTCGGTCGTGCTCGCCGCCGCGCTCGGCGCCGGCGCGATCGGCGAGCTGGTCGGCACGCGCACGTCGATGATCATCGGGCCCGCGGTCGGCCTGCTCGCGCCGATCATGCTCCTGCCGCTGCGCGGCATGCGCGAGATCCCCAAGCCCACGCCCGAACCGGAGCGAGATCCCTGACTCCGGAACGCGTGCTACGAAGTCCTATGGTCGCGCGCGCGAGGATCGACGAGCTGCGGGCTGCCCGCGCCGCCAGCGACGCGGTCTTCTCGCGCCTCTCGCCCGACGCGATGCGCACGCGCGCGGTCCGCGAGCGCCATCGCTTCGTCTTCTACCTCGGCCACCTCGAGGCGTTCGACGCCAACCTGCTGCGGCACGAGCTCGAGATCGCATCGCCGCGCGACGCGTGGGACGCGCGGTTCGCGCGCGGGATCGATCCGATCGGCCGCGACGGCCTGCCCACCGACGACGCCGACGACTGGCCGCCGACCGACGAGGTCCGCGCATACGGGCGCGGCCTGCGCGACGCGATCGATCGCGCGTTGATCGTCGCGAAGCACGAGACGCTGGTCGAGGCGATGATCGAGCACCGCTTGATGCACGTCGAGACGCTCGCGTACCTCGCGCATCAACTGCCGATCGGGATGGTCGCGCGCGATCCGTCGCCGTCGCCGCCGGTCGCGGCGACGCCACCGCCGACGTTGCACAAGATCGAGATCCCCGCCGGCCGCGTCACGCTCGGCGCGCCTCGCGACGGCCGGTTCGCGTGGGACAACGAGCGCGACGCGATCGAAGTCGACGTCGGCGCGTTCGCGATCGACGCGTATCCGACGACGAATCGCGATTGGCTCGCGTTCGTCGACGCCGGCGGCTACGCGGATCGCGCGCTGTGGAGCGACGACGACTGGACGTGGCGCACCACCGACGACATCCAGGCGCCGCGCGCGTGGCGACGGCGCGACGGCGGGTGGCGCCTGCGCGCGTTCACGAGCGAGATCGAGCTCCCGCTCGACGCGCCGGTCTACGTCTCGCACGCCGAGGCGAGCGCGTACGCGCGATGGAGGCGCGCGCGGCTGCCGACCGAGGCCGAGTGGCAGCGCGCGGCGTACGGGTCGTCGTCCGGACAGCGGACGTATCCGTGGGGCGACGCCGCGCCCGACGCGACCCGCGGCAACTTCGATCTCGTGCGCGACGACGCGACCAGCGTGACCGCGCATCCCGCGGGCGCGAGCGCGTGGGGCGTGCACGATCTCGCCGGCAACGGCTGGGAGTGGACGTCGTCGAAGTTCGACGCGTTCCCCGGCTTCGCGCCGCAACCGTTCTATCCCGGCTACAGCGCCGACTTCTTCGACGGCGAGCACTACGTCATGAAGGGCGGCTCGCCGCGCACCGCCGCGCGCCTCTTGCGGAGCTCATTCCGCAACTGGTTCCAACCGCATTACCCGCACGTCTATGCGACGCTGCGGCTGGTCGAAAGCTAAGGAGGACGCCCGATGGGGATCGCACGCCACGCACACGCTCCGATCGCGACGCCGCCGGAGCAGCCGCCGCAGCTGACCGATCGCGCGCGCGCCGCGTTCGCCGCCGACGTGCGCGACGGGCTCACGCGCGCGCCGCTGTCGCTGCCGTCGCGCTGGCTCTACGACGACGTCGGGTCCGCGCTGTTCGAGGCGATCACCGCGCTCGACGAATATCCGCTGACGCGCGCGGAGGAGCGGATCATCGCGCGCAACGTCTCGGAGCTGGCGGATCGCGCGCCGCGGCGCCCGATCGTCGTCGAGCTCGGCGCCGGCAGCGGCCGCAAGACCGGGCGCATCGTCGAGGCGGTGCGCGCGCCGTTGTACGTGCCGATCGATGTCTCGGCGGCCGCGCTCGCCGCGTGCACGCGCACGATCGGCGAGCTCACGCGGGTCACGGCGATCGAGGACGACTACCTGCGCGGTCTCTCGCGCGCGCTCGAAGGGCGTGAAGACGGCGAGCCCGCGCTCGTCTTGTTCCTCGGCTCGACGATCGGCAACTTCGATCGCGACGACGCGGCCGCGTTCGTCGCGCAGATCCGCGACGCGTTGCGCCCGGGCGACGCGTTCCTCCTCGCCGCCGATCTCGTGAAGTCGGCCGCACAGATCGTGCTCGCGTACGACGATCCGACCGGCGTCACCGCGGCGTTCGATCGCAACGTGCTCGCGCGCATCAACCGCGAGCTCGACGGCGATCTCGATCTGCGCGCGTTCCGCCACGAGGCGCGCTGGGACGCGGCCGAGCGGCGCGTCGAGATGCACCTGGTCGCGACCCGCCCGATCAGCGCGCGCATCCCGGGCGCCGGCATCGATCTGCGCATGGAGCGCGGGCAGTCGATCTGGACCGAATCGAGCCACAAGTGGCACGAGCCGGAGCTGGTCGCGCTCGGCGAAGCGGCCGGATTCACGCACGTCGCGAGCTGGCGCGACGACGCGTGGCCGTTCGTCGAAGCATTGTTCGCCGTCTGAGCTGCAACCGGCGCGTGCCCGCGCGTGTCTCGGTCGCGTGCGCTACCTGTGGGTGATCATCGCGGCGGTCGTGATCGCGATCCGATCGATCCCGCCCGCGGCCGATCCGCCCGCCGCCGCCGCGGAGTCGGTGCGCCTCGTCCCGATCACCGACGACGAATCGACCGCGATCATCGACGAGATCATGCTGCACCCGAGCTGGCGGCTGCAGTTCGGCGAGGCCTGGTACTCGTGCGTCGATCAGGGCTTCCTGAACGTCTACACGATCACCGACGGCGAGAACGTCGCGTGGGACGCGCGCGACATGCCGCCGCGCCGCCTCTCGCTCACCGACGGCGAGCGCGCGACGCTGCGATCGATCACGAGCCTCGGCGTGAAGTCGCTCGACGGCGATGCGCACCGCGATCCGTTCCTCGTCTCGATCGGCGACTTCCAGGCCGGCCGCATGTCGAGCTGGGCGATGCAGGGCGCGCGGATCGATCGCGAGTCGCCCGCGGGCCGCGCGCTCGAGGACATCTTCCGCGCCGCGACCGATCGCTACCTGCAAGCGCGCGCGGACTTCGTCGGCGCGCTCGTCGTGACCGATCAAATCGGCCGCCCGATCGATCTGCGCGACCTCGATCTGCGCGCGCGCGTCGATCTCGCCGACTGGGCGCTCGCGCAGCCGGAGACGTCACGGCGCGCGAAGGTCGATGCGTGGATCCTCGTCGGCGGTCACCGCGTCGGCGTCACGAAGCTGGACGGACGACCCGCACTCTGGGACTTGCAGCGGCTGCTGCCGTGAGGAGCTCGTCGAAGCTCGCGTGCACGTCGTCGACCAGGTCGTGCAGATCGGGCACCGTGTGCCAGCACGCCGCGATGCCGAGGTTCATCCCACCGTCGTAGCTGAACAGCGCGAAGCCCACGCCCTGCGTCTCGTAGAGCGGCACCTTCGGATAGATCGCCGACAGCTTCGAGCCGAGGAGGAACATCGGGATCGGCGGGCCCGGCACGTTGGTCACCGTCACGTTGAACGCGCGCACCTTGATCGCGAGCTTGAGCATCGAGGTGAGCAACCCGGTCGCGAACACGTCGGCGAGATCGGTCGCGAGCGCGGAGCCCGCGATCTGGCCCGAGTCGTTCTTGAGCCGGACCATCTCGTCACGCACGCGCGCGAGGCGCAGCGCGGGATCGGGCTCCTCGATGGGCAAGCCCGCGAGCATGAGCGCGACGTGGTTGCCGCCGTCGGCGTCGCCGGCGCGCCGCGTGTTGACCGGCACCAACGCGCGCGCGCCGCGCAGGTGATCGACCATCACGCCGCGGCGCGCGAGGAATCGGCGCAAGGCGCCCGCGACCGTCGCGAGCGCGACGTCGTTGACCGTGCCGCCGAGCATCGTCTTCACGCGCTTCATCGCGACGAGATCGAGGCGCACGCTGGCGAAGCGGCGGTGCGGGCCGATGCGGCGCGGGTTGAGCGGCGTCGCCGGCGCGGGCACCAGCCCGGTCCGGAACGTCTGCGCGAGGCCGCGCAGCGCGCCGCCGCTGTCCTCGCCGAGCGCGCGCCACGCGCGCTTCACCGCGTCGAGCGCGCGGCGGTTGTGGTAACGGATCTCGCCGCGGACCAGCTCGAGCTTGCCCGGCGCGGGGCGCGGCGCCGACGGAGTTGCTACAGATGTTGTAGCGTTCGGCGACATCTGCAGGAGGCGCATGAGCAGATCCGCGCCGCCGACGCCGTCGACCATGCAGTGGTGCGCCTTCATCACGATCGCGAAGCCGCCGCCGGCGAGGCCCTCGACGACCCACATCGACCACAGCGGGTGATCGCGATCGATGCGCTGCGAGAACAAGACGCCGACCAGATCGTCGAGCTGTTGCGGCGTGCCGGGATACGGCAGGCGCGTGTGGCGCAGGTGGAAGTCGAGCACGAACTCGTCGTCGTCGATCCAGACCGGCTGTCCGATGCCGGGCACGCGCGCGATGCGCTGGCGATAGCGCGGCGACGACTCGACCGCGGCGCCGACGTGCGCGCGCAGGCGATCGATGTCGACCTCGCCGTTCGGTCCGACGAGCGGGCCCGGTCCGAAAGTCAGGACCGCGCCGACCGACATCGACGAGGAGCGCGTCTCGACGTCGAGGAACGACGCGTCGAGGGCGGACAAGCGTTCGTAGTGCCCCATGCGCTCGAGTCCTGCAACGCATGTGCCCGCGCGATTCGCGTCAGGATCGCGCAGCGCTTGCGCGATCGCCGATCAGCGGCGACCAATCGTGCGTGGTCGTGAGCCACAGCCACGTGCGCGCGCGTGTGCACGTGACGTAGAGCGCGCGGCGTTGCGTCGCGATCGGGCGATATCGCTCGGCCGAGAGATCGGGGACGATCACGGCGTCGAACTCGAGGCCCTGCACCTGCGGCGCGGTCGTCACGACCACGCCGGGCGCGAAGGTGAAGGCGCCGTCGAGCACGAGGGTCGCGTCGGCGCCGCGCAGATCGCGATGGAGGCGCTCGGCGTGCTCGGGGCTGTGCGCGACGATCGCGATCTGCAGCGCGCGATCCTGCTGCTGCAGCCGATCGATCGTGTCGCACAGATCGGCGATCTGATCGAAGTCGGAGCGCGCCGCGGTCGCGGCGAGGTGCGGACCGATCACCGGCGCCGCGGGCCCCGCGGACAACGCGCGCGCGAAGTCTGCGATCGCCGGCACCGATCGATACGACTGCGCGAGCGTGACGTGCTCGTAGCGCTCGACGCGCAGCTCGCGCATCGCCGTCGCCCAGCCGCCGAACCACGCGCTGTCGTCGGTCTCCTGGCGCGGATCGCCGGCGATCGTGACGCTGCCGCCGGCGCGCAGCGCGTCGCCGATCGCGGCGAGCTCCATCGGCGCGATCAGCTGCGCCTCGTCGACGATGATGTGATCGTAGCGGGGCAGCTCGAGCTTCGCGCGACGCAGGCGCGCGAGCTCGAACAAGACCGGGACGTCCTCGGCGTCGATCGTGCCGGCGTCGCCGAGCGGCGTGCCTTCGTCGATCGCGCGGCCGTCGACCGTGACGAGGCGCTCCTGATCGACATGACGATGCGCTTCCTCGGTGGTCGACGTGAACTGCACGTGCGTGTGCGCGAGCGTGTCGCGGATCGCGTGCGCGTCGAGCGCGCCGCCGCTCGCATCGATCACGCGCGCGAGCCGATCGCGATCGCCCCACAGGTGCAGCAGATCCGCGCGGGCCCGCGGCAGGCGACGCTCGTCGTCGTCCCGCGCTTTCGGACGCGCGAGGATCTCGCCCAACACCGCGCGCACCGCGGGATGACGCTTCAAGCGGATCGTCGCCGCGGACGCATCCGCGCCGAGCCGCGCCGGCAAGCGCGCGAACGCGGCCGTCGCGCGCGCGAACAGCCACTCGTCGAGGATCGCGATCTCGACCGTCTCGAACCCGACGCGCTCGGCGAGCTGACGGCACAACCGCCGCAGGCCCTCGGTCGGGACCAGCACGAGCGCGCGCTTCGGCCGCAGGTGCGCGAGCCGATACATCGCGACCAGGGTCTTGCCGACGCCGGCCTCGCCGTCGACGACCAGCGACATGTCCGGGGGCAGATCGACCGCGCGCTGCTGATCCTGATCGAGCACGATCGCCGCGCGCCCGCCGGACGTCGCGCCCGCGATGTCGACCGGCATCCCCTCGGTCGTGTGCACGCGCGACTTCGCGAGCAGCGTGCCCGTCACCGTGCGCCCGTCGACATCGATCTCGTACTCGTCGCCCGGCGCGCAGCGGAAGTAGACCTCGGCGAGCGGCGAGGTCCGCCAATCCAAGACCTTGCCCGCGACGGTGTACGTGCCGAGCGCCAGCTCGCGCTCGCGCCCACCTGTCGAGATCCGCATCGACCCGAAGATCGCTGGCTCGCCCATCGCGTCATCAATGCCGTTCGCGCGCCGCACAAACAAGCTGCACAGCTTGCGCGCGATGCGATACGATGATCAGGTAAGTCGATGATCGTGCCTCCGCTCGGTCGCCGGCTGCGCCGCAAGGAGTGGGACTTCTACGGCGTCACGACGCGCGATCACTACGTCGGGATCGTGATCGCGCACGCGGGCTACCTCGGCGTGGTCGCGGCGCAGTGGATCGATCTCGCGACCGCGCGCGTGGTCGCCGAGCGCGCGAGCGTCACGCCGTTCGGCGCCGGCGTGCGCCTCGGCGATCGCAGCGACGAGGGCGACGTGCGCTACAGCTTCCGTAGCACTTCGCTCGCGATCGAGCACGACGGCCCGCGCCGGCGCGTCGGCGGCGCGTGGGGCGATCTGACGATCGAGCTCGAGCTCGGCTACGCGCCCGGCGTCGAGGTCGTCGCGCCGCTCGACGGCGGCCGCGGCGTCTACCACAACCACAAGATCCCCGCCCTGCCCGCGCGCGGATCGATCCAGCTCGGTGCGCGCACCGAGACGATCGATGGGTTCGCGACGCTCGACTGGGGACGCGGCATCTGGCCGTATCGCACGTCGTGGCGCTGGGCCGCCGCGCAGGGCCGCCTCGCCGACGGCCGCGCGATCGGGCTCACGCTCGGCGACGTCTCCGCCGATCCGGGCGCGCCGCGCGAGGACGCGCTGTTCGTCGACAACGTCCTCACCAAGCTCGCGCCGATCGACTTCACGTTCGATCGCGGCAGCGCGCTGCAGCCGTGGCGGTTCCGCAACGACCGC
>DATJIA010000130.1:0-31855 GCA_035493675.1 Kofleriaceae bacterium | reverse complement strand
AGCAGCACGGGCCCGGCGGCAAAGCCGGTGTGGAAATACGTGATGCTCACGGGCTGCCAGAGATCCGTCGCGCTGGCGCCGATCGTCGGCGCGCACGCAGGCACGAGCAGCGCGGCGATCAGTGCGCTCGCGAGCACGGGGCGCAGGCGGCGGCGGCGCGGCGCGGCGCACACGCCGAGCACGCTCAACAATGCGCACGCACCGAGCACGAACGTCGCGACGATGCGCGCGGACATCGCGCCCGCCACGACGCCGTCCGACGAGGTCGCAACCGCGTTGTTGTAGTGGAGGTGGACGCGCGCGACGATGCGGTCGCCGACGCGCACGTACTCGTCGTAGTCGCCGCCTTGCTCGCGAACGTCGGGCGTCATCCAGTGTTCGGCGACGCCGCCGAGGTTGTCGGTCGCGCCGATGCGAAGGCCGTCGTAGCCGTACGTGTACGCGACGTGTCCGCCGCCCGCGAGATCGACCGCGGCCAGTTGATCGAGCGCGTTGTAGGTCATTCGCGTGGCACCGTCGGTGATCTGGCGGCCAGCGTCGTCGTACGTCATGGTCGCGACCACCGTCGCGCCGTTCGACCCGCACGAGGTTGCGGTGCCGGTGACCACGCTGGTCAACTGTCGCGGTCCCGCCCCGTTCTCGCCGTAGCACTGGACGCCGCCGTACTGACCGAGCGCGCGCGGGCCCTGCGGCTGCTGTCGGCTGATCATGTTCTGCAGCCCGTCGTAGGCGTAGGTGAACCCGAACCGACGATCGAGCTCGCCGCTCTTCGGCGCGCTGCCGAGGACCGCCGAGGTCAAGCGGCCGGCCGGGTCGTAGTCGAACGTCGCCGAGTGATCGAGGCCGACGCCATCGCCGTCGACGGCGCTCGTCACCGCGCCGTACGCGTTGCGCGCCAGCGTGACGTCGTACAAGGACGTGCCGCCGGCGCTGCGCTGCACGCGGACGTGCGAGACTTGTCCGTTGTCGTCGAAGCCGTACGAGCCGACCACGCCGTTGCCGAACTTCTCGGCGGTCAGTCGCCCGGCGTCGTCGAAGCTCGTCGCCGTCCACAGCGGAGTCGACACCGGTCCGGCGACCCCGTCGACGCGCGTGACTCGCCCTGCCATGTCGCGCGCGAGCACGTACTTCCAGTCGCGCACGTAGCGCTCGGCCATGAGCACGCCCGACGCCGCGTAGACCATGTCGTGGAAGATCGCGACCGATCCGTTGGTGCGAACCTCGTAGTTCCGTCGGCCGAGCTCGTCGTACGTGAACTTGACGATGCCCGTCGGCTCGACGACGTACCAGAGCTGACCGGGGTGCTTCCCGCCCGCGAAGTCGACGTCGTAGTGGTACTCGAACTTCGTGCCATCGTCGGCGCGCCGCAGGACGAGCCTCCCCGCCGCGTCGTACGCGAGGGTGAGGCCCTGCCCCGCGCCGTTCACGTGGCGCACCAACCGGCCGGCATCGTCATAGGTCATCTGGCGAAGGCCGACGTCTGGGTCGTCCGCCTCGACGAGCCTGCCGAAGCTGTCGTAGCGAAAACAGTGCGATACGCGCGCGTGCGCGGGATCCATGGTGCACGGTGCCGGCAAGCCGGGATCTCCGGGGCGCTGCAGCTCGAAGGCCGTGACGCGATCCGCAGCGTCGTAGCTCGCGTCCACGCTCTCCACCGTCGTGCCGATCGCGCGCTCGGTGTGGAGCGCGCGGCCGAGCCCGTCGAACCGCGACGTCACCGGCGCGAGGCCGTCGACCGCGACGCTCGTCTCGAACGCGCGATACGATCGCTGCGTGCGCGCGCCGCTCGGCAGGATCTGCTCGACGACGCGATCGAGCGCGTCGTAGTGGATCTGCTGACGCCTCAGCCCGGGCGGCGGCGCCCCCGGCAGAGCCGGCCCGGTCGACGTGAAGGTGTCGAGGAGCTCGGAGACCCGCCCGCGCGCGTCCTTGCGCTTCCATCCGCTGATCAGCCACGTGTTCGTCGCCAGCTGTCCTCCGCTGTACAGCGTCTCGCCGGACGAGTCGGCGACCGTGACGGTGTGTCGCCAGAACGCGTAGTGATCGGTCCGCTGCCACTGGCTTCCATACGCGGGGAGCGCGCGAAGCTCTCCGTCGTAGATGTAGCTGAACGTCCGCGGCCGCGGCGCCGACCAGTCGTAGACGTAGTGCGCGTGCGCCGGCCACGCGTTCTGCGAGAGCGACGTGACTCGCCCGAGCCCGTCGTAGCTCACGTGCGTGATGTTGCCCATCGGATCCGCGACCTCGGTGGCCACGCCGAGCACCGGATCCCAAACCGCGCTCCACGTGATGGTCGTCGTCGGCGACGCGATCGTGCCCTCGGTGATCGGGAACAGACCGGCAGGGTCGTAGCCGAACCGATGCACGACGCCGACGCCCGGCGGGCCGTCGACGCGCTCGATGACGTTGCCGAGATGATCGTACTTGATCGTCCCGGTCGTGACCCAGCGCGCGGGCGTCGACGACGACCACAAGAGCGCCTCGTCGGCGCGCGGCCAGCCGAAGCCGACCTGTCCCAGCGGCAGCGGATCGCCGGCGTCCCCGCCGAAGTAGTGTCGCGTGTGCGAGACGAGCGTCGCCGCGGAGGTCCCGATGCCCTGATATAGCGCCTCGTCGATCACACGGTCGCGCACCCACGTCGTGTCGTCGCTCGCGAACTGCCGGGTGGTCGTGCGTTCGTCGCCCGCGAGATCGAGCCGGCCGTACTCGCGGTCCTCGATCGGGCGCGCCTCCATGTCGTAGACGTGATCGGTCTGCGTGACGATCGGCGACGACACGCCCTCGTAGTTGCTCGTGACGACCGAGAGCAGCTCCGGGCGCGCGAGCAACGGATTGTCCGGGTCCGTCGCGCCCGCGAGACTCGCCGGGCGAACTGCGGCCCAGGTCGACGAGGCGACGGCGAAGATGCGGCCACCACCGTCTTCTGTCCGCACCTCGGCCGGCTTTCCGCGGAGCACGCGTTCGGCGCCGGTACCCGCGAGGAACCGCGAGATCTCGACGCGCTCGTCATTCGGACTGTCCCCCGGCAGCGTCGCACGCGCGCCGAGGAATCCGCCGAAGCGGCGCTCGCCCCCATCCCAGAAGCCGTCACGCGCGGTGCTGTCGACGACGCGCGACGGCGTGCCATCGGCGTACGTGGTGTCCTGTCGGACCGGGATGGCGATCGCACGCGGCACGAACGAGGACCAGCGCGCGCCGGCGGCCTCGTCGAACCAGGCGAGCTGCGTCGAGGTCCCGTACGAGATCGTCGTCAGCTCGCCCATGCCGTCGTCGATCGTCCGGATCATCGAGCGCGTGGTGCCGCCCGCGAGATCGAGACTCCACATCGTCGCCAGGTTCGACCAGACGACATCCTCACTGCCGTTGCCATCGACGTCGGCGAATGTGATGCGCACGTCGGTGTCGCTTCCGGCCGGACGATCGAGGACCCGCGGGATCGCATCGAACGTGAAGCCCGCGCGACCGGCGAACCAACGCACCTTGCCTGCATCGACGCGCACGAGGTCGAGCACGCCGTCGCGATCGAGATCCACCAAGTGGATGTGATCGAGCGGAAACGCGCCGGCCCCCCACGGGTAGAGGATCTTGGTGAACGCGGCAAACGTCCCGTCGCCGCGACCGAGGAACAGCTTCATCCAGCCGTCGGTCAACCACACGACATCCGCGATGCCGTCGCCGTTCGCGTCGAGGAACCGGACGTTCTGCGCTCCGGGCGCGACTCCGACGTCGGCGGCGCTGATCGGTGGCGCATACCACGATGGCCCGAGGCCGAGCGGCACGCCGAGGTGGATGCGCACGCCACTGGTCACCGCTTCCACGACATCGGTTCGCCCGTCGCCGTTGATGTCCGCGAGGACCGAGTCGGCGCCGAACAGCGGCACGGCGCGCGTGCCGGTGAGGGCGCGCCCGGGGCCGAGCCCGTCGCCCGCGATCGAGTACGCGCGCCACTCGTCGTCGACGACGCGCACGACCTCCGGCCTCGCGTCACCGTCGACGTCGAGCAGACGGATCTGCGACAACTCCACTCCGTCAGCGCCGGAGAACGTGCGCTCGGTCTCGAAGGCGCCGGCCCGGTTGCGCCGCCAGGCCGTCGAGCCAGGCTCGAAGCGGACGAGGTCGTCCGCACCGTCACCGTCGACGTCGAGCAGGGTCACGCCTCGCTGCTCGAGCACCCAACCTCCCGCGGCGATCGCCCAGGCGCGCGGCGCGTCGGGGACCGTGTACGTGAAGTGGAGCGGCGGCATCGTTGCGCCGGGTTGCAGCACTCCCTGCGCGTCGCGCCGACCGGTCATCGTGACGTCGGTCAGACGCGACAGCGGACCGTCGTCGGCCGGATCGCTGTTCTGGTCCGCGTAGCCGAACGTGTAGCGCGAGAGCTCCTCGGGTTGCGCGCCCGGAAGTACGACCGACGACCTCAGCTCGGCGATACGCCGCGCGACGGTCACCTCGAAGCCGGTCGCGAAGCTCGTCGCGGTGTCCGGACGCGCATCGAGCAGCACGTCGAGCCGATATCGTTCGTCCGGCCCCCACACGACGCGGTGGAGATAGACCTCGCCACGATCGGTGACGTACTCGAACCGCGCCTTTTCGCCGGCGAGGTCGATCGCCTCTTCGAGGTACCACGCCGCGATCCGAGTGCCGTCGAACTGCCGCGCCGCTGTGGTGTGTCCGAAGTAGTAGCGGGTGCCGTTGCTGTCCGTAACCTCGAAGTAGTTGCCGAGCCGCCGCACGCGCATCGCTCCGCTGCCCTCGAGCAGGTACCTCTCGTCACCGATCGGCACGAGTCGACCAGCCCCGAGTCCTTCTATCGTCAGCTCGTCGCTGTCGTCGTAGTGAGGGACGCCCTTTCGCAGCGACCTGCGGATCGCAGGAGTCGTCAGGCTCCACCCGATCCCGAACGGGCCGTTTCCCAGCGCGCCCGAGTACGAGAGTGAAATCGATGGCGACATCCCGCCGCCGGAAGGCAGCTTGATCGGCACGCTGTAGCCGACCTGCGCGGAGAACAGATCGAGCTCCGCCGGTCGCCCGAGCCCCGTGACCGAGCCCGGCCCGCCGGGCAGCGTGATCGCCGTCGGCGCGATCGCGCCGGTCGGGGGCGATTGCGCGTGCCCGCCCGTCGCCGCCGCCGCGACGAGCACGACAACCGCCGAGACCACGCTGCCGCGCCTCACTGGCCGTCCTCGTCGGGCGCAGTGCGGTTGCTGACGCTCAGGTTGTCGACGGACAGGTAGTCGAAGCGCAGCAGCACGTCCTCCACCTTCCCGAGCGGGAACCCGTCGCGCAGCAACCCCTCAGCCGGGAACAAGAGCACGTAGTCGCCGTACAGGCCGCGGCCGGCGAGCTCCTGCGAGGCACCCTCCGCGTACGCGTCCCGGTAGAAGTCGCTTCGCGGCACGTTGAACCACGGCGCGATGCGCGCCGTCACGTACTGCCGCACCGCAGCTTCGGTGCCGCCCCGATCGTCGGGATGGAAGAGCGCCGAGGGCGGCTGCACCGACGCGGTCTGCATCGACGAGCCATCGCCCTGCCCGCTGCACCACTGGCTCGCGAACTGGTTGCGCTTGAGCAGCATCACCGATGCGCTCGGCGCGAGCGCGCTGAGCCCATCGCCCTGGACCGTCGCCGTGACTTGCCAGAGCTTCTCCGCGCACGCGTAGGTGAGCTCGCCGTCCGGCACAAGCGAGAACGGGATGCCCTGGCCGAGGTACACGCCGTGGTCGTCGTAGATCGCGTACTGTGGCGACCACAGGCGGTGCTGGAAGCGCTCGAGCTTCGACCAGTGACGCTCACCCGCGCGCGTCGGGTGCTGGTCGTCGAGCCCGAGGACGTCGCTGACCAAGCTGCGCACGAGGTGCGCGTCCTCGGGTCGGCGCCCGTGGATCGTGCGGGAGATCTGCGTCTGCTGGATGGTCTGCAGCGCGTCGAGCAGCTGATCGGGATTGGTCGCCTGCAAGATCTTGCTGCGAAGCCCGAGGCTCTGCTGGTACTCGTACTCGACCGCGAGCAGCGACAGATAGGTGAGGGACTTCGCCCACGCGAAGTCCTTGTGGAAGCGATCGACGCGCTCGTCGAGCCAGTAGTGGAACGCCAGCGTCGGCGGGTTGCGGCCCTGCTCGCGAACGAGCGCCGCGGTGCCGTCGGCGACCAGATTGTGCGCCTTGCTCTCGAGGTCGCGGAACGCGACGGTGTGTTGATCCGCCTGCGCGATCGCGCCCTCGATTGCGGTCGCCGCGTTGTCGATGCGCAGCTTGCTCTTCTGGGCCTCCTGATAGCAGGCGTAGAGCTCCTGCTCGCCCTGGATCAGCTGCATCTTGCTCTGGTACTCCGCGTTCGCGTCGGCGATGGCGTCGCCGAACGCGACCGTCTGGAGCGTGAGGTCGGCGGAACCGATCGCGCCGATCGGGTCGCCGGAGGCGACCGACGATGCGAACCCGAGCAAGCCCCCGGCGATCGTGCGCGCCGCGTCGAGCTTTTGCATGATCTTGTTGTGCTTCTCCGTGAGCGTCGCCTCCGAGATCTTCCACTGCTTGAGGTGATCGCAGTACTTCGCGCCGATGTCGTAGAGCTTCTGCGCGTCCCACCAGTCCATGAGCGCGAGCTGGACGTTCTTGCGAGCGCCCATCGTGCCGAGGATCTGTTCCCCGAGCTGACCGCGGAAGCACGACGCGTAGCTGGCCGCGTCGGGAACGTACGGCGGATCGTCGGTCTCGCCGTCCAGCTTGTCTCGACAGATCGCGTCCGCGGCGGCGAGCTCGACGGGTGCAGGCTTGCGCTGCGGAGCGAACGTCGTGAGGTAGGTGACGTCGGTCGCCCACCGGGTCTGCCCAGCCGACGTGATCGACGCGATCAGGCTAGGGCAGCTCGCGTACGTGCTGAAGCCTGCTGTCTTGTATTCGGCGACGAAGCTGTGGAGCGCCGCCTCCTGCACGTACACGTGGGACCAGAGCTCGTTCGCGATGCACATGCCGAGCCGGTACTCGCGTTCTTTGGGGCCCGCGTAGCAGTGATCCGGCGTGGTGGGGTTCGGTGGTGGCGGCGGAGTGGGCTGGCCCGGCGGAACCGATGGCGACCGCCCCAGCGCTTGATCGACGTAGCGCTGGCACTCGTCTGCGGGGCTCTTGATGAAGCACGTCTCGGCTCGGAGCGGAGAGTTGCTCGTGAATCGACCGAGCGCGCTCGACGCGGGGACGCCTTCGAGACCGCACAGGTCGACGAGCTGCTGGCCGTACACGGTCGAGATCGCCTCGCGTCGACGGTCGGCGTCCTGATCGGTGAGGAGCTGCTGATTCTCGCTGTTGCGCTTCTCCGCCCACGCCGTCCGCGCGGCGTCGAGCGACGCCCGCGCGCGATCGACCGCCGGCAGCGCCCAACCGTTCACGAGATAGTCCGACGACGCGAAGAAGCGGCTCGAGCTACCCGTCACGTCGCCGAAGTAGAGCGGGATGCCGTTGACCTTCGCGGGCGGTGCACCATCACCCCGCGACTCGTCGACCCCCAGTGGGTTCTCGCAGGTGCTCAACCCCACCGCCGCGGCGATCGCCCGCTGACGCGCGGCCAGATACTGCGTGCGCGCGGCGTCGAAGCGCGCCTGCCATGAGGGCGTCGCCGGCTGGACGTTGCTGAGGTCGAGCCCGCAGAAGGGGAACTGGAATCCGATGTTCGGCCAGTTGCCCGCGCCGGTGCACAAGTAGTAGCGCTGCTGCGTGCTGAGCACCGGCAGGTGGCTGGTCGCGCGCTCGTAAGCCCACATCGCGGCCGACTCGGCATGCGCGGTGTAGCGAAGCGCGCGACCGGCCGTGCGGAGCGCCTCGACACCGTCGGCGGACGAGCCGCTCGCCTTGCACTCGTCGTAGGTCGCGAGCTGCGCGTCGCGCAGATACGCGGTCGTGACGTCCAGGTGCAGCGCGGCCGTCTCGAGCACGTTCACCGGCAGACCGACGTCTTGCTCGCCGCCCAGCGCGCCCGCGCGGTAGTCCGGCGAGAGATACGTTCCATTGAGGAGCGTATAGAGCTCGCGGTCTGCGAGGACGACATCCCACCCTCGCTCGAGCTCGCGCATCACGTCCGTGAGCGAAGGCGTCTGCGTCACCGCGGCCGCCTCCTGCGGATCGAGATCGTTGGCGGCACCGACAGCATTCGCCATGCCGCCGGCCTGCAACGCCTCCTTCGCGACGAAGGCGTGGATCGTCAGCCACTGCGCGAGCAGCCGGTGCGCGAGCTTGTTCGCGTTGATCTTGTCCGTCGGATCGGTCAGCGGGTTGGTCGCGTCGAAGGCCACTCGCCTGAGCGCACCGTAGAAGTGCGCCGGGCTCATGCACGTGTGCGCCGCCAGCGCATCGTGGAAGAGGCCTGCCGGATCCACCGAGCCAAGCGGGGGCTGCGCGACGAGATCGGTCATGCACGCCGTGAGCATCGTGAGAGACGGCGTGCCGCTCATCGATCCGTCGAGTAGCGCGCGATCGGAGTCGAACACGAGATCGGCGCCATGCGGCACGTGCCCGTCGGTGCACGCCAGGTCGCCCGAGACCGGCATCACGTTGTTCGCATCGAGATCGTCCGGGGGCGTGTTGGGCGAGTCCTCGGCCTGCACACACATCACCCGTCCCGCACCGGAGGACCCGTTGCCGAAGCTCGCACCGGTGGCATCGCACGGACGCCAGCTGCAGAAGCCGGGCACCACCGCAGCCGTCTTCAGCCCATCCGTGTGCAGCCACGACGCCCATCGATCCACCGCCGTGTCCTTGAACGTGATCGGGAAGTTGCCGTCATACTTGGTGCCGTCGAACCACGCATCGCCGGCCTCGCACACGCCCACATCCGTTGCGCACGTCTCGCTGGCGGAACAACCCGCGCTGCACGCGCTCGACGCACCGACACGCGTCAGCTCGAACTGGATGCCGATCAAATCCGCTCCCTGGCGAGGCGTCACGATCACGAAGCCGTGCAGCGTGCCGGTGACGGGATCAAACGAATCGATCACCAGGACCGTCTTGGCTCGGTACCCGTTCGAGTTCTCGGACAGCGGCGGCGCGAACTCGTCGATGAAGGAGAGCCAATCGGCGTAGATGAAGCGTGTCGACGACGCGCGTAGCTTGCCGCTGTCGGCGAGCGTTCGGGTCGCATCGAAGAAGTCGAGGATCTGCTCGCCATTGGCGCCATCGATCGCCCAAGCACGCACGGGCAGGGTGGCTGGCATCGAGGCAGTGCTCTGATCGGTCGCGAAGTGCAGCGTCCCGCTCGCATCGATCGTGAACCAGTCCGTACCGAGCAGCGTCAGCGTCCCGGTGTACTCGCCGGCGAACGGCGCCGCTTCGGGCGGGCTCTGTGTCCCCGATGGAGTCGCGCTCGAGAAGCTCGCCACCGCCGGTGAACCGCTGACCTGGTCGCTCGTGAAGGTCACTTCTCCGGCCAGCACGGCGGCGGACGCCGGCTTGACCCAGACGTATTGCGCCGCGGTCTGCGCGGAGCCCACGTCGATGAACGTCCAGGGCGCGTTCAGCACGCAGCTCGCACCGAACGCGCTATTGGCCGGAACGTGCTCGCTGCCGCACGCGACGAGCAAGCCCGCGGACGCTTGCACCCGCACGTCGGCATCCTTCGCGGCCGCCGCAGCGGTGGAGCTCTGCGCGAGGAGCGACGCCGTCAGGCGCGCCGGCGCCCACGGCGTCGTGTTGTTGATCTCGATCACCGGCGACTCCGTCGGCGTGACGGTCAGCCGCGCGGCGCGATCGCCCGGCACGGTCGGAGTGGTGCCCGGTGTGACGCAAGCGCCCATGCAGTCGCATGCCTGACCCGAGGCGCAGTTCGCGTCGCTGCTGCAATCGTACCGGCACGCATGGGTGGCCTCATCGCAGCGCGAGCCGTCGGGACATTGATCATCGAACTCGCACGCACGAGGCGCGACGACCGCGCAGGTCCCCGCGTTCACGTCGCAGGTCGGTCCGCCGCAGTCCGCGTCGCTCGCACACGTCTTCGCCGCGCACTTGCCACCGGAGCAGCGCGCGCCCGCCGGACAGTCCGCGTCAGCGGCACAGGTCGCCCCGACGACGCACGCGTGCGTAGTCGAATCGCACGTCAATCCCTTGGCGCAATCGCCGTTGCTCGCGCAGCTTCTTGCCGCCGCGCCTTGGAGCAACGTCGCGTTCCGATCGCACGTGACGGATCCGCCGCTGCCGTTGTTGCCTCCCTCGCAGCGACCATCACAACTACACAGCGATCCAGATCCGCATGCCTGATCCGACGTGCACTCGAAGTCGCACGTGCCTCGCTGCGTATCGCAGTAGGAACCCGCGGGGCACTGAGACGGTCCGACGCACGCGACCGGATGCGCGAGCAGATCGTTCAGCGCAGCGAGGTCCCGGGGGCAGATGCCCGCGTCCGTGCTCCCGAGCGCGTTGTTCTGACTAGCTCCGTCGTTCGACGAGCTGCACGCTGGCAGACTCATCATCACGGCGAGCGCGACCAGGGTCGTGGCCGTCTTCCATATCGCGGTGCGCACCATCATCGGATCTCCATGGAGTGCTGGTTCCGTGGATCCCGGAATGGTCCGGGACGTTGGCGCCGATATCGGCGGCCTCCGTCTCCGGTTGCTAAGAAATCGCCCGCGACGAACGTCGCGGCGAGATCTCGTCGGTGCGGACCGCGCGCTCAGCCGCCGCGTCGAGCGACAGCGAGGCCACGCGGTCTCCGCGGGCAGATGTGAATCGAGTCGAGGTCGCTCGGGCGGTGATCGACCGGGCCGAGCGACCTCACTCGTTGCGAGCGATCACTCCGCGCCGGAGCACGGGTCGGGCGCCATGCCCGAGCCGCCGCCCGAGGCGCCGTTGCACGGGTTCATGCCGGAGCCGCTGCCGCTCGCGGTACCCGAGCCGGAGCCCATGTCGCCGCCGGCGTTGTTCATCGTGTTGTCGGGGTTCGCGGGGGCCTTCTTCGAACCGCCACAGGCGGCCGCACCGATCAGGCTCAACGCGAAACAAGCACCAAGCAGCTTACGCATCGTGTCTCCTCCGAAGATTGGGACGTTGATTACATCGCATCGCCGGGCGAATTTCTACTTCGCGGGCAGCTTGATCTGATCGGGGCCGATCATGGCCTTCGCGGCCTGCGCGCATTTCGCAATCATCCCGTTCTCCACCATCGACGGACCGCCGCGGACCTCGACCACGCAGCGCGTGTCCTCGTCGAGGAACTTGTAGACGTTCACGTCGTCCGCGCCCTGCGCCACGACGTGCACGCACGCGTACTGGCCGATCTCCTGGTTGTCCTCGTCCTTCACTTCCTTGCAGTGCTCCTCGAAGTGCTTCTCGTTCTCGAGCAGCGAGCAGAAGGTCGTGATGCTGCAGATCGTGTCCCCGGCGAGCACGCCGAGGCGGCGCGACTTCTTGAGCAGGGCGTCCATCTCCTGCTTGGACGGACGCTTGCCGCCGCGCACGACCGAGCAGGTCGAGGTCGAGTCCTTGTTGGTCTTCGACTGATCGGTGATCGTCACCGGATCCTTCTCGCCGAGCGCGGCCTGCATCGCGGCCGGATCGAGGAGCTGCGTGCACGGCACCTGGATGTCCATCGGCACCGGGAGTCGCTCCGACTCCTTCTTCGCCGGATCGGGAGGAGGCGGCGGCGGGTTCTTCCGCGCCTCTTCCTCCTGCTGCTTCTTCGCGGCCTCGAGCGCTTCGTCCTTGCTGCTTCCGCACGCGGCGAAGAAATGGATCACGAGCACGATCGCGAGCGCGTTTCGCATCATCCCTCCAAGAGCGCGCGCACGATAACACCACCGAACGCTCCCGTCACACGTGTCGCCGTCGCCGACACTCACACGCGATCGACGCACGCGCGCAAACGCGCGCGGAGATCGATCGCAGCTTGATCTCAGCTTGTTCACAAGCGTGTCGTCCCCTCTGACATTCGCGTTTGGAATCCGGACGTTGTCGATCGCCGAGTTGCGCGCGATCTGTGGATGGCACGCCGACTGCTAATAAGAGTTTCCGTTCGGCGGTCGCAACGGACCGCCCGACAGAATGGTGGACCTCGCGGGGGAGAACGGCGCAAGCCGGAAGAACCGCAGGTCGGAAAGCTCGAACGGGAGGGACATCTAGGGATAGAAGTCCGGGCTGGTGACGGAGACACGTTGAGGATCATCGCGGCGGGGCACACGCAGCATCGCAGCGAGAAGATCGTGAACGGAGGCGACGGTAACTACGTCGTCGAGGTCATCAGAGCGGAACCCGAAGGAGCAGGAACGCACGAGGGGACACGGACGTTCGTCGGCGGTAACACGACGGCGAGTGTTGCGGATCCCGGGTCAGATGAAAGCTTCGAGGTCGACGCGTCGCAGGCTGGCGTCGGTAGCAATACCGACAGGAAGGCGGCGCCAACGGCGAGGGAGCAACGGGTCTCGACGAGAGATCGCGGCTGACTCGGGGGAGGAAACCCCTGAAGCGCGAACCCTGGACACGGTAGCGGGATGAAACAAGCTCGCAAGGCAGTCGGAGGAGGAAACCGTCGAGGTCGTGTGAAACGACGAGGACGGAACGAAGGTCGGGTTGGGATCCCGATCGGACTTGTGGACTCCGAATGCTGACATCGTGAAGAGGGACGAGACCCCACGGGAGGTGCTCCGGCGCGAGTCGGGGCGGGCGAGAACAGGAAGAACTCTGGAGGAGAACGCAGCCCACGAGAGGATGAACCCGGTCTTTAACGAGGCACGGGGGCCGGTATCGAGGAAAGACCGTAACGGTCCGTCGGAAACGACGAGGCATTGACGGGAACGGGGTAACTCAACAGCCCCGATACTTCGGTACTCACAACACTCTGTAGGGTAGCCAACTCCAAGAGAGGCGCGCAGCGACCCGGCGACGAGCCGCTGCTAGGCACTGTTCGAGTCTCACACCTTCGAAGGGGAGACACCACGTCGGGCGGCCGGTTGGGGCCGCCGAACCTATTTTCGGAACGCGAACGCGAGACGTTTGTGGCCCGACATCGAGATCGTGCGCACGACGCGCATGATCAAGGTTGCGTCGACGCGGCGATCTCCGACGATCGCGATCGAGAGATCGGCCGCAGGCGGCGGCAACGCACGCGCGAGGTCCGGAATCAGGCCGAGCGAGCTCGAGGTCGACGCGGCGACGGGTTTGCCGTTGAACGAGATCGTCTCGGCGTCGACGGAGACGACCGCCATGCGCTGCGTGGTGACGTTGCCGGCCGAGGCCTTGGCGTCGAGCGGCCGCGGCATGTCGTCGCCGACGATGCGCGGATCCCGCGGCGGTGGCGGCGTGGCCGGGCACGCGGCCGGCGCGACGTCGCGCGCGGTGGGCTCGTCGGGGAACGCGGCGGCGAGCTCGGCGTTGCCGGACATGCCGATGCGCGAGAAGCCGGCCGCGCGCGCGCTGTCCGAGGAGGCGAGCAGGTCTTCGAAGTCGGCGCCGGGCGCGCCCCCGATGTCGACGGTGGGCGGGCAGTCGTCGCGGATCGCGAGGCGGAAGGCCTCGAGCTCGTTCGCGGTGGCGTCGACGTCGATCGCGCGATCGCAGCGCGCGATGAAGCGGCGCGCGCTGCCGAGGGCGATCCAGGTGCCGTTCTTGGCGGCGACGATCGAGACGTCGCAGGCCGGCGGGTTCGACTCCGCCCTCGCTTCGCTCGGGCTTCGCTCAGGACGAACGGGGGCGTCACTGCGTCCGCACGCGGCGATGATCAGGAGCAGCGCGGCCCTCCGCACGAAGCCAGGATATCAGGGGCAGCTGGTCGGCGTCGGCTCGTCGCAGCGGGCGGGCGCCGGCGTGCCGTTCGGGGACGCCGTCGCGCCGGTGCCGATCGCGAGGCGCGTCACGCCGGCGCGCTTCGCGAGCTCCATCAGCGACACGACCTCGCCGTGCGCGACGTTCGCGTCGACGCGGATGATCATCTGGCCGTCGCACGCGCGCGCCTTGATCGCGTCGCAGAGCTGGAGCGCGAGCGCGGTGTGATCGATCGAGGTGCCGCACGGCGCGATCGCCCGCGCCGCGGCGCCGTCGCCGACCGACGCGCCGTCCTGCGCGAGGGTCACGATGATCACGGGGCACACCGTCAGAGGAGGAGGGACGCGACGCGGCGGCGCCGGCTTCGTCACGATGAGGTCCGGCGGCTTGTGCCGCGGCGCATCGCGCTGGTTGCACGCGACCAGCGCGAACCCGAGCGCGAGCGCGAGCCGCTTCACTTGGTCTTGATCGCGAACAGCACGTTGTCGAAGCCGGCGGCCTTGCCCGACAGGATCACGCGGTTGATCACCGCGGCGTCGGTCGTCTTGTCGGCCTGCAAGACCAGCGGGCCCTTGTCGGTGATCGCCTTCAGCGCGGTCACGAGCGGCGCGATCGTGCCCTTGCCCTTCGCGAGCGACTTCACGGTGCCGAGCGACTTGCCGTCGAGGGTCACCTCGGCGGTCGTGATGATCACGACCGGCGCCTTCGCGAGATCCGGCTTGGTCGCCGGCGCCGGCGCGGACGGGATGCCCTTCGTGGCCGTGCTCGCCGCGGGCTTGGTGCCGGCCGACGGCGTCGACACCGGCTTCACCGTGCAGTGCGCGTTCGCCTTCTCCTTCGCGACCGTGTCGGTGAACTGGATCGAGAGCGACTTCGGATCGGAGATGCCGATGTTCACGAAGCCCGCCTTGACGGCGGCGTCCATCACCGTCACCACGTCCTGGTACGACACGCCGGCGACCGCGCCGAGCTCGACCGAGCGCGAGCAGTCGGGCGTCATGCTCGCCATGACGTTGCCGAGCTCGGCGTCGAGCGCGGTGTCGTTGCCCTTCGCGACGAAGCAGCGCGCGCCCGTCGAGGACCCGAGCCACGCGCCGCGCGACACGACCTCGATCGCGATCTTCACCTCGGGCGCGTCGGTGCAGCGCGCCTCCGCGTTCGGCTGGATCTTGATCGTGTCGTCCGCGCGCGCGACCGACGCGCACAACAAGAGAGCGGCGGGCCAGAGCTTCATGCGCGGAGATTACTTCATCGGCGCCCGCGCGGGCGGCCGAGCGCGGACTCGACCACCGGACGCAGATCGTCGACGAGCTCGGGCGCACACACCAGGCGCACGGTTGCCATCGGTTGCCCGAGCGGCATGTCCTCGAGCAGGCGCGACAGCGTGACCGAGCCGTAGCGCGGGTGATCGACGACGTGCAGCTCCTCGTCCTCGCCGCCGCGATAGCCGATCTGCCGGGTCGCATCGACGTGCACGTACGAGCGCGCGGCCGCGCCGAAGCGGCGCTCCGCGACCTCGAGCGCCGCCGGCCCGATCCGATCGACGACGCGCACGTCGTCGCCGAGATCGAAGGTCTTGAACAAGCGGCGCGAGACGAGCCGGTGCGCGAGATCGCGCAGGACCGGATCGTCGGCGGGCGCGCCCGGGCCCCACCCCGCCCACGCGTCGAGCGCGCTGGTGAGCGAGCCGTCGTGCAAGCGCAGGTATTCCTCGACGGAGACCTCACCGCCGCGCGCCATGCGCCCCGCGATCTCGAGGCCGGGCGGCTCGGCTTCGCGCTGGGCGAGCTGCGCGAACCGCTCGAGCGTCTTGATGAACATCCACTCGGCCGCGCGCACGGTCTTGTGGTGATAGACCTGCGCGTACATGTACGAACGCGCGAACAGGTACTGCTCGACCGCGTACATGCCGCGCCGATAATCGATCACGAGATCCGACGGATCGTCGTCGCTGTGGACCTCTTCGACCTCGAGCGCGTGCAGGATCCAGTCGAGATCGAAGGTCGCGTAGCCGGCGCCCGAGTAGTGGCCGTCGCGCAGCAGATAGTCGAGGCGATCGACGTCGAGCTGCGACGACACCAGCTTGCGCGCGAAGTGCGGCTTGTACGTCTTCAGCCAGAACGAGCGCAAGACCTCGGGCAGCCCGGGCTCGAGCTCCTCGAGGACGCCGCGCAGCTCGGCGTCTTCGATCACGATCCGCGCGCCCCAGCGCTCGTGATCGGCGCCGCCGACGAAGACGTGCTCCCACGCGTGCGAGAACGGGCCGTGCCCGACGTCGTGGAGCAGCGCGGCCATCTTCACGTGGCGCGCGACGTCGGGCGCGAGCTCGAGCTCGGCGACCACGCGCTGCGCGATGTGGAACGCGCCGAGCGCGTGACCGAAGCGCGAGTGCTCGGCGCCGGGATAGACGAGCCACGCGAAGCCCATCTGCTTGATACGGCGCAGCCGCTGCATCGCGCGGGTGTCGAGGACGCGCGAGACCGCGCGATCGGGGCCCTCGAGCTCGATGAGCCCGTGGACGGGATCGCGGAAGACTCGGTCCTTCAGCACGGAGCGACCCTACCGCGGCGCCGCGGGGCGGTACAGTCGAGGGCGTGGAACGACGGAATATCGAGCGGATCGATGCCTTGCGCGGGGTCCGCGAGGCCGCGGCCGATCAGCTCGTCGAGGAAGGCCCGCTCGCGATCCGCGCGCGCGGCGAGGTCGTCGCGACGATCCTGCGGACGCCCGGCAGTGATCGAGAGCTGGTGCGCGGCCTGTTGATCGCCGAGGGGCTCTCTCCCGCGGGAGAGATCGTCATCGAAGGCGACGAAGCGCGGATCGACGTGGAGCTCCGCGCGCGCGGGCTGGTCTCGACCGCGGCGTGCGGGCTGTGCGGGCGCGTCGCGATCGCCGAGCTCGAGACGCGCATGACCGAGGTGCGATCGGAGCTGATCGTGAGCGCGCCGCTGGTCGCGTCGCTGCCGGAGAAGCTGCGCGCGGCGCAGGCCGAGTTCGAGCAGACCGGCGGGCTGCACGCGTCGGGGCTCTTCGACGAGCGCGGCGAGCTCGCGTGCATCCGCGAGGACATCGGTCGCCACAACGCGCTCGACAAGGTGATCGGCTGGGCGTTCGAGGCGGGCCGCCTGCCCTGGCGCGGGATCGTCGTCGTGTCGGGGCGGCTCGGCTACGAGCTCGCGCAGAAGGTCGTCGCCGCGGGCGCGCCGATCGTCGCGGCGGTGTCGGCGCCGAGCGCGCTCGCCGTCGACGTGTGCGAACGGTTCGGGGTGACCGCGTGCGGGTTCGTGCGCGGCGGACGCATGAACGTCTATGCGCACGGGTGGCGCATCGCGCAATAGATCGACACCGTCATGGGTTTTTGCTACCCATGCTCTCCGTGCGAACCAGCATTGCGCTGTTGATCTGTGGGGCGCTCACGTCCGCGGCGTGCGGCAAGAAGAGCGAGGGCGGCACCAGCGGCGAGCCGGCCAAGCCCGCGTCGAACGATCCGGGGAAGCCGCAAGTGAAGGCGCCCGAGAAGGCGCCGTCGCGCGGCCCCGAGCACGCGCTCTACTCGCTCGTCGACAATCGCCTGTCCGCGCACCTGATCCGCGGCGGCGGCCTCGTCTTGCCGGCGGGCTCGGCGGGCTTCGCGAAGTACGTGCGGTTCGGCAACACGCGGCGCATCAAGCAGAAGCCGTGGGAGATGCGGCAGGAGCTGCAAGGCGTGAAGGCCGCGCGCATGAACGGCAAGAGCGCGAAGGTCGAGGTGCCGCTGACCGCGCAGCAGATCGATCCGTCGATCGTGCGCGTGCGCGTGTGGAGCGAGAAGGAAGAGCCGTTCAGCGTGCGCGTGAACGGCAACAAGGACGTCAACGGCAAGGCCGGCGCGGGCTGGTCGACCGTCGAGCTGCAGGTCCCCGCCGGGCAGCTGAAGGAAGGCGAGAACGAGCTGCTCTTCTTCGCGCGCAGCGGCGATCACCCGGTCGCGTGGATCGAGGTCGGCGGCGCGTCGGCGCCCGCCGACGACGCGGTCGGCTTCTACGACGCGAGCTCCAAGTCGCTCGTGATCCCCGACGGCGGCGGGATGGCCTGGTACGCGTTCGTCCCCGAGAAGGGCAAGCTCACCGGCGATCTCGCCGACGGCGCGTGCACGATCAAGGTGAAGGCGACCGGCGAAGACGGCACGTCTGCCGACGGCGCGCTCACCGGCCTCGGCAGCGCGGTCGATCTATCGTCGCTCGCCGGCAAGGCGGCGCGCATCGAGCTCGACGCGAGCGGGTGCGCGAAGGCGCAGCTCGCGAACGCGTCGATCGTCGTCCCCGGCGACGCGCCCGCGAAGCCGGCGCGCGGCACGCCGCCGAAGTACGTCGTCCTCTTCATCATGGACTCGCTGCGCGCGGACCGCGTGCGGCCGTGGAACCCGAACGCGCGGCCGGAGACGCCGGAGTTCGAGAAGCTCGCCGAGACCGGCGCCGTGTTCATGCAGCACTACGACCAGGGCAACGAGTCGCGTGTCTCGCACGCGTCGATCTGGACGGCGCTCTACCCGCTCAAGCACACGTTCATCGACGAGAAGGCGTCCTTGCCCGAGAAGTGGAAGACGGTCGACGAGGTCGCGAAGGACGCGGGCATGTTCGTCGCCGGCGTCTCGGCGAACGGCTACATCCGCCCGAAGCGCGGGTTCGGCACCGCGTGGAACAAGTTCTCGAACCACATCGAAGAAGAGACCGGCCTCAAGGCGGCCGACATCATCGAGCACGGCCTCCAGTTCGTCGGCAACAAGAAGGAGCCCTGGTTCCTCTATCTCGGCACCGTCGACACCCACGTGTCGTGGCGCGCGAAGGCGCCGTGGATGGCGAAGTACGATCCGGGCTCGTACTCGGGCCGCTTCAAGGATCAGTTCTCCGGCGAGGACGCCGGCAAGGCGGCCGGCTCGAAGGAGCACAACGGCGGCCTGACCGATCGCGAGATCCAGCACGTGCGCGCCCTCTACGACTCGAACGTCAGCTATCAAGATGATCAGCTGCGCCAGCTCGTCGAGAAGCTGCAGGCGGCGGGCATGTGGGATCAGACGATGCTCATCGTCACCGCGGATCACGGCGACGAGCAGTGGGAAGAGGGCCGCGTCGGGCACGGCTCGTCGGTGCGCGACATGCTCGTGCACGTGCCGCTCTTGATCCACTACCCGCCGATGTTCCCCGCCGGCAAGATCGCCGAGGGCACCGAGGGCATCGACATCGTGCCGACGATCGCCGACGCGCTCGGCGTCGCGATGGATCCCGAGTGGCAAGGCGTGTCGCTCATTCCGTTGGCGAACGGGATCGGCCGCGGCTATCCGCTGATGAGCGTCTCGTCGATGTACGAGGACGCGCACGGCCCGCGCATCTCGCACTGGAAGATGAAGATCGCCGGCGGCAACACGCCGCGCTTGTACGACCTCTCGCACGATCCCGACGAGATGAAGGATCTGTGGGGCCAGGCGTCGGCCGAGATCGGCGCGCGCGCGGTGCTCGATCCGGTCTGGATGCTGCGCGCGTTCAACCTCGACTGGAAGAAGTCGCAGTGGGGCAACGAGGCGAACGTGTCGTCTCGCTTCGCGTCCGATCTCGGTGAGTGACTCCGACGCCCTCGTGCCCGCGCACGGCGCGCGCTTCGTGCTCGAGCTGAGCTCGGCGAGCGACGGCGTGGCGGTGTACGCGGCGGCGGTGATCACGCCCTCGGCGCGCCACGACTATCGCGCCGAGCTGAGCGAGTCCGGAGACGTGTCGCTCACCGCCGTCTCGGATCCCGCCTCGCGCGACCACGAAGGCATGCTCGCGATGATCGCGCGCCTGGTCGCGCGCGGCGCCGCCGGCCGCCGCACCGACGGCCTGCAACCCTGGCCCGCGCGCATCACCCGCTGGCGCGGCCCCGGCCGCGGCGGCTGATCACGCCGCGCGGTACTTGGGCTGCAGCAGCCACAGGTGCTGTATCGCGGTGCATACGCCGCCGGCGATCAGCGCGAGCGCGATCCAGCGCACGACATCGGGCGGCGGCGCACCGGCGGCCGCGTCCCACCGCCACGCCGACGCCGGCCGCGCGATCAAGAGGAGCGCGGTGCCGGCGCTGTTGAGCGTGATCGATAGGACGTGGATCAGGTACTCGAACGGCGATAGGCCACCGAGCCCGGCACGACTGCGCCGCTCGATCAGGACGTCCCACGCCTCGATCACGACGTCCACGACGACCAAGGCCGTCGCCGCCCACAACGCGATGCCTGCGCTGCGCTGGTACACGAGCAGGTAGACCAGCGGCGGGAACGTGACCGCGCGCAGCGTGTGTGTCACGTGCTCGACGTACGACTCGGCGCGCGTGTGAAGGCGGTACTTGAACAGGTGCAGGTACGCACCGTCGATCATCGCGATCAGGGCGAACGCGCACCACAGGACGACGCCTGCGACGAACGGATCCACCATCCGCCGTGATTGTCCGTCAAGCGGACGACTTGCGCTATTAGTTTGAGATCAAAGTTTTTCGTGCGCTCACGGCAGCTCGTCGACGATCGACCACAGCTGCGCGCGATCGCCGTCGCGGAACGCGGTCAGCGCGCCGGCCTGGAAGATCGCGGTCGCGATCCGGCTGAGCGGCGCGCTCGACGTGCGCGCGCCGAGGCGGTGCAGCTCGTCGCGAAGCGCGAGGTGCTCGATCAGCTCATCCGAGAACGATCGGTGGGCCATGCATCGAGGCTAGAGGTCCCCCCTGTCATCGCGGGGTCCCACACGAGACCGTATCGAGAATCGTCAGCTCGGCGGGCCGGCGGTGATCGGCACGACCGTGCCGCGCTCGAGGCCGAGCTTCACGATCGTGCCGGGCGCGACTTGCATCAAGGTCCACGCGAGATAGCTGCGCTCGCCCCGCACATCCACGCCGTCGATCGAAACGATGACGTCGCCGATCTTCAACCCGCTCGAGACGGCGGGGCCGTCCGCGTCCAGATGCGAGATCTCCATCTTGGATTGCTCGGGCTCGATGTCGGGCGCCTCTTGCTTGAGATCGAAGCCGAGATCGCCGCCGCGCGTGCGCGCGGGCACGCGCCGCTTGGCGACCTCGATGTCGCCGAGATCGATCACGTCGGCGCCGGCTTTCACGATCACGAGCTTGCGGACCCAGCCCCACGGGGACGCGTCCCAGTCCATCGAGAACGCGGTGACGAAGTCGCGGCCGAGCGGCGAGCGCTGCACCTCGAAGCGGCCGTCCTTGTCGGTGATGTACTTGCGATCGGGATCGCTCGCGTCGTCCATGTTGAACGTGAAGCCCTCGTCGCCCTTCGCGGGCCCGACCATCACCGCGAGGCCGCTGATCGGCGCGCCGCCGCCGAGCTCGATCATGCGGCCGCGCACGGTCACCATCTTCTCGAGCGCGAGCACGACGCCGTCCTTCTTCTCGCCGTCGGCGAGCGGGACATCGACGGAAGCCCTCCCTTCTGCGGCGTTGACCGTCACGTCGTAGGTGCCCGCGGGCAGGTCGCGCATCGCCCACGCGCCGGCGGTCGAGTAGAAGCCTTCGCTGCGCGAGAAGCCGGTCTTGCGATCGGAGACCGCGACGAAGAAGACATCCGGCGCGCCGCCGCCGGAGATCACGACCGTGCCCGCGATCGATCCGGCGCTCTTCATCACGAGTCGCGTCTTGGTCCCGACCGCGACGTGCTCGACCACCGCCTCGCCGCCGCCCTTGCGATACGCGCGCACCGTGTACGAGCCGGGCCCGAGCTCGCCGATCTTGAACGAGCCGTCGGTCGCGGTGACGACCGGCCGCTTGTCCCAATCGCCCCAGCGCGACTCGCGCAAGGCGCTGCCCTGCGCGGCGCCGGCCGCGTCGCTCTCGCGCGTCGCGGTGAGGTACGCGTCGGAGACCGGCGCGCCTTCGCCGCCGACGACGACGCCGGTGATCGCCCCGCTCTGCCGCTCGACGACGAGCCGCACCTCGACGGTCTGGCCCGCGACGACCGTGACCTTCTTGCCCTGCTTGTCGTCGTCGTGCGAGCCGGGGTTGCGCAGCTCGTCCTGCCAATTCCGCTGCGCGATCACGCGCACCGGCCCGGGCTCGGCGCCCTTGATCGTGAAGCTGCCGTCGTCGGCGGTGCGCGCCGCGCCGGTGCCCCACCAGCTCCAGCGCTCGCCCTGCGCGCGCACGTTGACGTCGCCGACGCCGTGGCCGTCTTCGTCGACGACGACGCCGTGGATCGCGCCGCCGCCGTCGAGCGCGATGTCCGCGGTCGCCTCGCCCTTCGCGGGCACGACGACGTCGACCGGATCTTTCGGCTGCGGATATCCGTTCGCGGTCGCGCGCACGCCGTAGCTGCCCGCGACCAAGCCGCGCACGACGAACGTCCCGTCCTTCTCGCTCTTCTTCCAGCCCCACGTGCGCTGTCCGCGCGGATCGCCGCCCTTGGTCTGCGCTTGGATCTGCGCGTCGGCGATCGGCTCGCCCTTGGTCGTGTGCACGCGCCCGCGGATCACGCCGCCGGGCGAGACGGCCCACTCGAGGCCGTCGACGTCCTTCATCGCGACGACGATCGGATCGTAGTGATCCTTCGAGAGCTCGTCCTCGCACCACACCGTGATCGAGTACGTGCCGGGCAGGACCGCCTTGAACACGACCGTGCCGTCCGGATCGGCCTCGCTCGATCGCGACAGCCCGCGCTTCGCGTCGTTGATCCACAGGCTCGCGCGCGCGCACGGCGTGCGCTTGCCCTCGGTCTCGATCACGACCTTGCCGCGCACGCTGACCGCGGGGTGCACCTCGATCACGACGTCCTCGATCGTCTGCCCGAGCGCGAGCAAGACCGACTCCGCCGGCTCGCCGTAGTAGTCGGGGCCCTGCGCGGTCGGCTTGTAGCGGCCGGGCTTCACCCGCGTGAGGCGGAACTTGCCGTTGTCGTCGGTGCGCGCGCTCTGCCCGCCCTCCCAGTTGCCGCCTTCCCACTCGGTGTCGACGGAGACGAGCGCGCCCGCGACCGGCTTCTTGGTGCCCGCCTCGACGACGGTCCCCGCGATCACGCCCTCCGGCGTGAGCAGGACCTCGACGAACGTGCCGGGCGCGACCGCCGGCTTCGATCCGGGCGAGTAGCCCTCCGCGCTCGCGTACACGCGCACGTCGCCGGGCTTCGCGTAGACCGAGAACGTGCCGTCGTCCTTCGTCTTCACGTAGCCGCCGTAGTTGCTGCGATCCCACCAGCCCTCGCCTTCGTCCGAAACCCGGACGAGCGCGCCGCCGATCGGCCCACCGTTGATGTCGGAGACGATGCCCTTGATCTCGATCGCGCCGCCGGGCAGCGCGAGATCGACGCCGGTCCTCGCCTCGCCGGCCGCGAGCCGCAGATCGTTGTGATGATCGGCGTCCTCCCAGACCGCGCTGCCGTGCGGGCCGGCCGACGCCTGCACGCGATAGGTGGCCGCGAGCAGATCGCCGAGCCTGTACGCGCCGGTCGCGTCCGAGGTCGTGCAGATCGGATCGCGCGTCTCCTCGCTCGACAGCTCGCGCGACCAGTAATCGGCACAGACGACCGCGCTCGCGACCGGTGCACCGTGCTCGTCCTTGATCGTGCCGGCGATCGAGCCGCGCGCGAGGCCGTGCGGATCGCCGCCCTTCGCGGTCTTCGCGCGCGTCGCGTCCGCGCTCGCGCGATCGACTTCGGTCGTGCCGGAGCCGCCGCTCGACGACGAACCCTTCGACTCGCCGCCGCCGCATCGCCGCCACGCGAGCGCGCCGGCGGCGAGGAGCACGACGACGATCCCGATCGACACACCGCGTCTCGAGCGCTCCATCGCCGTCATGACACCAGCAGGACCCTCGCTGTTGTCTGGCAATTCCCGGAATCGTGGTAAAGGCGTCTCATGCACGACGCGGTCGTCGTCCCGCCCCCTCCTGTCAACGAGCCGATGTTCACGTACGCGCCCGGGTCACCCGAGAAGGCGCGCTTGAAAGCGGAGCTCGCGCGGCTCTCGTCGGAGATCGTCGAGATCCCGTGCGTCATCGGCGGCGAGCGCGTCACGACCGGTAACGTGCATGACGTGGTGATGCCGCACCGTCACCGCCACGTCGTCGCCCGCTTCCACATGGCCGACGCCGACGTCACGCAGCGCGCGATCCGCGCCGCGATGAACGCGCGCCGCGAGTGGAGCGCGATGCGGTGGGAGGCGCGCGCCGCCGTCTTCCTGCGCGCCGCCGAGCTGCTGTCCGGTCCGCGCCGCATGACGGTCAACGCGGCGACCATGCTCGGGCAGTCGAAGACCGCGCACCAAGCGGAGATCGACGCCGCCGCGGAGATGATCGACTTCTTCCGCTTCAACGTCAGCTACGCGCATCAGCTCTACGGCATGCAGCCGATCAGCGCGCCCGGCATGTGGAACATGCAGGAGCTGCGGCCGCTCGAGGGCTTCGTCTTCGCGCTGACGCCGTTCAACTTCACTGCGATCGGCGGCAACCTGCCGATGTCGCCCGCGATGATGGGCAACACCGTCGTGTGGAAGCCGGCGGAGACGCAGATGCTCGCCGCGTGGCACACGTTCCTCTTGTTCGAGGAGGCGGGCCTGCCGCCGGGCGTGATCAACTTCCTCCCGGGCGCGGGCTCGCAGATCGCGCCGCTGCTCCTCGACGATCCGGACTTCGGCGGCCTGCACTTCACGGGCTCGACCGAGGTCTTCCGCCAGATGTGGCGCCGCATCGGCGACAACCTCGAGCGCTACAAGAACTTCCCGCGCATCGTCGGCGAGACCGGCGGCAAGGACTTCATCCTCGCGCATCCGTCGGCGGATCCGAAGGCGGTCGCGACCGCGATCGTGCGCGGCGGCTTCGAGTACCAGGGCCAGAAGTGCTCGGCGGCGTCGCGCGTCTACGTGCCGCAGTCGATCTGGAACGCGATGAAGGACGAGCTGGTGTCCACGATCGAGAGCCTGAAGGTCGGCGACGTCTCGGACTTCACGAACTTCATGGGCGCGGTCATCAAGAAGCAGGCGTTCGATCGCCACGCGCACGCGATCCGCGAGGCGCGCGAGACCAACGGCATGAAGATCGTCGCCGGCGGCAAGACCGACGACAGCGAGGGCTTCTTCGTGCGCCCCACGTTGATCACGACCGAGGATCCGGGCGTGCGCCTGATGCGCGACGAGCTGTTCGGACCGATCGTGACCTTGCACGTCTATCCGGATCGCGCGTGGAACGAGACGCTCGAGCTGGTCGATCGCACGTCGCCGTTCGCGCTGACCGGCGCGGTGTTCTCGCGCGATCGCGCGGCGATCGTCGAGGCTTCACAAGCGCTGCGTCACGCGGCCGGCAACTTCTACATCAATGACAAGCCGACCGGCGCGGTGGTCGGACAACAGCCGTTCGGCGGTGCCCGCGCGTCGGGCACCGACGACAAGGCCGGCTCGCCGCTCAACCTCTTGCGCTGGACCGCGGCGCGGACGATCAAGGAAACCTTCGTGCCACCGACGGATCACCGCTATCCGTTCTTGTCGGAGTCGTGATCCGCTTGACGCCGGGCGATCGCGGTCTACGTTGAACGGACCTTGATCGTCCGGATCCTCGCGCTCGTGCTCGCGCTGCTGCTCGTCGGCGGCGTCGCGCAGGCGTACGAGGCGCCGGTGATCGAGGATCCGATCGTCGAGGTCGCGCTCGTCGCGGCTCCGAAGATCGCCGCGCCGGACGTGCGGCCCGTGGTCTTCGCGCCGGGGCCGATGCAGAGCGCCGGACGCGCGCACGTGTCTTCGATCGATCGTCCTCCGCGCTGAAAGCCGATCGCGTCACCCACCGATCGTCTCTTTCACTCGGAGGATTCATGTCCGCTCGCAAAGCGTGGGCGTGGACCGCGATCTGGATCGCGGCCGCGCTCGTCTTCAATCTGTTCGTCTGGCTGCACTTCGGCGCGGAAGCCGGTGAGCAGTTCTTCGCCGCCTACCTGCTCGAGAAGTCGCTCTCGGTCGACAACCTGTTCGTGTTCCTCGTGATCTTCGCGGCGTTCCGCGTGCCGCGCGAGGAGCAGCGGCGGATCCTCACGTGGGGCATCCTCGGCGCGCTGGTCGCGCGCGCGATCTTCATCGGCGCTGGCGCCGCGATCCTGCACCGCTGGCACGAGGTCACGTACGTGTTCGGCGCGATCTTGATCGTCACCGCGATCAAGACGCTGCGCGCGCACGACGCGGAGCCGCCGAAGATCATCGAGTGGGTCAAGCGACGCGTCGGCTCGGCGTTCCTCGCCGCGTTGATCGCGATCGAGGTGACCGACATCCTGTTCGCGATCGATTCGATCCCCGCCGTCTTCGCGATCACCGACGATCCGTTGATCGTCTACAGCTCGAACATCTTCGCGATCCTCGGCCTGCGCGCGCTGTACATCGCGCTCGCCGGCGCGCTCGCCGAGCTGCGTTACCTGCGCTACGGCCTCGCCGCGGTGCTCGCGTTCGCCGGCGGCAAGATGCTCGCCGCGCCGTGGGTACACTTCACGCCCGCGCTGTCCGTCGCTGTCATCGCGTCGTGCATCACGCTGGCGGTGGTCGCGAGCCTGTCGCACCGTGTCGCAGCGGCTCGCGGAGCGGCGAAGGTCTGAGAAGCGCGCTACCGTCGCGCTCGATGCGCCAGCGGCTTCCCTGGATCGTCGGTGCGATCGTGCTCGTCGCGATCGCGATCTGGTTCTTCACGCGCGGCAAATCCGACGAGGCGAAGGCGCCGGTCGCTTCGAAAGACGATCCGTGGTCGAAGCCGGTCGCGCCGAAGATCGAGCCGAAGCAGGACAACGCGCCGGCGTCGGCGCCGATCTTCTTGCGCGACGCCGATCCGGTCGGCGCGCTCCGGCTCGAGGGGCAAGTGCTCGACGCCGACGATCATCCGGTCGGCGGCGCCGAGGTGTGGCTCGGCTCGGTCCCGCCGAAGTCGACGAAGACCGAGGACGACGGCTCGTTCGTCTTCGAGAAGCTGGTCGGCCGCGCGTACGAGCTGCAAGCGACCAAGGGCGACGACGTCGGCGGACCGATCACGTACACGCTGACCGGCGGCAGCGATCCGGCCGTGATCCGCCTGCGCAAGGGCCAGACGCTCACGGTGATCGTCACCGGCGCGGCCGACGGCAAGGCGATCGCCGGCGCGACCGTCGAGGCGCGCAGCCTCGCCGATCAGCGCGCGACCACCGGCGCCGACGGCAAGGCGACGCTGCACGCGATCGCCCCGGGCTGGATCGCGGTCGCGGTCAGCGCGCAGGGCTACGCGACCGCGCACAAGGCCGACGACGTCAAGGCGGGACAGACCGAGCTGCGCGTCGAGCTCGCGCGCGGCGCGCCGGTCAGCGGCCGCGTCGTCGACGAAGCGGGCAAGCCGATCGTGGACGCGCGCGTGATCGCGCGCGAGGTCTCGAGCCTGATCCCGCTCGACGACGCGAGCAAGGACGGCGCGCTCACCGACGACAAGGGCGCGTTCACGATCGCGGCGGTCGCCGCCGGCTCGTATCGATTCGTCGCGACCGACGACGATCATGCGCCCGGCAGCTCGGAGCCGATCGCGGTCGACGGCTCGTCGCCGAAAGACGGCGTGACGATCACGATGAAGGCCGCCGCCGTGCTCGCGGGCCACGTGATCACGAAGGATCGCCGACCGGCGCCGTACGCGACGATCAAGGTCTCGCCGAAGGAGCTCTCGGCCGGTGGCGCCGAGCAGTCGGCCGCGTCGGCGCGTCAGGTCGTCGCCGACGATCAGGGCAAGTTCGCGCTGCACGGCTTGCCGCGCGCGCAGATGCGCGTGCGCGCCGAGTCCGACAGCGCCGCGAGCGCGATCGCCGACGTCGATCTGAACGCGGCGCCGCCGAAAGATCTCGAGCTCGTGCTCGACGTGTCGGGGACGATCAGCGGCGTCGTCGTCGACGGCGACGCGCAGCCGGTCGCCGAGGCGCAGGTCACCGCGATGACCGACTGGATGGGCGGCGGCGGCAAGATCGAGGACCTCGCGATCAGCGGCTTCTCGCAGGCGACCACCGACGGCGGCGGCCGCTTCCAGCTGCACGGCCTCCCCGACGGCGCGTATCGCTTGTGGGCGCAGCGCGCCGGCGGCACGACGCAACCGTTCGAGCGCGAGGGCACCGCGGCCAAGACCGGCGACACCAACGTGAAGATCGTGTTGCCGCTGCCCGGCGGGATCAAGGGCAAGGTCGCGCTCGAGAACGGCGGCGCGGTCACCGGCGGCACGGTGTCGACCGGTTACCAGACCAGCGCCGCGATCGTCGGCGGCGCGTTCGAGCTGCGCGAGCTCGCGCCGGGCGACTACGACGTGCGCATCCACGGCGCCGACTTCGCGGAGACGACCAAGGCCGACGTGAAGGTCGAGGCCGGCAAGACGACCGACCTCGGCACGATCACCGTGCACCGCGGGCGTCGCGTCACCGGGCGCGTGGTCACCGCCGACGGCGAGCCCGCGTCGGGCGCGAAGGTCGCGGTCGGCAAGCTGCTCATCTCCGACGGCAAGTCGCTCGGCCTGGGCGGCGCCGTCAGCGACGAGCAGATGGGCATGCGCACGACGATCGCGGATCGCGGCGGCGAGTTCGTCTTGATCGGGGTCGGGCCCGACGGCGGCGCGATCCTCGCCGACGATCCGGCGCGCGGGCGCAGCGACACGCTGTCGATCCCGCCGGGCACCGACGATCCGCCGCCGATCACGTTGAAGCTGCACGGCTTCGGATCGATCGGCGGCCGCGTCACGCTCGCGCACGAGCCGATCGCGAGCGCGACCGTCATGGTGTCGCCCAAGACCGGCGACGCCTCGATCGTCGTCACCACCGGCGCCGACGGCACCTATCTGATCGAGAAGATCCCCGAAGGCCGTCACCACGCGACCGTGATGCGCAACGCCGGCTTGGGCGCGTCGATGACGAGCACCGACACCACGGTCGTCGCCGGGCAACGGACCACGCTCGACATCGACATCCCGCAGGGCGACATCTCGCTCACGATCGAGATCAAGGGAAAGGACGGCGCGAAGGTCGACGCCGCCGAGGTCTACGTCGGCGGCGGCACCGTCGCGATCAAGAACGGCAAGGAGCTCCAGGACGCGGTGCTGCACGGCGCGGGCACCGGCGGCGGCGGCGTGAAGGTCTGGCTCGGCGGCGCCGCCTTCCCGACCTTCGACAAGATGGTCGCGGGTCAGTACTCGGTCTGCACGCTGCCGATCACCGGCAACATCGCCGACCCGCGCGTCGGCCGCGCGCTCCAAGAGCAAGGCGAGAAGCTCGACGTCTACTGCACGCCGCTCACGCTGAAGTCGGATCCGAAACAGCAGCGCTTCGTGCACGAAGTCCCAGCTATGCGGCCGATGTAGGCAGACAGCTTCTGCAAGCATCTGCTCTCGCCACTGACCGCAGAGGCACAAAGCACCGCGCGTGAGCATGGTGCGAGTCGTCATGTCGCGCGTGCATCGCGTCACGTCCGTGTGATCGGCGTGAGCAAGCTCGCGAACTTCCGCTCACGTTTCGCGGAGAGGCGCTGTTTGTCAGCTCACGTCCCGTCGCGAGACACCGATCGCTACCCGAATGCGCTGACAGACTCGATGACTCACGATCGCATACGCCGGCAACCGGCGTAGCCACCTGGCACTCATCCTGAAGAGACGGACGCGCATGTCGTCGATCCGCTCCTCATTGCTCATCGCCGCCCTCCTCGCCGCCTGCGCCCCTCCAGTCGATGACTCCGGTCAACAAGGAACACCGGACGACGTCGCGGACGCGTTGGCCAAGCTGCCCGACGCGAAGGTCGTCCAGTTCACGACCGACGGCTTGCCGATGTTCATCGTCGGTGAGATGGGCAAGGTCGGTGCGATGCAGGAGACCGACCCGGTGCGCGCCGACGAGATCGTCCGGCCGCAGCTGGCGCCGGTGCTCGCCGCCTTCCGTTTGCACACGAACGATCTCGTCCTCCGCTCGATGCACTTCGACGACGACGGCGGGCGTCACTTCCGGTATCGCCAGACCTTCGCCGGCCTCGACGTGATCGGCGGCGATCTCGTCGTGCACGTCGACGTCAAGGGCGCGATCAGCTCGGTCAACGGCACCGCGCGCGGCGACATCTCCGCGGACCTCGGCGCGAATGCGATCTCGCAAGGCCAGGCGACGCAGACCGTGCTCGCCGACGCGCGCTTCACCGGCATGAACGTGCCGAACGCGCGGCTCGTCTACATCGAGACCGAGGACGGCGTGATGCACAAGGCCTACGAGGCGGTCGTCTCGGGCTCGCGCGGGCTCGACCCCGTGCGCGACAAGGTCTACGTCGACGTCGACTCGGGCGCGATCGTCGCCGACTACCCGGAGATCATGACGGCCGAGAGCCGCAAGGTCTACAGCGCGAACAACGGCTCGAGCTTGCCCGGCACGCTCAAGCGCAGCGAAGGTCAGGCGGCGACGTCGGATCTCGACGTCAACGGCGCGTACGACGGCACCGGCGACGCGTACGAGGCGTACAAGCAGTTCTGGGGCCGCGACTCGTACAACAACGCGGGCGCGTCGCTCGTCAGCTCGGTGCACTACAGCCAGAACTACTGCAACGCGTACTGGGACGGCTCGCAGATGGTGTACGGCGACGGCAACACGTCGCAGGGCTGCAACCCGCTCGCGCGCTCGGTCGACGTCACCGCGCACGAGCTCACGCACGCGGTCACCGAGAACGAGAGCGGCCTCAACTACAGCGGCGAGTCGGGCGGCATGAACGAGGCGATGTCGGACATCTTCGCGTCGTTCGTCGAGGCGTGGACCGACGGCGGCAAGACCGGCACGCTCGCGGTGTCGGCGAACACGTGGCTCGTCGGCGAGAAGGTCGTCGCGCCCGCGCTGCGCTGGATGTGCGATCCCGCCAAGGACGGCGCGTCGGCGGACTACTGGACCTCGTCGGTCGGCAACCTCGACGTGCACTACAGCTCCGGCGTCGGCAACCTCGCCTTCTGCCTGCTCTCGCAGGGCGGCACGCACCCGCGCGGCAAGAGCTCGATCCAGGTGTCGGGCGTCGGCCTCGATAAGGCGATCCGCATCATGTACAAGGCGCAGACCGACTACATCACGTCGACGTCGAAGTACGCGTCGATCCGCACGTCGATGGAGCAGGCGGCGACCGCGCTCGGTTACGACCAGGCGACCAAGGACTCGGTCAGCTGCGCGTGGGCGGCGGTCGGCGTCGGCACCGCGCCGTCGTCGTGCGGTGGTGGCGGCGGCGGCGGCGGCGGCGGTGGCGGCGGCACCGACGGCACGCTCACGAACGGCGTCCCGGTGACGGGCGTCGCCGGCGCGTCGGGCAGCCAGACCTTCTGGTCGATGACGGTTCCGTCGGGCCAGGCGACCTTGACGTTCACGATCACCGGCGGCACGGGCGACGCGGATATGTACGTGCAGCTCGGATCGAAGCCGACGCTCTCGTCGTACGCGTGCCGTCCGTACAAGAACGGCAACGCCGAGACGTGCACCTTCACGCCGCCGAGCGCGGGCACGTACTGGGTCATGCTGAACGGCTACGCCGCCTACTCGGGCGTCACGTTGACCGGCACGTACAGCACGAGCGGCGGCGGCGGCGGTGATCCGTACCTGTCGAACGGCGTCGGCGTCACCGGCATCACCGGCGCCAGCGGCAGCGCGCAGTACTGGCGCGTGAACCCGGGCTCGGGCAAGTCGCTGACGATCAAGATCAGCGGCGGCACCGGCGACGCGGATCTCTACACGCGGCTCGGCTCGCGCCCGACGACGTCGAGCTACCTCTGCCGCCCGTACCTGAACGGCAACTCCGAGACGTGCACCGTCTCGAGCACCTCGACCGGTGACTACTACGTCATGGTCCGCGGCTACGCGGCCTACTCCGGTCTCACGTTGATCGCGAGCTACTAACACAAGGATCCCAGCTCCCGCTCGCGACCACGGCCCGGCGTGCCCCTCACGCCGGGCCGTCCATTTTTTCGGGAGAAGGAGACCCGCAGCCGCAGCCGCAGCCGTAGCCGTAGCCGTAGCCGTAGCCGTAGCCGAAACCGAAACCGAAACCGAAACCGAAACCGAAACCGAAACCGAAACCGAAACCGAAACCGAAACCGAAACCGAAACCGAAACCGAAACCGAAACCGAAACCGAAACCGAAACCGAAGCTGGCGCGGCCCCC
>DATJIA010000129.1:0-55105 GCA_035493675.1 Kofleriaceae bacterium | reverse complement strand
CGAAGGTAATAGGACCTTCACGGCGGCCTTGCGGCCGAGCAACGAGTGCTGACCCAAGTACACCGCGCCCATGCCGCCCTCTCCGAGCTTGCGCACGAGCTTGTAGTTCCCTATCACCGCGCCGACCACGACTCTCGCCGGAATATGCACTGCCTTCAGCGTGAGATTCCATGTCTCACGGCCTGGCAATCGACATCACCCGATTCGTGAGGTCGACCGTCACAGCGTCACAGCGAGTGTGACGCCTTGATCGAGATTCACGGACCCGTCGTTGTTGTGGATCGCGACGACGCGTTCGGAGGCGTCGTGGCTCGAGGTGACGGTGACGCTCGGGTAGACGTTGCAGTCGCATAGAATGAGCGCGGTGCGTGTCACGTCATCGATGCTCGTCGGTTTCACCGCCGTCGCGCTGTTCGCGTGCGAACGCGCGCACGACGACACCACCACCGTCGAGCGCCCCACGCCGAAGGTGGTCGTACGCATGATCGATCGGGGAGTAGAACCGCGCGCGCGGCTGATCGGTCATCCGCGTAGCGGCGCGCACGGTCGTTACGAGATCGCGTACGAGCTGAGCACGCCGTCACCACCGTCATCGACGAAGACGGTGCGGCAGAAGGCGACGTACGAGGGCACCGTCGATGTCGACGGCGACGTGATCCACACGCGCGAGCGCGTGCTCGACGCCGACGGCCCCGGGCGCAAGGCGATCGGCCGCGTGATGGACTCGTGGCGCGATCCGCGCGGCGTCTACGTGCGCGCCTCGCTGATCACGATGCGGGAGGGCGACTCGATCGACGGGGACTCGATCCAACCCGAGCTCGCCACGATCTCTCCCGACGAGCCGGTCGGCGTCGGCGGTCGCTGGCACGAGGACGTGGTGGTCGGCGATCACAGCGCGTCGTGCGACATCGAGCTCCTCGCCCGTGACGGCGACCACATCCGCCAGCGCGTCACCTACCGCGCGCTCGGCCCGATCTGGGGCCGCCCCGCGACCCGCGACGGCGTCGCGATGGAGGAGATGGATCTCGGCGGCGTCGAGATGTCGCTGCACGCGACCGACACGATCGACGTCGCCGAGGGACGTGTGACCCTCGTGACCGACGTGGTGACGATGCCGTGAGGTGCGTCGTGTTGATCGCGTGTCTGGTCGCGTGCGAGCGCGCGCACGACGACGCGAAGACGATCGAGCTGCCGATGCCCGTGATCTCGGTGACGCTGATCGATGCGGGCGCCGAGCCGCGCGCGCCGCTGCGCGACAGCACGCGGCGGGGCGCATCCGCGACGTCGACGCCGCCGGCGTTCATCACGCGCGCGCGCGGATCGTCGATGGCGCGCGCGCCGGTGAGGTCTTCGATTCGTGGCGCGACGCGCGCGGGAGGTGGACGCGCGCGTCGCTGGTCACGCGATCGACCGCGACGGACCTCGAGGGGTACGGCAAGCCCGAGCTCATGCTCGTCACGCCAGACGAGCCCGTGGGTAACGGCGCGCGCTGGCACGAGGACGTCGTGTACGGCAAGAAGACCGCGTCGATCGACGTCGAGCTGATCGAGCGCGAGGGCACGCGCGTCCGAGAGCACCTGCGCTATCACGTCGACACGGCGATGAAGGGCGACCCCGCGACGCGCGACGGCACCGCCGTGCTCGACTGCGACTACACCGAGCCCGACGTCGCGCTCCACGAGAACGAAGCGCTCGTGATCGATCACCCGAACCGCCGCGTGGAAGCGACGATGGTGAGCGACACCGTGAAGGTGCCGTAACACCGCCCGCGCCGATGGCGGCGCTCGGGCGGGAGCGGGTCAGCTCGCCAGCGCGGTGCGCATGCGGGCGATCCGCTCGCGCATCGCGGTGCGGGCGTCGTCGGGGCCGACGATCCACGCGTGCCGGCCTTGCTCGAGGACCCAGCCGGTCACCCACTCGAAGCCGTCGCAGTCCATGATCAGCTCGGCGGAGCCGTCGTCGTGCATCGTGACCTCGCCGACCGGCCACGAGGCGCCGACGCGCGTGACCGCGAGCGGCTCGAGGTGCACGCGCACGGTGACGGCATCGGCGGAGGGGACGTACAAGCGCTCGCGGCGATAGGCCTCGAGGTCGAAGTCCTTCGGCGCGGAGAACGTCTGCTTGGTCTCGCGCAGATCGGCGATGCGATCGATGCGGAACGTGCGGACGTCGCCGCGCAGGTGGCAGTGACCGACGACGTACCACTCACCGGCGTGGTGCACGATCCCGTACGGATCGATCTTGCGCCACTGCGTCTGGTGGCGCGAGGCGGTCACGTACTCGATCTCGACCGTGCGCGACTGGCGCGCGGACGTCACGAGCTTGCGCAGATGATCGGCGACGTTGCGATCGGGCTCGGCGATCACGGTGCCGGTCGCGAGCGACTGCGCCTCCCCGGCGTCGCGGCCGAGCGCGGCGAGCAGCTTCTTCTCGGCCGATTGCATCGACGTGTCGAACGGCGCGATGCCGCTCTCGCGCAGCGCGCGGATGCCGAACAAGAGCGAGCAGCCCTCCGCCGGGGTCAGCCGCAGGGGCCGCGTCAGGCGATGCGCGAGATCGACGAAGACGCGGCCGTCTTCTACCGACACCAAGAGGTACTCGCCGGGATCGCCGTCGGGCGGACCGACCTGCGTGAGCAGATCGAGATCGGCGAGGATCTCTTCGCGATCGGCGCCCAGCATCTTCGCGAGCTGATCGACCGCGACGCCGTCGGGGTGCTTGGCGACGTACGGCACGATGTAGAGCAAGCGCCGGAGCTTCTGCGCCACGTCTCTCACGCGTACCTCCCGTTGATCGCGGCGAGCTCGTCGGCGATCCGCTTCTTCAGCCGCGCGCCTTCGCGCACGACGATCGCGCCCTTCGCCTTCAAGACCTGCGACGCCGCGTAGTCCGGGTTGGTGCAGGGGAACTTCACGAACGTCGTGTCACCGACGACTCGCCGCACCGCGTGCTCGCCGAAATCCGCGGCGGCGAGATCCGCGGCCTCGAGCCGGAGCTCGAGCTCGACGGTCTCGGCGGGCTCGGCCGCGAACGTCCACGGCGATCGGTTCGCGTACGAGCGGACGTCGAAGCCGTCGGGCCGCTCGAAGTCGGGGCTCTTCGGCTTGGGCGCCATCACCGCGTCGGTGATGCGATCGACGCGGAACGATCGGATCTCCTTGCGCAGGTGGCACCAGCCGACCAGCACCCACGCGCCGTCGCGATACGCGAGCGCGTACGGATCGACCTCGCGCTTCGACTTCACGCCGTTGCCGGCGGCGGTGTACGAGAACGTCACCTTCTTGCGGAAGCGGATCGCGGGCTCGAGCACCGCGACGTTGTCGCCCATCGCGGTCGCGCCCGGGCGCTCCGGGAAGTGGACGAGCACCGGGCTCGACGTGCGGGCCAAAGGAAAGTCCGTCGGCGTGTCGGACGGCTCGGGCAGATCGAACGCGAGCTTCTTGAGCGCGAGATCGACGATCTTCGGGTAGGTGCCGCCGGGGATCGCGCGCGCGACCGACGCGGCCAAGACCAGCGCGGACACTTCATCCGCGTTGAGCCGCACTTCCGGCATGCGGAAGCGCTTCACGTCGATCACGTAGCCGCCGTCCTCGAGCGAGTCGTCTTCCTCGGGCGTGATGTAGCGGATCGGGATGCCGAGCTCGAGCAGATCGGCCTTGTCGCGCTCGAACGCGCGCAGGCCCGCCTCGACGTTCGCGGTCTGGTACGCGACGAACTGATCGCGGATCTCGCGATACGTCACCGGCGAGCGCGCGCGCAGGAGCAGCATCACGAGATCGAGCAGGCGCTTCGAGCGATCGCCGCGATCGCGATCGCTCTCGACCGCGGACGCCTTCGGCGCGCGCGCGGCCTTCGGCGCCGACGGACGCAATAACGCAGCCTTGCGAGGAGCGGCCTTTCCCCCGGCCGCCTTCGCCTTCCCGGTTCGGGCAGTCACGCGCTCGTTCTAGCGCACCGCGCGCGCGATCGGAAGCTCGATGCGCGACTCCCGCGCCGAGCAAATTGGCGCAAAACTGCGGCGTCCGTTACCTTCGGGCCGATGCGCGCCATCGTGATCGCGATCGTGTTGACGACCGCCGCAAATGCGGTGGCCGATCCCGCCGGCGACGAGAAGGGCACGTTCGGGATCGGGCTCGTGGTCGGCGAGCCGACCGGCATCTGCGCGAAGCTCTACCTGAAAGACGATCAGGCGATCCAGGGCGCGGTCGGCTCGGCGTTCGTCGGCGGCGGCATCCAGGTCCACGCCGACTACGTCTTCCACCCGTGGATCCTCGAGGAGCGCGAGAGCTTCACCCTGCCCGTCTATCTGGGTCCCGGCGTCCGCGTGATCGATTACGACAAGGGCCGCGGCGGCAACAGCTACCTCGCCGCCGGCCTGCGCGTCGTCGGCGGCTTGATGTTCGACTTCCGCAACGTCCCGCTCGACGCGTTCGTCGAGGTCGCGGGCGTCGGCGAGTACGGGTTCTCGTCGACCGAGGGCGGCTTCGGGCTCGCGCTCAACGCGGGCGCCGGCGTCCGCTACTACTTCTAGTGATCGGCGCGGTCACCGCGGACGGCGTGCGCTTGCACCTCGGGCGCGTACAGGCGCAGGGCGCGCGGCGCGGCGTCGTCCTGTGCACGCACGCGATGATGGCGCACGGCCGCTACTTCGGTGCGTCGCGGCGGCCCGGGTTCGCGGCGTTCCTCGCCGAGCGCGGGATCGAGGTCTTCGTGCTCGACTGGCGCGGGCACGGCTTGTCGCGCCCGCCGGATCCGCGGCGCGATCAGTGGTGCTTCGACGACTACGTCGAGCTCGATCTGCCGGCGGCGATCGCGGCCGTGTGTCGGACCGCGCGGATCGATCCGCGCGAGCTGACGATCCTCGGCCACTCGCTGGGCGGGCTCGCGACCTGCGCCGCGCTCGGGACCGGACGCATCCCGCCGGTGCGCGCGATCGCGCTCGCGGCGACCAACGTGTGGCTCAACGGTCCGAGAGGCCCGCGCGCGCGGCGTGCGCTGATGTCGCTCTATGATCTTTCGTCGCGTCCGTTCGGGTTCGCGCCGATCCGCCTCGCGCGCATGGGCACCGACGACGAGCCGCGCGATTACGTCGCGCAGCTGACGACGTGGGCGCGCACCGGGCGCTGGACGTCGCGCACCGGCGTCGACTACCTCGCGTCGCTCGATCGGATCGACGTCCCCGCGTGGGCCTTCGTCGGCGCCGGCGATCGCTTCTGCCGCGCCGACGACGCCGAGCAGATCCGTTCGCGCCTCGCGCACGCGCGCCCGCTGCGCGTGGTCGGCGAAGCGCACGGCGACGCGTTCGACGCCGATCATTTCCGCCTGTTCACGGACGGGCAGATGGCGCCGCTGTGGACCGAGCTGATCTCGTTCGCGACGAGCTGATCGGTGCGATTCGCGTTGCGCGACGCGCGCTTGGCCGGTCGCACGAACGTGAGTATTCAGCTCGCGACGCTTCGTCTACTACTGCGCGCCATGAAGCACCTCGCAGCCGGTTTGATCTTGGTCGCGCTCGGCGCCGCCGCGCACGTCGCGCACGCGGATGACACGGACATCGACGTTCGTTCGTTCGACTACCTCGACGTCGTCGAGACGTCCGACGGTTCGGTGTGGAAGGGCATCGTCGTCGAGCAGACGCCCGGCGTGCAGTACAAGCTCGTCACCAGCGACGGCTCGGTCCACGTGATCAAGGCCGGCGATGTCGTCAAGCTGACCAAGCAGCGCAACCCGTGGCGTCAGCCGACGCCGATGGCGAACATGACGCCGAGCGCGATGAGCACGGGCCCGATGGGTCGCGGTGACAACAGCCTCGGCGCCGAGGCCTCGACCGGCCCGAGCCTGCCGGCGCCGTACGCGCACAGCGGCCTGCGCGCGCAGGCGGACCTCGCGATCGAGTGGGGCACGGGCGACATGAAGAACGTCGCGGTCTCGTTCGCGCCGAACGTCCGCATCGGCTACGAGCAGCTCTACGGCAACTTCGGCCTCGAGGCCGGCGGCATGCTGCGCTGGACCGACTGGCGCGCCGGCTTCGAGACCGACGACATGATCTGGACGCTCGAGACCCAGGCCTACGGACGCGCCGCGCTCCACGTCGCGCGTGCGGCGCCGTACGCCGGCGTCGCGATCGGCACCGACATCAACTACGTCTACTCGGCGCAGGCCGACATGTCCCAGACCAACGTCGGCTTCGGCATGAACCTGCAGTTCGGCCTGCCGGTCGCGATCACGCCCGGCTTCGCGCTCGAGCTCGGCGGCGACTACCACCCGGGGACCGACACGCTGATCGACGGGCTGAGCGGCAGCGTCTCGTACTTCGCGCTGCGCCTCGGCGGCCAGGGCCGCTTCTAGGCGCGGCGCAGGTGGCGTAAGAGCATCGACGCGGTCTCGCGGATCACCGCGTCCTCGTCGATCGCGTGCAGCCCGATCGACTGCGCGCGCATCACGCCCTCGACGGAGCGCACGATCACCCACGCGGTCGTGCGCGGATCGTGGCAGTCGATCGTCGGGTTGCCCGCGATCCACGTCGCGAGCGCGTCGGTCAGCAGGTCGAGGGAATCCTCGAACGCGCGCGTGAGGCCGAGCGTCGCCATGTGCTCCCACAGCGCGAGGTGGACCTTGGCCTGGCGATGGAACGCGGCGCGGATGCCGAAGCCGATCGCAACGACCGCGACCTCCGGGGGAGATGCCGGGTGGAGCGCGAGCTGGTCGCGTACGAGCGTGATCATCTCGCCGTTGTTGCGCTCGATCAGCGCGGCGACCAGCGCCTGCTTGTTCGGGTAGTACTGATACACCGAGCCGATCGAGACGCCCGCGACCTCGGCGACGCGATTGGTGGTCAGGTGCGCGACGCCGTCGCGCTCGAGCACGCGCTCGGCGGCGATCAAGATCGCGTCGCACGTCACGCGCGCGCGATCCTGGCGCGGCGCGCGGCGCGGCGCGGTCGGCGGGACGAGCTTGAGGGCGCGGCGGGACACGGCGCGGCATTCTACGGACGAGGGTGCCGGCGGCTGCCGTTTTGGCGCTCGATCGGGGTGGAAATGACAGGCAGGCACGCTGTGCCGAGGAGATTTCGGTAGCGCGCGGCACGGCTTTGCGGTCGAGAGCGGCACGAACGCTGCAATCGATGACCCGCATGCCTGCGATCGATTCGCTCCTGAAGGTGATGATCCTGCGCGACGCCGAGGCGATGACGGTCGCCGCCGGCGTCGCACCGACCTTGCGCCGGGCGGGGAACCCCGAGCCGCTCGCGCTGCCGCCGATGAACGCGGCGATGGTCGAGACCTTCATCAGCGAGATCGCGACCGAGCCCGCGCGCCACGCGCTCGCGACCCGCGGCAGCGCCGAGGTCGCGTACCGCACCGCCGACGGCGCCTCGTTCTCGATCGTGATCGAGCCTTCCAAGCTGCTCATCCGCCGCTCGACGACCGCCCCGGCGGCGCCCGCTCCGAAACCCGTGCCCGTCCCCCCCGTTCGTCCTGAGCGGAGGCCCGAAGGGCCGGAGTCGAAGGACCCATCGCGCATCACCGCCGCGATCACCGAAGCGATCGATCGCCGCGCCTCCGACGTCCTCGCCTCCTCCGGGCAGCCGCTCCGCCTCCGCATCGACGGCGACGTCACGCCGCTCCACAGCGATCCGGATCCGATCAGCGACTCGGATCTCCTTGCCTTGCTCGACGAGCCCCGTCGCGCCGCCCTCGCCGAAACCGGCAGCGTCGATCTCGCCACGACGATCGCCTCCGCGCGCATCCGCATCAACGTCTTCCGCCACCACACCGGCCTCGGCGCCGCGCTGCGCCTGATCCACGCGCAGCCGCCCTCGCTCCGCGACCTCGGCCTGCCCGACGATCTCACCACCGCCGCGTCCTATCGCAGCGGCCTCGTCCTCGTCTGCGGCCAAGCCGGTTCCGGAAAATCCACGACGCTCGTCGCGCTCGTCGATCACGTCAACCGCACGCGCGCCGCGCACGTGATCACGCTCGAGGATCCGATCGAGTACGAGCACGCGCCGCGCCGCTCGCTCGTGCACCAGCGCGAGATCGGCCTCCACGCCGCCTCGTTCGCCGACGGCCTCCGCGCCGCGCTGCGCGAGAGCCCCGACGTGATCGTCGTCGGCGAATTGCGCGACAAGGAGACGATCGCGATCGCGCTGACCGCCGCGGAGACCGGGCACCTCGTGCTCGCGACGATGCACGCGCCCAACGCCGCCGGCGCCGTCGATCGCGTGATCGACGTCTTCCCCGACGCGCAGCAGCGCCAGATCCGCACGCAGCTCGCCGGCTCGCGCCGCGTGATCCTCACGCAGCATCTGCTCCCGCGCACGAGCGCCGGCCGCGTGCCCGCGATCGAGCGCGTCGTCGTCACGCCCGCGATCGCGACCTTGATCCGCAAGGGCGAGCTGCAGATGTTCGGCGCCCACGTCCAATCGGGCCGCGACGCCGGCATGATCCCGCTCGAGAAGTCGCTCGCCGAGCTGGTCAAGTCCCGCGCCGTCGACGCGGCGACCGCGCGCGCGGTCGCGCAAGACCTCGAGCTCTTCGAGACCTCGCTGCGCGCGCGCTAGTCCAGATCGTCGTCGGGATCGGGCGCCGCGCCGCCGCGCTTCCCCTTCAAGACGCCCTTCGCGAGCGAGAGGAAATCCTTCGCGGTGTCGCGGCACAGGATCAGCGCCGCGATCACGTACGAGATCGCGCCGGCCGCCATCTCTGCGAGCAGATCGATCCAGGGCGCGACGTTGCCCTCCAGCACGTGGCGCAGCCCGAGCACGGCGACCACCATCACGCCGCACGCCGCGAGCGGTTGCAGGAAGCCGCGCGCGACCCGCGCCGGCGACGGGCCGTCCTTCACGACCAGCCACACGCCCGCGATCGCCGCGAAGCCGAACGCGACGCCGACGCCGCCCGCCGCCCACAAGAGGCCCCACCGCGACAAGATCGCGATCGCGCCGAGCAAGACGAACAGCTTCACGATCTCGAGCCACATGTAGCGGCCGGTCTGCAGGTTCGACTCCATATAGGTGGAGACGACCCACGTGATCGGCCGGAACACGCTCAAGGCCGACAAGACCGTCAAGAGCGGCGCGACGCCCTGCCACTCCGGCGACAACGCGACCGCGATCAGCGGCTTCGCGATCAAGCCGAGCCCGATCGCCATCGGGAAGATCAAGAGCGACAACAGCGCCGTCGCGCGCTCGAGCGCGCGCGGCCGTCGCTCCGGCGCGAGCCGCGCGAACGACGGCAGCAACACGCTCGCGAGCTGCTCGCCGACGTGCACCGCCGGGATGTCGGCGAGGTTGTACGCCATGTTGTAGAGGCCGGCCGCGCCCGCGTCGAAGAAGTGCGAGACGGTGAGGTTGTCCCAGTAGCGCGAGGCGTTGTGCGCGACCGCTTGGATCGACAGCGGCACGCCGAAGCGGGTCATGTCGCGGAAGCGCGACCAGCGCAGCTTCACCGGCGTCGCCCACGACGACCAGCCCGCCGCCGCGATCACGATCGCGACCATCACCGTCGACTGCACGATGTTGCCGATGATGATCGCGTCGCCGCCGTAGCCGCGCCACGCGAAGTAGACCGCGACGAAGCCGTACGTGACCTCGCCCGCCGCGGTCTGCATCGCGATCGCGCGGAACTTCATGTTGCGGATGAGCACCTTCTCGGCCGTCGAGCCGATGCGCCGGATGAACATCGACAGCGCCATGCCGGGCACGAAGCGCGCGGCCATCGGCGCGTTGAAGACCGGCGCGAGCCGCCCGCCGAACGCGGCGACCAAGCCGAGCCCGACGATCGCCATCACGATGTGCGCGACCGTGACGTGGAACGTGACCTCGCGCGAGTCGGGGCCGCGACCCTTGACGATCACGTACTGGTTGAAGCCCCAGATCGACATCCAGTTCGCGGTCAGCGCGATGATCATCGCGTCGTTGACCGCGCCGACGACGTCGGGCTCGAGCAGGTGCGTCATCACGACGGTGCCGGCGACGCCGATCGCGCGCGCGCCGAGCGACGAGACGATCGTCCAGGCGGCGCCGCGCGCGGTCTTGTCGCTCAGCGAGCTCATCGGAGGACGAAGCGTACCTCGCTGCCGATCGACGCGTGCACGCCGTCGTCCGAGAACACGACGCCGCCCTTCACGAGATCCCACTCGATCGCGCTGTGCTTGCCGATCGACGTCGCGATCGGGAGGCTCCACTCGACGCGCAGCGCGCGCTCGCGGCCGTCGCCGGACGACACGGCGACCTCGGGCAGCACCAAGCCGGTCAGCGAAGGCACGCGCCAATCACCTTGCAGGCGGCGCGCCACCGGCCGGAGCCCCACGACGATCGCGGAGCCGTCGCGCGCGTGCGCCACGCGCAGATCGAGATCGATCCCGCGCTCGTTGCCGATCAGCCACGTCGCCGTCGATCTGACGCGATGCCAGCCGATCGAGAAACCGAACCAGCGCTCGAGGCTCGCCGCGAACACGCCGGCGCCGCCGCCGACCTGCCCTTCCCAGACCGAGCGCGACGTCTCCGGTGGGATCGTCACGATGTCGGGCCGCACCATGTAGTAGTCGGGCGGCGGCGGCGGTGGATGCGCTGCGGCGACACCCGTGGCGCAGATCAAGAAGAGGAAGGCGATGGTCACGCGCATGCGGGCCGGAACGCACGCGGCCGAGAAACAGTCTACACGGCGCGTGCGCGGGCGGTGAAATCGTCCGACAGGCGATGCGTGCCGACCGCGGGTGCGACCAGGTCGTGCGCGCACAGCGCGGCGATGAACGACACGACCTGGCTCATGCGCGGATGAATCGGGCGCAGGAACATCGCGCCCGTGCGCGCCAGCCACACCGGGACGTAGCGGTACTTCGGCGTGCGTCCGAGCGCCGCGAACGCGAGATCGCCGATCTCGCGGCGCGTGATCACGTCGGGGCCGCCGGCCGAGACCTCGAGCCTCCTGTCCGGAGAACGCACCGCTTCGACGCAGACCTTCGCCAGATCTTCATCCGCGATCGGGTTGGTGCGCGCATCGCCGCCGCCGATCTCGGGAATCGCTCCTTTCCTCGCGAGATCGAGGTACGCGCGCACGGCCGAGAAGAACCCGGTCGGGCGCACGACCGCCCAGTCCAGCGGCGACGCGCGCAGGTGATCGACGACCCGCTCGTGCGCGGCGATGTACGGCACCCGCGCGAGCTGCGGCGCGTGGTGCACCGACACATAGATGAAGCGCTTCACGCGCGCCTCGGCGGCCGCATCGATCAGCGCCTTGTTGATCCGAGTGTCGACGGCGCCGTAGCCGCGCCACCCCAGCCCGAGCCCGGGCATCACGCTCGCGCCGGCGCACGAGAACACGCGCTCGACGTCCTTCATCGCGTTCGCGACGGCGGCCGGATCGCGCGCGTCGCCGGCGACGACCTCGACCCGGCCCTTCCACGCCGCCGGCGCTTTGTCCGGTTTTCGGACGAGCGCGCGGACGGTCTCACCGCGCGCGAGCGCCGCGGCGACCACCTCCCGGCCCAGGCTTCCGGTCCCACCGACGACGAGCAAGCGAGTCATGACGATCCGATGCGCGCGCGCCGCGGCGCGCCGTGCGGCGATGTGTCACAGCCAGCGGCGGACCTGGAACGCGGTCCAGGCGAGCGCCTTGCGCCACCACGGCAAGGTCGTCCACGTGCGCTCGTCGAACTCGTCGCTGTGCTCGAGATCGCGCGCGAACTGCGCGGCCATCGTCTCGCCGAACGATCGATCCAGCGCCGCGACCGCGGCCTCGAGGTTGTAGAACAGCGAGCGCGCGTCGAAGTTGTAGCTGCCGACGATCGACCACACGCCGTCGACGACCGCGACCTTCGCGTGGTTCATCGCGCCGCGCCAGCGATAGATCTTGATCCCCCACTTCGCGAGCTGCCGGTAGACGTAGAGGCCCGCGTACTCGATCGCCTTGACGTCCGACAGCGCGGGGACGATCACGCGCACGTCGACGCCGCGGCGCACCGCCTGGATCAGCGCGCGCCGCACGCCGCGATCGGGCAGGAAGTACGCGTTCTCGATCGAGATCGACTCGCGCGCGGCGCGGAACGCCTTCAGGTACGCGCGCCGCGGCACGCGGCGGCGCCGGCGCTCGGCGTTGTCGATCATGAGCAGCGCGACCTCGCCCGCGGGCGCGAGCACGGTCTCCGCGCGCGGCGGCGCCGGATAGTCGTCGCCGCCGGCGTAGAGCCACGACTTGCGGAACAGCCGCGCGAGGTCGTTCACGATCGGGCCGCGCACGCGGCAGTGCAGATCGTGCCAGCCCTTCCCGCCCTGCTCGACCGACGCGTTGTCGTCGGTGACGTTGAGCCCGCCGGTGAAGCCGACCTCGTCGTCGACGACGAGGATCTTGCGATGATCGCGGCGGAAGACGTTCCAGCGATGACGCCACGGCACGACCGGGTGGTACTCGGCGACCTGCACGCCGGCGTCCTTCATCCGCTGCACGAGCGCGGCGGAGAGGCTGAAGCTTCCGACCGCGTCGTAGAGGACCCGCACGGTCACGCCGGCGCGCGCGCGCTCGGCGAGCGCCTCGGCGAAGCGCGCGCCCATCGTCCCGTCCTCGAAGATGTAGACCTCGAAGCAGATCGCGCGCTCGGCGCCCTCGATCGCCTCGAGCATCGCGGGGAACGTCTCGTCACCGGCGACCAGCAGCTCGATCGCGTTGCCCGCGCGCCAGCGCTGCAGCTCGGTCGCGTAGCGCCGCAGCTCGGCCGGCACGACGTCGTCGCGCGAGACGATCGGCGCCGTGCTCGGCCGCATCCTGCGGCGACGCCGCCGCTTGCGCGGCGCGGGCTGGGGCGCGATCGCGTCGCTCACGACGACTCGTAGCGGATGCCGACGATCGTGTAGACCGCCTCGCCTTTCGGTCGCACGACCGTGCACTCGTCGCCACGGCGCTTGCCGATCAAGGCGCGCGCGACCGGCGAGTCGATCGAGATCCAGCCGCGCGAGGCGTCGCTCTCGTCGGCGCCGACGATCCGATACGCCGCTTCGCCGCCGTCTTCGTCCTCGAGCGAGACCCACGCGCCGAAGTGGACGCGCGACGGATCGTCGGGCGCGCCGACGCACACGACGATCTCGTCCAAGCGGCGCGTCAGCCAGCCGACCCTCCGATCGATCTCGCGCAGGCGCCGCTTGCCGTAGATGTACTCGGCGTTCTCGCTGCGATCGCCCTGCGCGGCGGCGTCGGCGACCTCTTGCGTGACGCGCGGCCGTTCGACCGACCACAGCTGGTGCAGCTCCTCGCGCAGCTTCGCCGCGCCTTGCGCGGTGATGTAGCTGGAGCTCTTCGGCCGTGGGGTCCGATCGCGCACGCCCATGCCCACCAACGTAGCACCCCCGGGTTATGCTCGCGCGCGCCGGTGGCCCGCGAGATCCTCATCGTCTTCGCGCTCATGTTCGCGAACGGCCTCTTCGCGGGCGCCGAGATCGCGGTCTTGAGCGTGCGCAAGACGCGGCTCGCCGAGTACGCTCGCCGCGGCGATCGCCGCGCGCTCGCCGTGAAGGCGCTGCGCAACAAGCCCGAGACCTTCCTCGCGACCGTGCAGATCGCGATGACCACGATCGGCACGACCGCGGCCGCGTTCGGCGGTCACGACATCGCGCAGACGCTCGAGCCGTACATGCAAGACGTCGGGCTCGGCTCGTATTCGTCGAGCGTCGCGTTCGCGCTCGTGATCGTCATGATCGCGCTGCTCGAGCTCGTCCTCGGCGAGCTGGTGCCGAAGTCGCTCGCGCTCCGCTACAGCGATCGCTTCTCGTTCTTCGCGGGGCGGCCGCTGCTGGTGATGTCGCAGATCATCCGGCCGGTCGTCTGGTTCGTCACCGGCGTCTCGAACCTCGTCCTGCGCCTGTTCCGCGATCGCACGACCTTCACCGAGGCGCGCCTGTCGAAGGACGAGCTGCAGCAGCTCGTCGAGGAGGCGGCGACCACCGGCTCGGTCGATCCGCGCGCGTCGGAGATCGCGTCGCGCGCGCTCGCGTACGGCGACGTCACGGTCGCCGAGGTGATGGTCCCGCGCACGCGCGTGGTCGCGATCCGCCGCAGCGCGCCGCCCGAGGAAGTGCAGCGGATGATCCTCGAGGAGGGCCACAGCCGCATGCCGGTCTTCGACGGCAGCCTCGACAACATCGTCGGCTACGTGGTCGCGCGCGACGTCCTCGCGCTCGCGTGGGAGAAGGGGCTGGTCGTGCTCGAGGACATCCTGCGGCCGCCGTACAAGGTCGGCGACGGCACGCGCGCGCTCGATCTCCTGCGCGAGATGCAGAAGCGGCGCGTGCAGATGGCGGTCGTCACCGACGAAGGCGGCGGGCTCGCCGGCCTGGTGACCATCGAGGATCTGATCGAGGAGCTGGTCGGCGACATCTTCAGCGAGGACGACGTGCCGGTCACGATCGTCACCCGCGAGCCGGGCGGGACCGCGCTCGTGCAGGGCTGGGCGCCGGTGAGGAAGGTCAACCGCGAGCTGGGCGTAGATCTACCCGTAGGCCGGGATCGCACGACGATCGCCGGCTTGTGCATGAGCCTCGCCCAGGCGATCCCGCAAGCCGGCGAGAAGCTGACCACCGAGGACGGGACGGTGCTCGAGATCGTCGAGGCGTCGCCTCGGCGCGTCCGGAAGGTACGGATCCACCCGCATCCAGGCGACGGCGAGGGCGAAGCGACGGAAGGCCAGCCACCCGTCGACGAGACCTGAGCCAGTACAGTAGTATCCGGACGATCGATGCCCGTCATCGCCCGCGACGCGGTCGCCTCCGACCAGCTCGTCTACGCCTACCCGTACCCGATCGACGGTCAGGCGGAGGTGTCGTGTGGATCCGACGAGGTCGTCGTGATGTGCCCCGCGTGGCAGGTCGGCGACATGCTGCAGCCGGGGCGTCACGCGTGGCGCACGCCGCAGCCCGGTAAGCCGACCGGCGCGTACTTCGTGCTCACCGCGCCCGTCGAGGCGCCGTTCGACATGGCGACCGCGTTCGTCTTGCCGACGACCGGCCAGCAGGTGCGCGTGCGCGCCGCGGGCAGCTTGCTCGTGCGCTGCGCGGATCCCGCGCTGCTCGTCGCGCAGTTCGTCGGCCTCCCGTTCGAGCGCATCAACGACGGCGTGATCCACTCGGTCTCGCAATCGATCGCGCGCTTGCTCGGGCGCGTGCTGGCGCGCCGCGTGGTCCTGTCGGGCACGCCGCTCGCGGTGACCGATCCGTCGATGCTGAATTCGATCGGCGAGGAGTTGATCGCGTACAACCCGACCGGCGGCGCGGTGTTCGGCGTCGAGTTCGTGCGCTTCAACCATCTCGCGATCACCGCGGAGGACGCGAGCGGCAACGACTGGAGCGCGCAGGGCTCGTGGCCCGGCGCGCACGCGATGGCGGCGCAGCAGGCGGTGCAGGCGATGCACGCGCCGAGTCAGCCGGTCCCGCAGCAGCCGCAGCCGCCGATGACGCACGCGTCCGGCGAGTTCGCGTCGCGCGACAGCCAACCGGCGATGGGCCAGGTGGTCAGCGGCGGGTTGAGCTCGGCCTCGGTCAGCGGCGAGATCGCGCCGCGCTCGACGACGATGCCGCCGCCGAGCGCCGACATCCCGATGATGCAGACCGGCACGCGCGTCTTGGTCGCGGGCCCCGACGGCCGCCTGCACGCGGCGATCGTGCGGCAGCACATGGCCGGCTACTACGAGCTCGAGATCGGCCAGAGCGGCGAGACCGTCTGGGTCCCGATGGCGCAAGTGCTGCCGGAGACCTGAGCGCTCATTCCTTCTTCGGCTTCTTCTTGCCGGGAAGGATGCCCATCAACTTGCAGATGATGCCGAGCATGATCTCGTCGGCGCCGCCGCCGATCGACATCAAGCGCGTGTCGCGATACGCGCGCGAGGCCGGGTTGTCCCACATGAAGCCCATGCCGCCCCAGTACTGGAGGCACGCGTCGCTGCACTCGCGCAGCAGGCGGCCGCCCTTCAGCTTCGCCATCGACGCCAGCATCGTGACGTCCTTGCCCGAGACCAACTCCTCGACCGCGCGATAGCAGAGCGAGCGCAGCGCCTCGATCTCGGTCTCGAGCTCGGCCATGCGGAAGTGGACGACCTGGTTGTCGATGATCGGCTGCCCGAACGTCTGGCGCTCCTTGCAGTACGCGATCGTCGCCTGGATCAGCCGCTCCATCCCCTTCACCGACGACAGCGCGCCGAACAGGCGCTCCTCTTGGAACTGCTGCATCTGCAGCATGAAGCCCATGCCCTCGGCGCCGATGCGGTTGCGCTGCGGCACGCGGACGTCCTCGAAGTAGACCGGGCACGTGTCCGACGCGCGCATGCCGAGCTTGTCGAGCTTCTCGCCGACGGTGAGCCCCTTGGTCTTGCGCGGCACGATCACGAGCGACTTGTTCAGGTGCACCGGGCCCTCGCCGGTGTTGCACAAGAGGCAGAAGAAGTCCGCCTGCGACGCGTTCGTGATCCACATCTTCGAGCCGTTGATCACGTAGTCGCTGCCGTCCTTGCGCGCGGTCGTCTTGAGCGCGGCGACGTCCGAGCCGCCGCTGACCTCCGAGACCGCGATCGACGCGACCGCCTCGCCCGCGATCGCCGGCGCGAGGAATTCCTTGCGCAGCTCGTCCGAGCCGTAGCGCGCGAGCGCGGGCGTCGCCATGTCGGTCTGCACGCCGATCGCCATGCCGAGCGATCCGGACGTCGACGTGCCGAGCTCCTCGATCACGACCGCCTGGTACGAGTAGTCGAGGCCCATGCCGCCGTACGCCTCGGGCTTGTTCACGCCCAAGAGCCCGAGCCGCCCCATCTTCTTGAAGATGTCGTGCAGCGGCATCAGCCCGGCCTTCTCCCACGACTCCGAGTTGGGGTTCACTTCCTTCTCGATGAAGTCGCGGATCGTCCGGCGGATCTGCTCGTGCTCTTCGGTCAGGCGCATGCCCCGGAGCCTACCAGAACCGCGATAAGTCTCCACTGGAGACTTCGATCGATCCTTCTACAGGTTGTACTTCTTGATCTTCTCGTACAGCGTCGACGGCGCGATGCCGAGGACCTTCGCGGTCCGGGTCCGGTTGCCGTTCTCCTGCTCGAGCGTCTGCCGGATCGCCGAGCGCTCGAGCGCCTCGAGGCTCTGGCCGCCGAGCGGGAGCGAATCGAGCGAGGGCTCGCGCCTCACCGCGCCGCCGGTCGGGAACATCAGGTGCCGCACGTCGAGCACCGGGCCGTCGACCATCGCGAGCGCGGTCAAGAGCACGTTGCGCAGCTCGCGCACGTTGCCCGGCCAGTCGTAGCTCGACAGCGCCTGCAGCGCGGTCGGCGCGATGTGGATGTCGCGCTTCGCCTCGTTCGACATGATCGTGTCGACCAGGAGCTGCAGATCGTCCTTGCGCTCGCGCAACGGCGGCACGTGGACGGTCGCGGCGTTCAGGCGGAAGAACAGATCCTGGCGGAAGCGGCCGGCCGCGACCTCCGCCGACAGATCGCGGTTGGTCGCCGCGACCACGCGCACGTCGACCGCGATCTCCTTCTCGCCGCCGACGCGCCGCACCTCGCGCTGCTCGAGCGCGCGCAGGAGGCGCGGCTGCAGATCGAGCGGCATCTCGCCGACCTCGTCGAGGAACAGGGTGCCGCCGTCGGCGCGCTCGAACGCGCCCTGGCGCTCGGCGACGGCGCCGGTGAACGCGCCCTTCTCGTGCCCGAACAGCTCGCTCTCGATCAAGGTCGACGTGATCGCGCCGCAGTCGAACACGACGAACGGCCCGTTCGCGCGCGGCGACAGCTCGTGCACGCCGCGCGCGAGCACGTCCTTGCCGGTGCCGGTCTCGCCGAGGAGCGTGATCGTCACCTCCGACGGCGCGAGCTTGCGCAAGAGATCGAACACGGCCTTCATCGCCTCGCTCGACGCGATCGCGATCGATCCGAAGCGCTCGATCAGATCCGTCGGCGGGATCGTGAAGTCGCCCTCGACGACGATGCGGGTCCCGCCGAGCGTGACGAGCGCGCCGGGCGTGAGCACGACCTCCTTCACCGCCGCGCCGCCGACGAACGTGCCGTTCATCGATCCGAGATCGCGCATCGTCAGGCCCATCGGTCCGGGCTCGAGCTCGCAGTGCATGCGCGAGACGTGCGGATCATCGAGCACGATGTCCGCATCGGGCGACGATCCGATCTTCAAGCGGCGCCCGCGCACCGGGATGCGCATCGTCTCGCCTTGCAGCGTGGTCACGAGCAAGCGAACTCGACCCGGTCCGGGGGCGAGCTCGATTGGCACAGTTGGATCGCGGCGCCGCGTCATTGTGGCAGGGTGCGTGGTTCGGAAACCGGTGGCCTTTCTCCGAATTCCGGAGGACTGCCGTTCACCCGGGCGCCGAACCGTGCGGGATGCTGAAGCATAACCGCAGCATCCGGACGAGCGCCAGTTCGACGCGACATGGCACGACCCTCGCTAAGTGAGGGCCGCATGCTGTTCAGCTTTCTTCCCGTGATGGCGACCATGACGCTGGGTGCGGCGCAGCCGACCCTGGCGCCCGAGTCGGACACCGTCCCGGTGCAGCTGTACGACGAGAACCACTACGAGTTCGCCATCGTGCGCATCGGGCGCGACGGCAGCGTCTCCCCCGAAGCCGACCGCGAGCTCCGCCACCTCTTCCGCTGCAAGAACACCGGCCTCACGCACAAGATGGACAAGCGTCTGCTCGCGATGCTGGCGGACGTGTCCTCGCACTTCGACGGCAAGGTCATCACCTTCGTGTCCGGTTACCGGACGGGTGGCACCGAGCGCATGACGTCGCCGCATCGTGGCGCCCGCGCGCTCGACTTCCGCATCAACGGCGTCTCGCTCGTCACCGTGCGCGACTACATGTGGAAGTACTACGACGAGGTCGGGATCGGCTGGTACCCGAACGAGAACTTCGTCCACATGGATCATCGCCCCGGCCAGAGCGACATCGCGTGGACGTTCCTGCGCGGCACCGAGCACTACAACCCGGGCTGGGCGGAGCGCGTGCGCGGCACCGAGCTGCCCAAGGTCCCCGACCACCAAGCGGGGCTCTAGGGAACGATCAGCGTCCCGCCGGGGACGTCGTAGGAGACGCCGACCGCGGCGTCGGTGACGTGCGCGCTGAGCGCGTACGTGCCCTTCGCGAGCGGCGGCCCGTCGAAGGTGGTCGTGCGCGAGACCGAGTGGAGCTCGCCGGGCACCGAGACGTCCTCGATCATCGTCTGATCGGCGAGCAGCTGCACGTCGAGGGTCGAGGTCGTCGAGGTCGTGAAGTCGATGTCGCCGGGCACCGTGAGCGTCGCGCCCGGCGCGGGCTGCGTGATCGACACGCCCTGGACCACGACGACGTGCGAGTCACCGGCGTCGACGAGCGCGCCGCCGTCGCCGACGAGGAGGTCGTAGTAGCCCGGCGCCGCGGCGTGGAGCGCGAGGTCGGTCGGATCGTCGAAGACGCGGCCGTCCCAGGTGAAGCCGGTCGTGGTGGCGAGGGACTCGTTCATCGCCGGCGAGATCACGTGGCGCTGCTCCGTCGTGCCGCGCAAGAGCACGTCGACCTCGACCGCTTTCGGATCGAAGTCGCCGCCGACGGTCCAGGCGATGTCGATCGTCTGGGTCGGCACCAGCTCGCCGAGCCCGGTCGGCGAGGTGACGGTGATCGTGCCGGGCGAGCCGCCGCCGCACGCGGCGACGACGAGGATCAAGAGATGACGAGCTGTCCGGCCCACCGTGCAACTCTGTCGTGAATCGGCACGCGGCTCCAGTCGAAACCGCCGACGAGCTCGCTCGGACGGCACGGCGACGGCGCGCCGAGCAGGCCGCACGCGTGCGCGAGGATCCCGCACAGCTCGTCGCCGCGATAGCGCGCGCGCAGCGCGTGATAGCCGATCGACCCGTGCAGCTTGGCGAGCTTGCGGTCCTCGCCGCCGTCCTCGCGCGGCTCGAGCAAGAGGAAGTGATGACGATAGCGCGGCAGCGGCGCGCCGAGCAGGCATTGCAGCAGGAGCTGCGTGGCGGTCGACGGCGCGATGTCCTTGCCGCGCACGATGCGCGTGACGCCGACGTCGCGATCATCGACGACGACGACTAGCTGGTAGGCGAACGCGCCGTCGCGGCGCCGCACGATCGGATCGCCGAAATCGCGCGCCGGCGTCTGTGAGAGATCGAGGCCGGCGTCGTCGACGAGCTCGACGCGATCGTCGTCGAGCTGCACGCGCAGCGCGTCGGCGGTCGCGCGCCATCCGCCGCGCGGCAGCACGCGACCGCGGCACGTGTTCGGGTAGGCCCAGCCGCCGTCGGGGGCGCGGCGTCCGCCGGCGCGATCGCTGCGCGTGCAGGTGCACGGGTAGAGGCGGCCCTGCGCGGCGAGCTGATCGAGCGCGGCCTCGTGCGCGGTGCGCCGCCCCGACTGCACGACGACGCCGTCCCAGTCGAGGCCGAGCCACTCGAGCGCGGCGCGCATGTCGTCGGCCCAGCCCGGCCGCACGCGCGCGTGATCGACGTCCTCGAGCCGCAGGAGCGCACGGCCGCCGCTCGCGCGCGCGTCGAGCCACACCAAGAGCGCCGACAAGAGCGTGCCGGGGTGAGCCTCGCCGGTGATCGACGGCGCGAACCGCGAGACGAACATCGCCGATGAGTCTACGCGATGATCAGAACAGGAGCCCGACGCGCGCGCCGACGGTCCACGACGGCGCGACCTGCGCGCGCAGATCCACGAAGAATCCGTTCGCCCAGCGCGCGTCGAGCTGTGCGATCGCGCTCACGCCCGCCTGCGTGCCATTGTCGAAGCGGAGCTCGCCCTGCGCGCCGATCGCGCCGGCGAGCTGGTGCCAGCTCGGCGAGCGCACGAGCACCGGGATCGCGATCGCGTCGTAGCGCGTGCCGCGATGGAGCCACGCCGCCTCGAGCTGGATGATCGTCGCGATGCGCGTGACCGCGGCGACCTCGTAGCTCGCGTCGCCGCCGGTGACGCCGCCGCCGACCGCGAACCCGATCAGCGGCCGCGTCGCGTGGTGACAGTCTTCGATCTCCTCGTCGCACGCGGCGGCGTTGTCGACGTGCGCGTTCGCATCGAGCCCCTTCTGATAGCGATCCTTGATCAGGCTCGGGTGCACGATCTTCGGCGGCGGACCGTTGACGACCTCGCCGCCGCCCTCGTCACCGAAATCGATCGTCCCGGCGTGCGGCTCGGGCGCGGCGCCCGGCACCTCGAGCAAGACGACCGCGTGCGCGCGCTTCTTGACCGTCACCGTCGAGCCCATGCCGTTCGCGCCGAAGGTGTACGTGCCCGCGGGCAGCCAGACCTCGTCGCCGCCCTTCAGCTCGAGATCGGGGCGCGCGTCGAGCGTGACCGCGATGCCCTCGGGCTTGGTCACGATCGTCACCTGCGAGTAGCCCTTGGCGTCGAGCGTCTTCGCGAGCGAGACGTGGATCGGATCGCTGGTGTCGCAGTCGCCGACGAGCCGCGCCGCGACGGTCAGATCGCCGGCCTTGATCGCGGCCTTCGCGTCGTCGCATTCGGCGTGCGCGCGCGCCGCCCACGCCACCACCGCGATCACGATCCACGCGCGCATTCCTCTAGACTGACACAGCGGCGCGCGGCAGGTTGCGGTCGTGGATCCCGTCGAGCGCGAGGCGCGGAGGCTCCTCGATCGGTACCTGACCGAGGTCGTGGAGCGGTTCGGCCTGTGCCCGTGGGCCGCGTCTGCTCGTGCGGATCTACAGATCGAGATCGTCCGGTCTCCGGACGAAGCGGCCGCCGCGGTGGCGCGCATCGCGGCTTCCTCCGCGCCGATCGGCATGGTCGTGCTCGCGTCGTCGTCGATCACGCCGCGCGAGCTGCAAGCGCTGCGCGACGCCTGCATGCGCGACGACGTCGCGATCGCCGACTTCCACCCGCGCGCGACCGGCGACGACGCGACGCCCGCGCGCCTCGTGCCGGTGCTGCGCCGCTCGCCCGATCCGATGCTGCAGGTCGTGCGCTGGAGCGTCTTGCACGCCGCGCGCCGCCAACCGCCCGCGCCCGATCGCGCCGATCAAGCGCGAATCCTCGCCGGCCACGCATCGGACGCGCGCGTGTCAGTGGCCGATCAGATCGCGCAGACCAACCACGCGACGATCACCGCACACACCCTCGCCGCGCTCACCGAGATCCTCGACGATCTCACCCGCGACCGCGACGCCGCGTACGCTAGTTGTACGTCCCCGTCGCCGTGATCAAGACGTCGACCTCGCCCACGCCCAACGTGGAGAACGCGGTCGGCGTCGTCGTGGAGCAGTCGGGCGCGCGGATGTAGCCCGGCTTGGACTCGCCGCCGGTGTTCGAGCCGAGGAAGAACTCGTTGCCCGCCGCGGTGCCGTCGGGCACGAAGATCTCGACGACGATCGTCGCGGTCGCCGGGATGTTCGCGGACAGGTTCGCGGTGAGCGTCTCGCCGGTGGTCGTGTCGGGCACGGTGACGGTGCCGCTGGTGACGAGCGTCATCGCGGTGGTGTCGAGCGTCGTGCCGCCGTACGCGCCGGTGTACGTGTAGACCTTGACCGTCACCGACTGGCTCGCGCCGCCCCTGGCCGCGGTCTCGACGCCGAAGTCGACCTTCTGCAGGTGGAACGTGCCGGTGACGCCGTAGTCGCTGAGCTTGAACGCGCGGTAGTAGCTGTTCTCGCTGGTGTCGAAGAACGGCGAGCCGTCGTTGCACGACACCGAGTTGCCGACGACGATGTTGTTCGCGTTGGTCTGCGTCATCGTCACGACGCCGGGCATCGCGTCGGGCTGCGCGATCATCGCGTCGGGCGGGCGCGCGTCGGGCGTGCCGGGAGGCGCGTCGATGTGCGGCGGCGCGTCGGGCGGCTCCATCGCGTCGGGACGACCGCCGATGACCTCGCCGTCGGGGCGCGCGTCGGCGTGCTCGCCGGTCGTGTTCGGCTTGGCGGTCGCGCACCCCGCGACCAAGGTCGCGAGCCCGAGAACCCACGTGCGCGATCGGTACTTCCGCATACCCTGCATCGTGCGACGAAGTCCGGCCCTCGGACAACAGCAACGTGAGGGGTCAAGTGGGGTGAATCACTAACATTCTGGATATTTGGCTGACACGATCGTGATCTCGGCGCCGCAGTCAGGTCCGTGAGGGCACTACATCGACCGCGAGCACGCCGAGATCCTTCGTTCCCAGCCCGCGCTCGATCAAGGCATCGGCGCGCGCGGCGATCGCGGCGAGCGCGGCGAGCGGGCGGTCGCCCGCGGCGTCGAGCATGAGGCCCATGTCCTTGCGCGCCATCGTCAGCTCGAAGGTCGGATCGTAGTCGCCCTCGGCCATGCGCCTGCCGCGCACGTCGATCGCGCTGCCCGGCTTCATGCGCGCGAGCAGGCCGTGCGCGTCCTTCGACGTGATGCCGAGCCCGGCGCCGATCGTGATCGTGTCGGCGAGCCCGGCGGCGATCGCGACCAGCATCGCGTTGCCCATCAGCTTCATGCCGGCGGCGCGGCGCGGATCCTCGCCGAGGTACCAGAGGTCGCCGGTCATGCGGTGGAGCGCGTCCTCGATCTTCGCGAACGCCGCGCGCGGGCCCGCGGCGAGCATCATGCCGCCGCCCGACTTCGCCGCCGCCGGCGACATGAAGCAGGGCGCGTGCACGAAGCCGAGGCCGCGCGACGCGAGCATCTCGCCGCGCTGCGCGGCGCCGCCCGGCGAGACCGTCGTGTGATCGATGATCACGGCGTCGGGCGGGATCGCGTCGATCATCTTCGCGATCACCGCGTCGACGGCCTCGTCGTCCTTCACGCAGATGTGCACGCGCGACGCGCCCGCGACGGCCTCGGCCGGGGTCGCCGCGACCTGCGCGCCGAGCTCGCCGAGCGGCACGGTCTTGTACGACGTGCGGCTCCAGCAGGTCACCGGCGTGCCGCGCGCGAGGAGGCCCTGCACGAAGGCGGCGCCGAGCAGGCCCGTCCCGAGGAACGCGATCTGGCTCATGGGATGAGCCTAGCGCGCGATCAGCTCAGACCGCGAGGCGGAGCGCGTCGACGTGGAGGTCGAACGCGGGGCGCGCGGCGAGGCGCGCGTTGGCGGCCTTGAGATCGTCGATCGTGTCGATCTCGGTCGCGTACATCGTGCCGATGTCGACGCCGAAGAGCGTGGCGCCCTCGTCGAGGATCTGCTGGAACGCGGCCTCGTAGTACTCGTTGACGAGGCCCTGCTCGTGGATGCGCTGCTGGAGCGCGCCGAACAGCTTGCGCGAGGTCGACGCGCTGAACAGCTCGATGCCGACCGACTCGCCCATCGCGCCGCGCACCGGCACGTGCTTGCCGATCGCGAGGACGCGGTCCTCGGCGTCGGCGGTGACCTTGACCTCTTCGAGGCCGATGTCGCCGACCGAGCGGACCGCGAGGCAGTCGGGGCCCTGCTCGAGCAGGCGCTCGATCACGGCAATGTCGAACACGACGTCGCCGTCGAGCAGGATGAACGCGTCGTTCTCGAGGTGCTCGCGGAGCAGCGACAGCGAGTACGCGTTGTTGGTGGTGCGGAAGTCGGCGTTGGTGACGAAGGTGACGTTGATCGAGTTGGGCGTCGGGAACCAGCTCGCGACCGCGTCGCGGACCATGTGCTCCAGGTAGCCGGTGCCGATGACGAACTGATCGATGCCGCAGCGGAGCAGGCTCGTGATCGTACGGCGGAGGATGGGCACGCCCGCGACCGGCAACAGGGTCTTCGGGGTATCGTCCGAGTACGGACGGAGCCGAGTCGCACAGCCAGCGGCGAGGATGACAGCCTTCATCGAGGAGGGCCCAATATGCAACGCGCGTGCACGACGTGAATTCGGTCACTTGCACCGGAAACTGCGTTGAAAGTTGAACACCTGGCACCGGGAGCGAAACCGGATCGCCAAGTTCCTGCCACCGGTCCGTCACCGCGGAGCCCAACGGGCCGCGCAGGCGCGGGACCTGCGACGAAGGAGTCGGGAGCGCCGGCCGCGCGGCCAATTGATGATATGAGCTTTCGGCGCGCCTGATGACCGCTCCGCTCGACGCCATCATCCTCGCCGACGGGCCGCATTCGCATGCGAAGGTCGCTGGGCTCTCGCTGCGCGAGCGCGCGAAGCGAGTCGCCGGCCGCGTGGGCGCGACCCGCGTGCTCGTCGTCGACGGATCCGATCGCGCGCAGATCGCGAGCTGGTGGGACGCGGGCCCGAAGGCGCGCTTGCTCGTGATCCGCGCCGGCGATCAGGTCGTGCACACGCCGCTGGTCGCCGGGCTCGGCGCCGCGAGCGGCGACGCGATCGCGGTCGCGCCTCCCGATCCGGCCAGCGACGACGTCGCGCCGGGCGCGTACGCGGGCGCGTTCGTCGTGTCGTCGGACGCGGGCCGCGTGATCGAAAAGCTCGCACGTGGAGAGTCCGACACCGAAATCGCCGCAGGCATCGCCGAGAAGGCTGCGAAGATCGAGCACGGCCCGATCGCGCGCCATCCGGTGCGCGACGCGCGCGAGAAGAAGGCCGCCGCGAAGCTGCTCTACCGCATCGTCCACAAGCCGCAGGACAACGCGATCACGCGCTACCTCTATCGCCCGGTCTCGTTCCCGCTGACCAAGCTGTTCCTGCGCACGCCGATCACGCCGAACCAGATCTCGTACCTGGTCGGCGCGATGGTCGCGATCGGCGTGTACCTCACCGCGAGCGGGTCGATGAACCGAGTGATCGCGGGGACCGCGCTGTGCCTCGCGGCATCGTACGTCGACTGCTGCGACGGCGAGGTCGCGCGCCTGAAGCTCTTGTCGTCGAAGCTCGGCGCGTGGCTCGACACGATCATCGACGAGCTGTCGAGCGTCACGTACATGGCGGCGCTCGGCTACCACTGCCATCTCTATTTCGGGCGGATGTATTTCGGGGATCTCGGCTTCGATCCGTGGCTCGCGTCGACGGCGATCGGCGTCGTCACGTACCTGCTCACGATCTACTGCGTCTACTACAACATCATCGTCGTCGTCGGCTCCGCGAACAGCCAGGACTACGTCGGCAAGTTCGAGGTGGTGCCCGGCGACGAGCCGAACACGGTGCGCCTGCGCCCCGCCGCGACCAAGGCGATCGCGACCGAGGATCTGCCGCCGGTGATCCGCTTCGTCGCGACGTACATCCCGTACATCGTGCGCCGCGACTTCATCGCGTGGGGCACGCTGGTCCTGGCGATCGCGCACCTCACGCAGGTCTCGTTCGGCATCCAGGTCCTCGGCGGCTTCGTGACGTCGGTGATCGTCTCGATCGATCACGTGCGGCTCGTGCGGCAGCGCCGCGCGATCACGCGCGCCGGTCAGACGCTCATTCGACGCGCTTCATGATGTGGAAGCCGAACTGCGACTCGCAGACGCCGATCTCGCCGACGTTCAAGCGGAGCCCGAGCGTCTTGAACTCGATCACGAGCCGCGCGTCGGGTGACACCGCGAACGGCTCGCCGGTCGACGCCGAGCCGGCGTCCTCGCTGTTCTGGATCATCAGCGTGTCGAAGTCGGCGCCCGCGCGCAGCTGACCGACGAGCGAGTCGACGACCTGCTCGGCGTCGTGCTTGGTGCGCGACTTCGCGCGCGGATCGACGTGGTACTCGTCGGCGTCGAGATCCTTCCACGCGATCAAGATGTGCTTGACCATGACGTGGTTCGAGACCGGCTCGCGCTTCATGATGTCTTGCGACACCACGTGCGAGACGCCGGGCTGCTGATCGCCGCCCATGTGATTGTTCATCGACGGGCCGTTCATGGTGCCGCTCGCGGTGCCACAGGCGGCCAGGATCGTCAGGAGAAGCGCTCGCATCGAGGGAGACGGTATGGCAGGGTTGGCCGGATGTCGACGGATCTGGATGCGCTCGTCGCGCGACTCCCTGCGCGCATCTGGTATCTGACGTCGAACGGCGTCGATATGTGGTGCCGCCGGCCCTATGGCTTCTTCTTCTCGACCAGCGACGCCGCCGAGAAGTTCGCGGTCGAGATGCAGGTCACCGAGCTGACCGCGATCGGCCTCGACTCGACCGATCTGCTGCGCGACGAGACGCTCGCCGGCCTGCGCGCGATGGAGGTCACGCGCCTCTTCATCGATCCCGCGATCGATCCGTCGACCGGCGACGTGTTCGGCACGATCCTCCGCTTGGCCGAGCCGAACTGAAGATTTTGGGCCTCGGGCCTCGGGCCTCGGGCCTCCCAGATCCAAGCGTGCGCCCGTGTTGCAGGGCCGAGGCCTGACGCCCGAGGTCCGAGGCCCGATCTCACGGCGTGCAGCGCAGGCCGAAGTAGAAGGTGTCGTCGCCGTTGACGTTGCCGTCGGTGTTGAGGCCGAACATCGGCACGTTGGCGGCGCCGAGCGCGAACATGCCGCACGTGTTGTCGACGCCGCCGCCGTTCAAGCACGCGCCGGTCGTGACCTTGCCCCACTTCGACGGCGGTTGCGTGCACGCGTCGCAGCTGTCGTGCCATCCGAACATGAGCGCGCAGTGGCCGCCCATGTAACCGGCGAAGCTCACCGCGGGATCCGCGCAGTGGAACGTGCCGTCGGCGTTGGTCGCGACGACGAACTGGCCGTCGGGGCACGACGTCTTGGTGTCGCTCGGCGCGCCCGCGGTCGGATCGCACGCGAGGCCGACGTAGAACTTGTCGTCGTCGTTCACGTCGCCGTCGGTCGAGAGCCCGAACAGCTTCACGTTCTCGCCGCCGAGCGTGGTCGTCGTGCAGGTGTCGTTGCCGCCCGCGCCGTTCATGCACGTCGTGTCGTTCGCGAAGCCCCACTTGGTCGGCGCGTCGGCGCAGCTGCCGCACGAGTCGTGCCACGCGAAGTAGAGCGCGCACTTCGATCGCACGTAGCCGACCGCGGCCTCCGCGACCGGCGCGCACATCCACGTGTCGCCGTCCTTGCCGTGGATCGCCCAGCCGGGCGCGCACGGCGCCGGCCGCGGCTGCTGCGCGGCGGTGACGCAGTGGAGCGTCGAGTAGAATTTGTCGTCGCCGTTGACGTCACCGTCGAGATCGAGGGTCGCGAGCGAGGCCGGATTCTGCGGATCGTCGAGCGTCGCGGTCAGGCACGTGTTGCCCGCGCCGGCGCCGGGCGAGCACGCGAGCGGACCGTTCGCGCTCCACTTGGTCGGCGGATCCGCGCAGCCGGTGCAGCTGTCGTGCTGGCCCATGTACACGGAGCAGCGCGAGCGCACCGCGACGCCGGTCGCCTCGTCGGTGGTCGCGCACGTCATCGCGCCGTTCGCGGCGATCGCGGTCGCGTACTGACCGTCGGGGCACATCGCGGCGACCGTCGCGCCGTCGGGCCGCGCGTCGGCGCTGCCGCCGCTCTTGCCGTCGATGTTCGACGGCGGCGCGTCGGGATTCGTCGAGGAGGTCGCGCAAGCAAGCAGGAAGATCGTCGCGAGTCCCAGCTTCACGATCGAAACGGTATCGAAACCGCGCGCGCTCGCGGTGAAGATTCCGCTGCGCGCGTTACTGGGTCGCCTTCACTTCTCGGTGACGAGCGACCCACGCCGACAGCGGGATGATCGCGAACACCGCCAGCGCCATGATCAAGAGCACGTCGATGTTCGGCGGCGGCGGCGCGAACAGGTTGAAGAAGAACGCGCCGCCGAGGAAGAGCGCGATGCCCCACCAGCCGATCGCGCCGATGCGATCGCGCGCGCGCGTCACGCCGGCGTAGATCGCGCAGCCGATCGCGAACATGCCGGCCTCGACCGCGATCGTCGCCGGGACCGAGTCCCACAGGCCGAGGCCGTAGCGCGGGCCGTCGCCGCGGAGGATCGGCATGTCGGGCGCGTGCGCGATCCAGTCGCAGATCCAATGCGACAGCACCAGCAGCGCGAGGATCGGCGCCGCGCGGCGATCGCGCGTGACGATCACGTAGAGCGCCGCGAACGCGATCGCCTGCACGATCACCGAGACCAGCGAGTGCGAGTACGGCATGTAGTCGAGCGACAGCGGCTCGGCGGCGGTGATGCCCGGCGCGATATGGGCCCGCTCGATCCCCGTCGCCACGAAGACCGGCCACAAGACGTCCGGAACCTGCGGCGCGACCAGGAGCCACGGCAAGCTCGTCTTGCGCGCGACGGGCGCCGCCGCGAGCCCGCACGCGAAGTGCCCGATGAACATGCGCGGATCTTACGCGAGCAGCGCGAGCAGATCGTCGCGGGTGAGCGCGACCGCGCGATCCGCGTCACCGAGGGCGGCATCGGCGAGCGCGCGCTTCGAGGCCTGCAGCGAGAGGATGCGCTCCTCGACGGTGTCGCGCGCGACGAGCCGGTACACCATCACCGGCTTGTCCTGCCCGATGCGGTGCGCGCGATCGGCGGCTTGATCCTCGACCGCGGGGTTCCACCACGGATCGACGAGGAAGACGTGATCGGCGGCGGTGAGGTTCAAGCCGGTGCCGCCCGCTTTCAGCGAGATCAGCATGACCGGCGGGCCGCCGTCGGCCTGGAACTCGGCGACGACGCCCTGGCGATCGCGCGTCGAGCCGTCGAGGCGCGTGAACGCGATGTCCTGCGCGCGCAGGTGCGGCTCGATGAGATCCAAGAGCGAGGTCCATTGCGAGAAGACGAGCGCCTTGTGTCCGTCGGCGGCGGCGTCGGCGAGCGCCTCGAGCAGGACCTCGACCTTCGACGACGACTCGGCGGACTGGCCGGGCACGAGCGCGCTGTGACAAGACGCTTGGCGCAAGCGCAGGAGCGCCTCGAGCGCGGCCATCACGCCGCCGCCGGACTCGAGCAGCTTCAAGATGTCGCGCTGCGTGGCCGCGCGGATCGTGTCGTAGAGGTTGCGCTCGCGCTCGTCGAGCTCGACGTGCAGGACCGCCTCGGTGCGCGGCGGCAGCTCGGGCGCGACGTCGCGCTTCTTGCGGCGCAGGACGAACGGCTTGATGCGCTCGCGCAGGCGCGCGGCCGCGCCGGCATCGCCGTTCGAGATCGGCTGCGCCCATCTCTCGGAGAAGTCGGCGCGCCCGCCGAGCAGGCCCGGGTTCGTGAAGTGGATCTGCGACCACAGCTCGTCGAGGCGGTTCTCGACCGGCGTGCCCGAGAGCGTGAGGCGCCAACCGGCGCGCAGGCGATACGCGGCGCGCGCGACCTGACTGTCGGGATTCTTGATCGTCTGCGATTCGTCGAGGACGACCGTGTCCCACGCGACGTCGGACAGCTCCTCGATGTCGTTGCGCAGGAGCGGATAGCTGGTCAGCGTGACGTCGGCGTCGGCTTCGATCTTGCGGCGCGGGCCGTGATAGAGCGACACGCGCAGATCGGGGCGGAAGCGGCGCGCCTCCGCCGCCCAGTTGAAGACGACGCTGGTCGGCGAGACGACCAGCGTGCGGCCGCGCAGCGCGGCGAGCGCCTGCACGGTCTTGCCGAGGCCCATGTCGTCGGCGAGCACGCAACCGAGCCCGGCGTCGCGACAGAACGCGAGCCAGTCGGCGCCGGCGCGTTGATACGGACGCAGCACGTCTTCCAAGTGCGCGGGCAGCTCCGCGCGCGGCAACGACGTGAAGTCCTCGACGAGCGGACGCAGCCGCACGAGATCCGCGGGCGGCGGCAGATCGAGATCCTCGCAGAGCCGGCCGAGATCGGGCAGCGCGTGCATGGGGACGCGCTCGGCGCCGCCGATCGCCGCGAGCAGATCCGCGACGCGCGTGCCGTGCTTCGCGAGCCACGCGGCGGGCACGCGGCCCCAGCCGCCGCCTTCGAGCGCGACGACGTCGGCGCCCGCCTGCCACGCGCGGATCACCGCGTCGGTCGCGGCGCGGCGCTCGCCGGCCTCGAAGACGACGTGCAGCTTGCCGTGCGAGACCTCGACGCGCGGGATCAGCACCGCCTGCGGCGCCGAGCCCGCGGCGCGCGCGTCGGCGCGCAGCCACGCGGCGAGCTGCGCGTTCATGCCGACCGCTTCCTTGCCGATCAGCTCGATGCGACGCCCGGGCGCGAGGTGCAGCTGATCGCGCAGGCGATAGAGCAGCTGTCGCTCCGCGGCTTCGTCGCGCACCGGCAGCGCGCCCGCGAGGTGCACGAGCTTGCCGCCGTCGAGCCGCGCCTGCGGCGGATCGCCGTAGACGATCGTCGCCATCACGCTCAGCGTCTCGCCCTGCTGCACGACGTCGAACACGACCCGCGGCGGCTCGCTCGCGCCGATGCGAGGCAGGCGCGCGGTCCGGACATCTACATCGATCCGCGACGCGAGCGCCGGCAGGCCGCGCGTGACGAAGTCGCCGAGCTCGTTCGCCGCGTAGTCGCGCACGACCGGCAGCTTCTCGAGCTTGCCGCCGCCGAGCTCGGTCTCACCGACCGGCCGCAAGAGCTCGCCGCAGCGCACGACGCCGAGCGACACGACCTCGGTCACCGCAGGATCGCGCGAGATCGTCACGCGCACGCCGTCGCCGGAGTCCTCGACGATCGCCTGCGGCTTCACGAGCTCACCGCTGGTCTTGATCGGCGCGCCGCCCAAGCGCACGTCGGCCGCGTCGGCGAGCACGGCGAGCAGGCGCGCGAGCTTGTCGCCCGAGAGCACCGCGCCCGGCCGCGACACCAACAACTGATCGAGCAGGAGGTCGACCTCTTGCGCGGCGACCGCGGGGCCCGGGATGCGGCCCGACACGATCGACTGCAACGGCACGCTCAAGATCTCGTCGCCGATGCGCCGCTCGAGGTTCAAGCCGCCCGGCGCGACCTCCAACCGATACGACACGCCCGCGCCGACCTTGTTCGACACCGGCAGCTGGCCGGCCTGGCCGACCGCCAAGACGGCCGCGACCACGTGCGCGCATGCACGTTCCTTACTGGGACAATCGCACTCCCACTCCCCCTCGCTCGTATAGAGGACGACCGTAAAGGGAGTGGGCCTTGCCGGAACACGAACCTCGCACTCGATCTCACCCGACCTCGATGACTTCCCGACGACCCGATCTTCACGGGCCAGCGTCACGCCTTGCGACCAGACCCGAGCCGCTGCGGCTTCACGGACCTCCTCGCGGAGAGACTCCAGGAGGTCCTGGTCTTCCATCGTCGCAACACCCTGGCCCATACCCCTGTTTCCAGCAAGATAGGTGCTAAGGTGCTGACCATGATCTCGGACGACCGAGGACCGGCCGGGGGGCCGGATCCAGACGTCGAGCTGGTCCGCGCCGTCGCGCGCGGAGACCGGGCCGCCTTGGCGGTCCTCTATGATCGTTACTCCCCCATCATGTTCGCGCTCGCCCTGCGGATCGTCCGAGAACGCCGCGAAGCCGAGGACTTGCTGCACGACGTGTTCCTCGAGGTGTGGCGCACCGCAAAGGACTACGATCCAGATCGAGGTCGCGTTCGTACTTGGTTAACCATACGTATGCGTTCCCGTGCCCTCGATCTGCAGAAGTCGGCTCGTGTCAGCCGCAACGTGGGGGACGACTCCGTCCTCGATCGCGTTGCCGCGGACAACGACGTCGGCGAGTCGGCGGATCGGGGCCGTGTGAGGAAAGCCTTGGCATCGCTGCCCCAAGAGCAGCGCCAGGTGTTGGAGCTGGGATACTTCGAGGGACTCTCGTGTTCCGAGATCGCGGAGCGACTCGGGACGCCGATCGGTACCGTGAAGTCGCGGGTGGCCGCTGCGCTCGGTAAGTTGCGTCTGTCCTTGGGTCCTCCTGTCGAAGCGTGAAGTCATGACCGTCGATGTCCGCGAGCTGCTTCCTCTGTACGTGCTCGGCCTGCTCGAGCCCGCCGAGACCGAGGTCGTCGAGAAGGCGATCCGCCGCGACCCGGCGCTCGCCGCGGAGCTCCGGTCGTACGACGCGGCGGCGTCGGGCTTGCTCTCGGGCCTCACGCCGGTCGCGCCGCCGCTCTCGGTGCGCGACCGCTTGCTCGCCAGCATCACGGCAGGGCGTTTCGATCGGTTCGCGCAGCGCTTCGGCGAGATCTTCGACGTCGCGGCCGAGCGCGCGCGCACGCTGTTCGGCATGATCGACGATCCGAGCACGTACGACCGCGTCATCCCGGGCGCGGTCTTGATCCACTTCGAAGGCGGACCGGCGGTCGCCGGCGCCGACTGCGGGTTCATCATCCTCCCGGCGGGTGAGAAGTTCCCGTGGCACCGGCACGACGGCGACGAGCGCGTGCTGGTGATCCAGGGCGCGCTGATCGACTACGACGGCACCGTCATTCCGCCGGGACAAGAAGATCACAAGGGTGCTGGCACCGAGCACGAGTTCTCGGCGGCGCCTGGCGACGATCTGATCTTCTGTGCTCGCGTGTGGGGCGTGCGGTTCGACGTCGAGAAGCCGCCCGGCGCCTGATCCTCACGCGCGCGACTTGGTAAACTCTCGTCATGGGTACGGACGAGGGGCTCCGGATCGTGGGGACGATCCGTTCGATCGAGCTCTGCTCGACGACCCCCAAGTTCAAGGAGCTGCCCGCGCGCCAGGTCGCGAAGATCCAGATCGACATCGAGCGCGCGACCGACAGCGACGGCAGCGAGCTCGCGGTCGAGAACCTCGCCGGCCTCCAGTTCCAGGGACCGCCCGAGCTGGTGCCGCGCTTCCACGAAGGCGAGCGCGTGCAGATCACGACGACGACGCCGAGCGGGATGCACATCGCGACGATCCGCCGCGCGCCGCTGTCGTAGGTCGTCGCTTCTTCCTCGAGCGAACGTTCGGCGAGAACGCGAGGCGCCGGCGCTCGCGGTCGCGCACACCGGGCTCGGTCCCGCGTTCGGATCGCGCCGGACCCGTGACCCCCGCGTGCTCGTGCCCGCCGTCGTCGCGTTCGAGGGAGCTACGTGAAGCTGCGGACGATCGCGACGATCGCGATCGCGGCGAAGACGAGCGCGACCACGCGCGGCAGCCAGCGCGTGATCAGCGCGGAGTGGGAGTTGCGCGCGGCGAGGTGCGCGAGCAGCGCGAACCACGCGGCGGAGCCGACGCCCACGCCGAGCGCGGCGGCGAGGCCATCTTCGACGGGCGCGTGCGGGAGGAGCGCGCTCGCCACCGCGATCCACGCGGCGAGCGGCGCGGGGTTGGGCAGCGTCAAGATCAGGCCGAGGATCACGCCGCGGCCCGGGCGCGCCTTGATCGATCGATGCGGCCGTCCGCGAAGGATCGTGACCGCGTAGGCGATCACGATCGCGGCGCTCGCGATCGCGAGGCCGCGCAGGAGGTCGGGGCGATCTTCGAGCGCGGGTGCGATGCCCGCGAACGCGAGGCCGGCGTGGATCGTGTCGGCGATCGCGCCGCCGACGCCGATCGCGATCGCGTGCGCGCGGCCCGCGCGCGTCGCGGCCTCGACGACGCTCAGGTTCACCACGCCGAGCGGGACGCCGGTCGCCGCGCCGAGCCCAACGCCGAGCAACGCCGAGACGATCACCACTGGATCGTGCCGCTGTCCGTGTCCTGCGTCGCGTAGATCGTGACGTCGAAGCGCTTCACCTTGCCCTTCGGGCCCATCGCCTTGATGTGGTGCACGCCGGGCGCGAGCAGGTAGCGCGTGATCGGCGCCTCGCCGATGTTGCGGCTGTCGATGTAGATCGTCGTCTTCGCGCTCGCGTCGACGGAGAAGAAGCCCCACTTCGAGATCGCCTCGATCTGATCGCGATCGCTCGCGTCGGGCACCTCGATCACCGGCGGCGCCGCGTCGACGACGACCGGCGGCGGTGCGATCGCCCGCTGCGACGCGGTCTTGGCGCCGCCCCCGCCGCCGCCGAGCGCGACCAGGAGGATCACGATCGCGAGCAGGCCCGCGGCGACGACGCCGCCGATCACGACGTTGCGCACGCGCTTCTTGCGCCACTCGCGGATCAGATCGGTCGACGGATCGTGCGTCGGATACGAGCCGGCCGGCGTGCCTAGCGTAGCGAAGGGCAGCGAACCGTCGGCGAGCGGCGCCGGCGTGTGCGCGCGCATCGCCGGGGGCATCGGCGGCGGCGTCGGCATGCGCTGCTCCTGCACGATCACCGGGTTCGAGCCGCGCTCGGCCTTGCGGATCGGGCGCGTCGCGTCGGCGTCGCGGCCCTCGTCGACGTCGAGCTCGCCGTCGATCACGTCGAGCTCCTCGGTATCGGTGAAGCTCGACGACGCGCGGCCGCGCGCGGTCGACGTCGGCGCGATCTCGAAGTTGCCGCTCGCGCTCGCGGTCGCGGCCATGATCGCGCTGGCGAGCGGCGACGGCGGCGGCGTCACCGCGGGCATCTGCACCGTGCTCGACGCCGTCGAGACCAGCTCGTCCTTCGCCTTCAGGTCGTCGGCGAAGTCGTGCTTGACGTACGCCGACAGCTCGTCGGCCGTCGCCGGTCCGCCTTGCAGCGACACCGCCGCGCGCACCGCCTGCGCCATCTCGAGCGCGCTCGTGAAGCGGCCCGCCGGATCGCGCGACAACGCGCGCGTCAGCACCGAACGCAGCGCCTGCGGCAGCTCGGGCCGGCGATCGCGGATGTCGGGGATCGGCTCCTCGGTGATCGCCTTGAACGTGAGGAAGTCGCTCTCGCGGTGGAACAAGCGCTTCACCGCGAGCAGCTCGTACATCACCGCGCCGAGCGCGAACACGTCGCTGCGCCGATCGAGCGGCTTGCCGAGGATCTGCTCGGGCGACATGTACGCGTTCTTGCCCTTCACCGTGCCGGTCCGCGTCTTCGACGACGCGCCGCGCGCCTTCGCGATGCCGAAGTCGAGCAGCTTCACGACGCCGCCGTCGGTGACGAAGATGTTGGGCGGTGAGACGTCGCGGTGCACGACGCCGAGCAGCGAGCCGTCGAGGCCGGTGAGCTCGTGCGCGTGGTGCAGGCCCTCGCACGCCTGCACGATGATCGACGCGACCAAGCGCACGTCGAGGAACTGGCGACCCTTCGCGAGCTTGGTCAGCACGCGCGAGAGCGGCACGCCATGGAGGTACTCCATGACGATGAACCACGTCGGCCCGACGTGTCCGAGGTTGTGGACCTTGCCGACGTTCTGGTGCTCGAGCCGCGACGCCAGCCGCGCCTCGTCGCGGAACATCGTCACGAAGTGCTCGTCCTCGGCGAGGTGCGGGAGGATCCGCTTGAGGACGACCATCTCGTCCTTGTTCCCACCACCTCCGCTCGTGCGCCGCGCGAGAAAGATCTCGGCCATGCCGCCCGTAGCGAGCTTTGCGATCAGCTCGTACGCGCCGAAATCTCGGCCATCGCGCGGCACCAGCGTGCCCGCCGGAATCGTCACCTCGCGAGTATAACCGGGCAGAATCGCGCTCGAAAGTGGGACCGATTACACCAGTGGGTGCGCGTCCAGCCACTCTTGCGTACACGGCTCGACCGTGGACAGCACCTTCCCGATGTCGTCGGCGATCATCCGCTCGGCCCTTCCACCGACGACGGCGATCTCGACGGTGACGTCGCCCTCGTACACGCGGCGCACGATCCCGGCCTTTGGCTGGGACAGGGCGTACGTGATCCGGATCTGGGTCCGCTTGCCGAGGACCGAGGGTCGGATGTCGAGATCGATGCGCTGCCGGGGCCGGTCGAAGGTCATCCGCTCGGTGTAGTGCAGCGGGCCCGAGACGAACGGACGCACGAAGACGGGCAGCTGGCGCTCGGGCCACACCCGACACACGCGCTGCATGGTCGCGCCGTCGTCGGTGTGCTCGAGCTCCTCGCGCTTCACGATCCCGCTCAGGCGATCGTGCTCGGCGCTGAGCTGCGGATCGAAGTACGCGCGGAAGACGTGCTCGACCGAGGCGGCGCGGAAGTCGTGCTCGAAGTGGAACGGGGTCACCGTGCGAGGCTACTGCACGATGAAGCCGACCGGCCACGGACGATAGTTGTCGCCCGAATAGATGTAGAGCCCGCCGAGCTGCCCCGACTGCGCGTTGGCCGGCGCGTGCAAGGTCAGCATCACCGACGTGCCGTTGTTGATCGTCTTCGCGGTGAAGCTCGGCTTCATGTCGGTGTCGTAGAGGTCCGAGTAGTCGGCGGTGTACGACGACAAGCTCCAGTCGGCCATCGGCTGGGTCGACCAGCCGGTGAGCGTGAAGGTCGCCGAGCCGCCCGCCGGGATCGTCGGCATCGTCGCCGGCTCGACGGTGATGTCGTTCCACGAGTCGTCGGGATCCTCGGGCACGCACGGGTTCTTGCCCGCGGCCGCGGCGGCGTTGGAGTAGCTGCGCTGCACCGTGAACGTCCCGCTCTTGATCAGCGCCTCGCCGTCGCAGAGATCCGCGACCTCGCCGGCGAGCAGGTACCAAGGATCGGGCAGCGGCGGATCGACGTACCAGCCGTCGCTCGGCGGATCGTACGGATCGGTCGCGCTCTCGATCAGCTCGTGCGCGGCGGTCGCGGTGTCCTCGTCGACGCCGAGGTCGTTGAAGCTCGGATCGAGGATCACGGCGTACGCGACGTTCGCGCCCTTCGCGGTGCCCATGCCGTGATGGCCGTACTCGCCCTGCAGATCCGCGCCGAGCGTGACCTTGCGCGGGACGTACAACATATAGACGTGGTGATCGCCGCCGGCGTCGGGCGCGGGCAGCGTGCCGTCGGTGATCTTCGACTCGATCAGCGACTGCACGCCGTTGTAGTCGAGCGACGCGGGCGCGGCGCCGAGCGAGACCTTCGCGGCGTGGGTGCCGGTGCCGACGCCAAAGTCGGCGCCGACCGCGGTCAGCCAATCCGAGCCGACGATCGCGTCGCCGAAGGCCTCGAAGGCCGCCTTGTTCGGGTCGTCGGTGAACGTGATCGTGACGAGCTCGGGGTGCGCGATGATCTTCGCGCCGTGCGCGCGGGCCTGCGGCATCGCGGTGTGAGGCGCGGTCTGGAATCCGCCCGCACCGTCGGGAGGCCCCGCATCGAAGCCCGGGCCCTCGTGATTCTCCCCGCATGCGGCGAACGCGAGTGCGACGCCGACCAGTGTCTTGCGCATCGCGACGACATAACGCGTCGGACGAAGGCGCGTCCACTGTCACGATCACGTCAGGTCCGACCGCAGATCCTGTTCGAGTGGTGTCGCGGGGATGGAGCCTAGATGTCCGGCGGCGCCCTAGCCTCAGCGCATGCAAGCTGTCGCGTGGAAGCCCGCCGAGGAAGACAAGCCGCGCTGGCTCGAGAACCTGCCCTTCTGGGGCGTGCACCTGACCGCCGTGATCGGCGCGATCGTGACCGGGTTCTCGTGGGTCGCGCTCGCGTGGTGCCTCGGATCATTCTTCGTGCGCATGTTCGGGATCACCGGCGGCTATCACCGCTACTTCTCGCACCGCACGTACAAGATGAACCGCGCGATGCAGTTCCTGATGGCGCTGCTCGGCGTGACCTGCGTGCAGCAAGGCCCGCTGTGGTGGGCCGCGCATCACCGCAACCACCACAAGTACAGCGACATGCCGGAGGACGTCCACTCGCCGATCCAGCGCGGCTTCTGGTGGTCGCACATGTTCTGGATCCTCTCGAAGAAGCACCGCCCGACGCACATCGATCGCGTGAAGGATCTCGCCGCGTATCCCGAGCTGCGCTTCCTCGATCGCTTCCACCTCGTGTTCGTCGTCGGCTACGCGACCGCGCTCTACTTCATCGGCGGATCGGTCGCGCTGTTCTGGGGCTTCTTCGTCTCGACGGTGCTCCTCTGGCACGCGACGTTCTTCGTCAACTCGCTCGCGCACGTCTGGGGCTCGCGCCGCTACCAGACGACCGACACCAGCCGCAACAACCTGTTCATCGCGCTGCTCACGATGGGCGAGGGCTGGCACAACAACCACCACCACTACCAGCGCTCGACGCGCCAGGGCTTCTTCTGGTGGGAGATCGACGTCAGCTTCTACATCTTGAAGATGATGTCGTGGGTCGGGATGGTCTCGGACCTCCAGGGCGTACCCGATCACATCCGCGACAACGAGACCGCGCCGCAGCGCGCGCGCGTCGAAGCGACCACGGTCGCCGACGAAGCCGCCTGAGCTATCGCGCCACGGGCGGCGCAGCGATCGCGTAGTCGAAGTACGACGACGGATCGCCGGTGTGGCCGTCGATCGCGGCGCGCGCGACGTTGTACTGCTCGCGCGCGGTGACGTAGTGGAGCTTCCACGCGCCCGACTGCGCCATCGCGCGCAGCGTCTCGTGCATCGCGCGGCCGCCGTCGCCGAGCAAGGACGCGGTCGTCTTCTCGAGCGAGCCGTGGGTGTGCACCTTCACGAACACCCACTCGGGGCGGCCCGCGACGTGGATGTTCTGCGCGGCCCAGCTCTTCACGCGTGAGGGCGTCGGCGGATCGTCGCCGGTGAGCGCGCCGTTCTCGAGGCGCAGGCGGCGTCCTTCGCGCACGAGCGCGAGCGGGCCGGTGATCAGCAGGAGCCGATCGTCGTGGCGCTCGCCGACGCGCGCGCGCTCGCCGTGATCGGCGGCGCGACGCTTGGTGAGATCGCCGACCGGCCAGTAGATCAGGTTGACCTGATCGGGCTGGCAGGGATCCGGCGCCGACGGGAACGTGAAGTCGGCGTAGCAGCCGAGATCGAAGAGCAGCGGCAGCTCGTCGTCGACGCCGCACCAGCGTCCGTCGGGGCGGCTGTTCGCGAGCGACCAGTTGCCGTGGATGAAGGCCCACTGGAACTTGCCGCGCGGATCGCGCGAGACGTGGCCGTGCTCGGCGTAGAGCCCGAGCGCCTCTGTGATCTTTGGTCTCAGTGTGGCAGCCGTGTCGCCGTCGTGGTGGAGATGGATCTCGACCTCGCCGAAGCCGCGCTTCACGAGCGACGCGAGCCCGGTGCGATCGTCGAGGAACTCGGGCCGATATTCTTCGCCGGGGAAGAAGAACGAGTGGCGCGGCGGACGCCCTTCCTCGTCGCGGTATTGCGCGAGATCCGGATAGCGTTCGACCCACGCGCGCACGCGCTCGCGCCCGACCTCGACGGGCGCCTTGCCCCAGAGCGGCTCGTAGTGATCGCAGAACGAGAACAACAGATGACGGGGGCCCTGCACCTTCGGCGCGCGTGCGTTGCGCGCGAGGTGTCGCAACCAGCCACGCATCCACGTGTGGAGGTTCTTCTGCTTCAGACGCGACAGCATCTGCGACGAATGATAGACCCTCCTATGCAGATGGACCTCTATGGACGGCTGATCCGTGATGTCGCGTATCCGGCCTGGGAGGGGTTGGTCAGAGGTCGACCGACGGTCGATCTCATGCAGTACCTCGGCGAGACCGAGTGGATGTCGCTCGAGTCGCTCGAGGCGTTGCAGGCGGGGCTCCTTCGCAGGTTGATCCGCCACGCGGCGGCGCACACCACGTATTACAAGCGCGTGCTCGAGCAAGCGGGCATGACGCCGGAAGACTTCCGCACCGTCGCCGATCTCGGACGACTGCCGCTCCTCGAGCGCGACGTCGCGCGCGAGACCGTCGACGAGCGCACGTCGGATGCGCCGCCGTTCGCGGTCGTGAAGAAGGGCACGAGCGGCACGATGGGCCGCCCGATGGTGCTGTCGTACAACGCCGAGTCGCGCTTCTGGCGCGAGGCGACCAAGTGGCGCGGCTACGGCTGGGCCGGCTACACGCCCGGCATGAAGAGCCTGCACTTCTGGGGCTTCGCGGCGAACCCGCCGGCGAACCGCTTCGCGAAGTACAAGGTGAAGGTCGATCGCGCGCTCAAGCGCGAGGTCTACTTCGATTGCACGCCGCGCGGCGACGAGTACCTCGCCGACGTGGTCGCGGCGATCCGCGAGTTCCGCCCCGAGGTCTTGATCTGCTACGCGCAGGCCGGCGCCGCGCTCGCCCGCTACATCAACCGCATGGGCGCGCGCGACTGGGGCACGATCCAGGTGATCACCGGCGCCGAGCGCTTGTGGGCGCACGATCGCGTCGCGATGGAGCAGGCGTTCGGACCCGAGCTGTACGAGACCTACGGCTGCCGCGAGTTCATGCTCATGGCGAGCGAGTGCAACGCGCACGACGGCCTGCACACGTCGATGGAGAACCTGATCGTCGAGATCATCGTGCGCGAGCCCGATGGATCGATCCGCGCGGCCCGGCCCGGCGAGACCGGCGAGGTCGCGATCACCGATCTGCACAACCTCGCCAACCCGTTCATCCGCTACTTGAACGGCGATCTCGCGATGGCGATGGCGCCGGGACAGTGCGAGTGCGGGCGATCGCTCGCGCGCATCGCGTCGGTCGAGGGCCGCGTGACGGAGACGTTGCGCGACGCCAACGGCAACGCCGTCAGCGGCCTCATCTTCAACGTGATGTTCGGCGATCTCGCGGCGTACGCGCGGCAGTTCCAGGTCGTGCAGCATCGCGACGGGAGACTGACGCTCAAGGTCGTCACGATGGACGGCGCGCCGATCGCGGCGGCGGGACGCGCGAAGATCGAGGGCTACATCGGCAAGTACATGCCGGGCGTGCCGCTCGCGATCGAGACGGTCGCGGACATCGAGCCGACCAAGGCCGGCAAGCGGCAGGTCGTCGTCGTCGAGAAATAGACGACCTATTCGCCGAGCGTGAAGCGGACGGCCTTGGTGCTGTTCGGATCCGCGATCACCGTCTGCGTCTGGTCGACGTTGAGCTCCGGGTTCACGACGCGGACCTTCACCGCTCTGCCCGCGGGGATCGTGATCGTCGCGGGCGTTTGGCCCTGGGGCTTGCCGTCGACGAAGACGTTGCCCCAGGGGACCGCGGTGACGCGGAGCGTGGCTTTCGCGCCGGCGTCGGGGACGACCGGCGGCTTGGTTTCGTGGTGATGATGGTGATCGTCGGGAGGCGGCGGCGCGGCGTCGGGTGCTGGCGGCGCGGCGTCGGGTGGCTCGGGCGCAGGCGCCGCGTCGGGAGGTGACGGCAGCGGAGGCGGCGTCGCTTTCACTGCGGGCGCGGCATCGATCGTCGTGACGGCGATCGGCTGCGTGTCCTTCTTGGAGCCGCTCGTCGCGACGATCAGCACCGCGACGCCCGCCGCGACCGCGATCAGCCCGAGCGCGATCCACAGCGCGGGCGACTTCTTCGGCGGGATCGTCGACGGCGCGGGCACCGTGCCCTGCGCGAAGACCGTCGGCGGCAAGGAAGGCCCCGGCGGCATCACCATCGTCGCGGGCTGCGCCGGCATCGGCATCGGCGTGATCGAGTGGCCGGCGAGCGCGGCGCGGATCGCGCCGGCGACCTCCTGCATCGACGCGAAGCGCTCGTCGCGGCTCTTCGCGAGCGCGCGCTGGATGATCGCGTCCCACGCCGGCGCGAGATCCGGACGCCGCAGCGACAGCGGCGGCGGCGGCGACGACAGGTGCATCAGCATCAGGTCGCCGAAGCTCTCCGCCTGGAACGGCACCTCGCCGGTGAGCAGCTGGTACATCATGATGCCGAGCGCGTAGACGTCGGTGCGGTGATCGACCTCGCGCGTGCGCCCCATCGCCTGCTCGGGCGACATGTACATCGGCGTGCCCATCACCTGCCCGGTCTTCGTCATCGGCACGCCGGCGTTCGCGTCCGACGGCGCGAGCTTCGCGATGCCGAAGTCGAGCACCTTCACGTAGCGCGGGTTGTCGGGCCGCGGGATCAGGTGCACGTTCTCCGGCTTGAGATCGCGGTGCACGATCCCGTGCGAGTGCGCGGCGGCGAGCGCGTCGCAGATCGGCAGGACGATCGCGGCGAGCTCCTCGGGTTGCATCGGGCCGCGCTGCTTGACGTAGCCCGCGAGCGATTGCCCCTCGAGGAACTCCATCACGATGTACGCGGTGCCGTCTTCGAGCGTCGCGAAGTCGGTGATGTCGACGATGTTCGGGTGACCGATCGTCACGACCGACTTCGCCTCCGCGAAGAAGCGATCGACGATCGCCGACTTCTTCGCATACTCCGCGTGCAGGACCTTGAGCGCCTGGCGCTTGCCGATCGTCGGGTGGACGAGCTCGTAGACCGCGCCCATGCCGCCTTCGCCCAGCTTCCGCGACACCACGTAGCTGCCGAAGCGCCTACCGATCAGCGGATCCGACACGAGGCGCCAGTCTATCCGCTATTCTTTCGTGGTGGATCCGTATCGCGACGCACCGGCACCGGCGCTCGTGTGCCCGCGCTGCGGCGTCGGTCTCACGCTTCGCGCGGTCGCCGACGCGAAGGTCGACGAGTGCACGCGCTGCGGCGGCGTGTTCGTGCCGTCGAAGGTGATGCCGCGCGTGACCGACGCGTTCGATCTCGCGCCCGAGGTGATCGCGCAATTTCCGGAAGGCATGACCGTCGCGCACCCGGGCGGCCCGATGTACGTGAGGTGCCCGCGCTGCAAGAGCGTGATGAACCGCCGTCTGTTCGCGCCGGGCGCGAAGGTGATCGTCGACGAATGCCGGGGCCACGGCGTGTGGTTCGACGAGGCCGAGCTGCGCGCGGTCGCCGAGTTCGTCGCCGCCGGCGGCATGGAGCGATCGCGGCGCGTGCAGGCGATCGAGCGCCTGAAGATCAAGCACGCGCACACCGCGACCGGGCTGACCGACGAGTGGACCTTTTGGTCGATGCTGCTCGAGGTGCTAGGACTGCGCTGATGGTGCCGGTGGTCGTGCTCACGGGATTCCTCGGCGCGGGCAAGACGACGCTCTTGAACGCGTTGCTCGCGCGGCGGAGCGCGCGCGGCGCGACCGGGCGCGTGGCGTTGGTGGTGAACGAGCTCGGCGCGGTCGGGATCGACGGCTCGCTGTTGCCGGCGGACGCGACCAAGCAGGTCGAGCTGCCGGGCGGCTGCGTGTGCTGCGTGCTGAACGACGATCTCGATCGATCGATGATCGCGCTGGTCGAGGACAACGCCGCGCGCGGCACGCCGCTCGAGGCGATCGTGATCGAGACGACCGGCGTGGCGGAGCCGTTGCCGATCGCGTGGGCGATCGAGCGCGAGCCGCTGGCGCGGGTGGTGCGGTTGGCGGCGGTCGTGACGCTGGTCGATGCGACCGGCTTCGTGGAGGCGCGGCCGCTGTCGCCGGCGGTCGATGCGCAGGTCGAGCACGCGGATGTCTTGGTGCTCACCAAGCGTGAGATCGCTTCAGACGCCGAGCGTGCGAAGCGTGAGGCGACAGAGCTCAACCCGAGAGCGCCGTGGGTGGAGGGCGCGACGGAAGAAGTCGCGAGGTGGTTGGACGAGCTGCTGGAAGATCCGCCGATCGCCGAGCCCCGCGATCACGACCACGATCACGACCACGCCGGTCACGGGATCGACAGCGTGTGGGTGGAGATCGAGGGCATCTTGGATCTGGAAGAATTGATCGACGCGCTGGAAGAGCTGCCGCCGAGCTACGTTCGTGTGAAGGGCATCGCGCGCGCGGTCGACGGGCGCACGGGATCCGGTCAGGTGCACTACGTCGCGTTCCACCGAGTCGGGCTGCGCGTGTCGACCGAGCCGCTCGCGTGGGCGGCGCCGACGAGAGCGGTCGCGCTCGGCACGGGAGTAAGTGCCGGGGCGCTCCGTGCCTGCGTCGAGCGGGCTGTGCTATCGTCGACCGCCGGTCGGGGGGCCGACTGATCGACATGGTTGCGACGACGTGATGGATGATCGTCCCAAGGCGCGGACGCTGCACGAGCTGTTGCTCGAGCTGAAGTCCGGCTACCACCTGCACAAGCCGATCTTGATCGAGATCGAGCCGGGCTCGCGCAATTCGCCCGAGGTGACGATCGATCGCACGATGACGCTCAAGCAGCCGCTCGATTGGGTCGAGGAGTACGGCAAGGAGCTCGCGAACAACACGTTCATCCTGCTCGGCCCCAACACGCTGCAGGCCGGGCTCGACGCGCCGGTGACGGTCGGTCGCAGCCGCCGCTGCGACGTGCGGGTCGAGAACGACTCGGTCTCGAAGGTGCACGGCTCGGTCGTCTACGACGCGTCGCAGGGCGAGTACTTCTTGATCGACGAGAACTCGCGCAACGGCACGCGGATCAACGGAGAGCCGCTCACGCCCGGCGTGGCGACCGCGGTGTGGTCCGGCGCGCACGTCTCGTTCGGCGACGCGGTGTTCGTGTTCCTCGATCCGCCGACGCTGCGCAAGCTCGCCAAGCTCGCGGTATAGATCAGGCGTGCGGGCGCTGCTGATCGTGATCTTGTGCGCAGGCTGCGCCAAGGACGAGATCGACGTGCACACGCCCGGCACCGACTACAACCGCAAGGGCCTGCTCGCCGCGATCGATCGGTACAACGCGGCGGGCCGCACGCCCGAGGCATACGGCAAGCTCGCGGCCGAGCTCGAGAGCCTCCGCTCGGGGATGGACGAGACCGTCGCCGACGAGGCGGAGCTGCAGCTGATCGTGCTCGCGCAGTCGCCGGTCGAGCAGATGCGCGGGCTGCCGCCGTCGACGCGCGCGCAGAAGCTCGCGACGACCGTGTGGTCGGTCGCGATGTCGGGGCCGGTGACCGCGCCCGATCCCGCGCTCGGGCCCGGCGATCCCGGCACGCCCGCGCACGCCGGCGAGACGCCGGATGCGTACGTGCAGCGCTTGTGCGGCGGCGCGCTCGCGATCGAGTGCATGTTCGTGATCCCGGAGGCGCAGCCGCTGTTCGTCGAGTCGGTCGCGACGCGGCGGCTCGCGCGGCGCACCAAGCACGCGGTCGAGGAGTGCGAGCCGTGCTCGAGCGATCCGGGTTGGAGCACGGCGGTCTCGAAGTGGGAGGCGCTCGAGATCGAGACGCACGCGCAGGCCTCGGCCGCGCTGCAGAACGTCACGCCGGATCGCTGGCCGGTCGCGGGCCACGCCGCGACCGACTGGACGCCGGCGCCTTCGCTCGACATCGCCGACGACGGCGAGTGGCAGCTCGACGGCGCGGCGGTCATGCCCGACGCGCGCGGCACCAACCTCGCGAAGGCGCGCGCGTCGTCGGAGATCTTGAACGTGCAGGTCGCGCCCGGCGTGCGCGCCGACGTGCTCGCCGCCTTGATCGATGCGGCGGGCGCGGCGGGGTTCCGCGAGGTGCACGTCGAGTCGCGCCTCGCGGTCTACCCGTGGATGCTGCGCGTGTATCGCTTCGCGACCGGCTCGCGCGGCAAGAAGCCGCCGTGGCGCGCGGTCGACACCGTGCAGGTGCTGCTCCGGCAGATCGACACGCGCAACGAGCCCGGCGGCCTCGTGCACCTGTAGCTGCATCGAACGCTCGTCGTGGCGCATCCCACGCGAACATGGACGAGCTGCCGAGTGGGTTTCGCAAGCGCACCCTCGCGACCGCGATGTTGACCGGGAAGCTCGGGTGGAGCATGGCGAAGCGCATGGTGCGCGGCGCGAAGACCGACGAGCAGGACGTCAACCGCGCGGTCGAGAAGGCCGAGGATCTGGTCGCGAAGCTCGGTGGGCTCAAGGGGCTCGTGATGAAGGCGGGGCAGATCGCGAGCTACATGCCGAGCGGGTTGCCGCCCGAGGCGCAGAAGGTGCTCGCGAAGCTGCAGTCGGCGTCGCCGCCGCTCGCGTTCGAGTCGATCGCGGCCGTGATCGAAGAGCAGCTCGGCGCGGCGCCGGATGATCTGTTCGACGACTTCGCGCGCGCGCCGTTCGCGGCGGCGTCGATCGGGCAGGTGCACGCGGCGCGGCTCCGCGACGACGGCGGCGAGGTCGCCGTCAAGGTCCAGTACCCGGGCATCGAGGGCCTGATCAAGGGCGACCTCAAGACCGTGGGCCTCCTGGTCCGCATGTCGACGCTCGGCGCGGCGGTCGACGGCGGCGCGCTCCACGAAGAGCTGGCCGCGCGCCTCGTCGAGGAGTGCGACTACGTCCGAGAAGCGGACAACCAAGCGCTGTTCGCGGCGCTGCTCGCGAAGATCGACGGCGCGCACGTGCCCGCGGTCGTGCGATCGCGATCGCGCGCGCGCGTGCTCACGACGGCGCGCTCGCGCGCGATGCGCTTCGACGACTTCGTCGCGCGCGCGCCGCAGGACGCCAAGGATCGCGCGGGCGCGATCATCTTCCGCACCTGCTGGGAGTCGTTGTACCGGCACTGCATCTACAACGCGGATCCGCACCCGGGCAACTACCTGCTCGACCTCCGCGGCGACGTCACGTTCCTCGACTTCGGCTGCGTGCGCCGCTTCGATCCCGCGATGATCGCGACCTGGAAGGCGACCGCGCGCGCGATCCTCGGCGGCGATCGCGCGGGGTTCCGGCGCGGCTTCGAGGCGCTCGGCTTCGTCGGGCGCGCGCGCAAGTTCGACTGGGACGCCCAGTGGGACGCGATGCAGTACGTCTATCGCCCGCTGACCGAGCCCGACTTCCGCTTCACGCCCGAATACGTGCGCGGCAGTTTCGGGCCGCTGATGTTCGACAACCCGAACCGCCTGCGGATCGCGATGCCGCCCGAGTGGCTGTTCTTGAACCGCCTGCAGTGGGGGCTGAACGCGGTGCTCGCCGAATTGCGCGCGCACGCGCCGTGGGGCGAGATGTTCCGCGCGGTCGCGTACGGCCCGGAAGCGCCGGCCTGACTACTTCTTCTTGATCGTCCCCTCGATCGGACACGTATCGAGGACGGTGATCACGCAGCTCGCCTCGTCCCAGTACGTGCACCACGTCGCGATGCCGCCGCCGGCCTCGCGCAGGTGAAGATCGGTGAGCGTGCGGATGACTTCGCGGCGGAGAGACAGCTTCTTCTTTTGCATGCGCGCGCGATTTGCACGCGACGTGCCCGCGCAACTGCACGACCTCGCGCGACCGACCGCCCGCGATCGACGAACCGCCTCGACAGATCGTCTAGGCGATCTGTCGAGACGGATTGCGACGTGACCCTAGCCGCGAAGGATCGACGCGAGTCGCCCCATGACCGCGTGCCAGTCGTCGCGACCGCGTGGCGGCGCCGGCGCCTTCTCGGCGACGAGCGCTGCGGGCGCTGTCACCATCGGAACGTCGATGCGCGCGGTGTCGCGCGTGAGCGCGGACCAGAGCGAATTGGCCCACAGGACGCGATCGCTGAGGAACGGCGGGTTGGCGCCGCAGAACCGGCCGAGGATCGTCTTCGCGATCGACGCGTGGCAGTAGACGCCGTGATCGACGGCCTTCGCCTCGACCCACGGCGAGACGAGGTAGGTCGGCACGCGCACGCCGTAGCGGACCTGGCGTTCATTCGCGCCGCTGCCGACGATGTCCGCGATCGGCGGCGAGACGTGATCGTAGAAGCCGCCGTGCTCGTCGTACGTGATGATGAAGAGCGTCTTCGCCCACGCCGCCTTGTTCGACGTGAGCGAGAGATAGATCTGCGCGATCAGGGCCTCGCCGTTGCGCATGTCGGCGGGCGGATGATCGTCGGAGGTCGGCCACGCGTAGAACCGCGGATCCAGGAAGCTCACCTGCGGGAGCCGGCCGGCTCGAGCGGCGGCGTGGAAGTCGCTCATCGGGCGGAGGTGGGTGTCGTCGAGCGCATAGCCCGCGAACATGCGGAGCATCGTCACGTCGGGCGGGCTCTCGTAGTAGCGCCAGTCGACGCCCTGCTCGGTGAGGAGGTCGAACAGGTTGCGCGAGCGCTGCATCCAGAACTCGCGCGGTCCGTTGCGCTCGGGCTCGCGCCAACGATCCTTCGTGAGCTGCCCCATCAGCTCGAAGTAGCGGTTCGGGAACGTCGGTCCGGGGTGCGAGGAGAACCAGCGATCGCAGATCGCGTAGCCGTCGACCAGCGCGTCGTGGACCGTGAGCTGGCCGTGCGGGTGATAGCCCATGACGTCGGCGAGCTTCACGTCGGCGTACTCGGGGTGATCCGGGAAGTCGCGCAGGCGATCGGCGCGGTTCTCGACGAGCCATGGATAGCGGACCAAGAAGTCCGCCATGAACCCGCGCATCGAGGCGTCGTACCCCATCTGGCGCGCGACGCCCTCGTACGAGTGGTCCGGACTGATCTGGAACTTCGTGCCTGCGAGCGGCGCCGGGGTCCCCTCGCGCCACGAGGCGAGGATCTGCGGCGTCAGGCCGTCGACGCCGCGCGCGGCGTCGTCCAGGCTGACGTGGCCGAGCACGTGATCGAACGATCGGTTCTCCTGCATGAGGACGACGATGTGATCGATCTTGTCCATGTTCGGCGAGGTGAACGGCGGTGGCGCGGTGACGCCGGCACGTCCCGATCGGTACGCGGGGTTCGGCGCCGACGGCGCGATCGGCTTCTCGGGAACGAGCTCGACCACGAGCTCGCTTCCCTCCACCGCGAGCTTCGTCAGCTCGTAGGGCGCGCCCAAGAGGCGCGCGATCGCGACGCCGATCAGGTCGGTGAGCGCGGGGCCGAGCGCGCCGACGTGATCCTGGAGCGAGCCGACGATCGCGTCGCGGATGTCGTCGGTCGTCGTCATGCTCGCCGAGACCGTGGGCATGACCTTCACGCGACCGCCGTCGAGCGTGAGCGCGAGCGCGAGGTCGATCGAGAGATCCGAGACGGAGCGGTTCTCGAACGGGAACGGCAGCTCGACCTGCGGGATCGGGCTCTTCCGGAAGCCGAAGTGCACGGCGAACATCGGCGCGCCGTTGGCGCCGGCGCGGAGCTCGGCCTTGATCGTCGTGACCACGAAGTCGCGGAGCCGCACGGTGACGGGCTTGTCGATCGAGATGAGCGAGATGTAGTACGGCTGGTTCGGGAGGATCTTCGGAGGCGGATCGGAGACCGTCACGCCGCCGGCGGCGAGGCTCGTCGCGGCCAACTGCTCGAGCGGGCGCCAGCCGTCGAGGAGATCGACGGTGTCCCAGAGGTCGGTCGAGGCGACGTCGAGCGTGACGAAGTTCGCGGTGCGTCCGCCGAAGGTGCGCCAGCCCGCTTCGATCCGGAGATCGGAGAGGCCGAGCGACGAGAGCCGATCGTTCACGATCGAGAGCGCGAGGCGGCGCTGCTCGTAGATCTGCGCCGAGACCTTCACGCGCGCGGCGTCGCCGTGATCATCGGTGCGCGTGAGGCGCAGCGTCCATGGATGCCCGGCCGAGGCGAGCCAGAGCGCGCGATCGATCACCTTCTTGCCGTCGCGTCCGGTCGCGACCACCTCGCCGTGCGGATCGACGAGGGAGGCGGAGAACGTCGGCGGGCCCTTGGGGCCGAACGGCCCGATCGGATCGACGTGGTAGCGGAGCTCGCCGAGGCGGTCGATCGTCAGCGCGACGTCGGTGGTCGCGCCGGGCGCGAGATCGATCGCGCGATCGGCGATCGGGCCCGGGCTGTGCGATGCCAGCGCGGGCTCGTCGACGGTGATCTCGATGTGGATGCCGCGCAGGTCGAGGTGCTGGAACGGGTTCGCGATGCGGATCGACCACGCGTGCGAACAGAAGCCGAGCGCGTCGCGGAAGTCGTCGAGGTGCGCCCAGGCGACGTGACGATCTTCGGGGAACGTCGTCGGCACGCGATGCGCGAACGCGACGGTGCCGTCGGGCGCGACGAGCGACCACGGGAGATCGACGACACCCTCGATCGGGTGCGGCGGCGGCGGTGGGATGTGACGATTCTCCGGTGCGTCGTCGTCCTGTCGCCGGATCTGCTGGGCGCGGCAGACGACGCGCAGCGTGCCGACGCGGTTGAGCGTGAACGTGGGAGCGATCACCGCGCTCTCGCCGATGGCGAGGCTCGGCAACACGCGAGATGCGATCGGGTGCGTGATGGCCATGGAGGCCGCGATTGCAACGTGGGTGCCGCTGCAACTCGCGCGATCACGCGCGCTCGCGGCGCGGCGTTGCGTCAGGTTGTTGCACGTCGTCGAGTCAGCTCAGCGACGCTTGAGCTTGAGCGGATCGACGCCGGTGAGGACCGCGCTGCCGTCGGGCGCGATGCGGATCTCGGCGACCGGCGTTTGTTCGACCTCGTGCACCGCGTAGCGATCCGTGAGGCAGTGGATGCGCTGGTTCGCGGAGCCGCGCAGGCCCGACGCGTGGCGATCGGTCGAGACGTAGCGGCCGTCGATCAAGACGTCGAGCTGCGCGAGGATCTGCGGGCCGAGCGGCAGCGCGCGGATCTCGTCGATCGTGTAGCCGCTGAAGACGAGCGTCGACAGCCCGGCCTGCTTCGCGCCCGACAAGAGCGCGAGCGCCGCCTCCGGTTGCTGCAGCGGCTCGCCGCCGGAGAGCGTGATGCCCTCGACCTCCGCGGCGAGCGCCTGTGCGATCAGATCCGCCGCCGCGACCTCACGTCCGCCGGAGGCGGCGTGCGTCGTCGGGTTGAAGCAGCCGGGACAGCCGAGCGTGCAGCCCTGGAACCAGATCACGAACCGCTCGCCGGGCCCGTTGGCCCGGCTGCGCGGCTCGTGCGCGTGGATCCTGACGATGTCGATCCCAGACGCCGCTCGGGGTGCTTCCCCGTCCTGAGCGGAGTCGAAGGGTCGCGCCTGCGCTTCGCGCAGTGCGCTCGGCTCGGCCTGCGGCCTCGGCCCTGCCCCCTCTCGCGGCGTCATTTGGCGGCGGGCGGCGGCAGGATCGGCAGCGGGTGCTGGCCGACCGTGTTCGGCTCGACGTCGAGCTCCTTGAAGAGCAGATCCGGCGTGACGATCGCGCTCTCGATGCCGCCCGAGGGCACGAAGCCCTCGTCGACGCCGTTGATCCGCTGCTCGATGAAGCTCTCGCTCGGCGCGAGGTAGTTGTAGACGAACGGCGTGTTGCCGACGCCGACGACGTCCTTCCAGGCGCGGATCGGCACCGCGTCGAGCTGCACGCCGCGCACGAGCTCGAGCTTGCCGTTCGGGTAGAGCTTGTACGCGAGCGAGACCGGCGGCGGCAGCTCGAGATCCGCGTTCGAGAGCATCTGCACGAGCTCGCGACGCGAAGACTCCGGCGCCGACGTGATCGCGCCGTCGTCGAACGCGCGGATGATCAAGCCGTAGCCCAACCCATCCGCGCGCGCCGCGGCGACCAGCTGCGACTCGAGCGCCTTGCGCGCCTTCCCGCCGGCGCCCTTCAGGATCATGTTGGTCGCCGAGCCGTGGAACATGCCGCCGGCGGCGGTGCGGCGCGCGTGGCCGTTCGAGACCGCGCCCTTGCGCGACGGCGTGCGCGACGTGAGCAGCTCCTTCAAGAAGCCGCCCTTGATCACGTCGACCTTCTGCGCCGGCGTGCCTTCGTCGTCGAGCTTGTAGCCGCCGATCATCGCGTGCCCCGCGGCGTCGGCCGCCGTCGGATCGTCGGTGATCGAGAGGTTCGAGCTCATCACGCGCAGGCCGATCTTCTTGGTCAGCGCGCCGCCGAACTGCTTCGCCTCTTGCGGGCGCAGGCCCTCGGGCAGCGGCGTGCCGCCGAGGTGCGGCGCGAGCGTGTTGCGGACGATGCCCGCCGCGCCCTCGCCTTCGAAGAGGACCGGCCCCGAGTACGCGTCGATCACCGGCGCCTTGCGGACCGCGTCGAGGCGCTCGGCGAGGCCCTTCGCCTCTTTGATCAGCTCGTCGTCGTTCGGCAGATCCTTCGCGGTGTGGCCGTAGCGCATGAAGTACTGCGCGATGTCCTGGCCGTCGTCGGCCTGCGCGGAGGCGACCATCAAGACGCCGGAGACGCGGCGCGTGTCGGTCGCGCTGGTGCCCTCGCTCGTCACGTACCAGCGGCGCTCGATGAAGCTCGTGAAGCTGACGCGCGAGTCGCGCACGAAGTCGTAGTCGCGCATCACCTTCGACAGCGCCTCGGCGCGCGTCGCCATCTCGTCGGCGCGCTCGTTGGCGGGCACGTCGACGGTGTTGTCCTCGACGAGCGCCTTCTGCATCGTCCAGCTCGGCACGTCGATGCGGCCCATGCCGCCGGCCTTGCGCGCGTCGATCTTCGCGCGCAATTGGATCAGCGCCTCCTTGTACGCGGCGTCGGTGACGAGCCACGCCGCGCGGCGCGCCATGCGCGGCGTCGCCTCGAGCGGGAGGTTGACCGCGCTGACGCCGTCGATCGACTCGGCGGCGGGCACGACGAAGTTGCCGTTGTCGAAGTCGGGCGACCCGACGCGGACGCGCGCCTCGATGTTGACGAAGTGGCGCTCCTTCTTCGACGTCGTGAAGCCGAGCGACGCGACCGCGTCGTTCACCTCGACCTCGGTGATCTTGTAGCTGATGTGATACGGCTTCGGCGTCCCCGGGATCTGGAGATCCGTCATCGCGCGGTTCAGCTCTTCGGCGACCGCGTCGATGATGTCGTTGGTGACGGCCTTCGACGCGCTGGCCGCCGGCGGCGCTTGCGCCGGCTTGGCCGCGACGTTGGCCGCGAGGAACAGGAAGATCAACCCGACGCGCTTCATCGCGCACCTCCCGTCCGGATCGAGGGCGGCGCGAGCACCGGCGGTCGATCGGGCGGCGTGAACGCCTTCTCCGTCTCGAGCTTCTCGATCAAGAGGCTCGGCGCGCTCGCGCTGACCGGCACCCAACCGCTCTCCGCACCGCACACGCCGTTGAAGCTCTCGATCTGCCGCGACGCCGCGCGGATCGACTGCAGCGCGACCAGCGGCGTGCCGCTGATGTCGACGCCGCGCACGAGCTCGCGCTTGCCGTCGGGGTAGATGCGATACGCCATCACCGGGTTGACCTTGAACGCCTGCGGCGCGAACGCGCTGGTGTTGGTGAAGCCGCCGCTGATGTCGGTGAAGACCATGCCGTAGGGACGGCCCTGCTTCTTGATCTCGTCGATCAACATCTTCTCCAGCTCGTCCTTCTCGACGGTGCGCGACGACGTGACGACCAGGTTGCCCTGGCGCGCGACCGGCTCGAGCCCCGGCTGCCGGCGGCCGTGGCCGTTCGAGTGCGGGAAGCCGTCGATCGGGTTGCGGCCCATCTCGAAGCCGACCAGCTTGCCGTCGTCGACGAGGTGCACGTGGCGCGCACGCACGCCTTCGTCGTCGAAGCGATACAGGCCGTTCATCTGCATGCCGTTGAGCGTCGCGATCGTCGGATCGTCGTAGACCGAAAGCCAATCGGGCATGATCTGCTTGCCGACGTACGACGAGAACGTCTGGCCGCCGGTCTCGTCCTTCTGGCGATGGCCCTCGATGCGGTGGCCGAAGACCTCGTGGAAGAAGACGCCGGCGGCGCGGCCCTCGAGGATCGCCGGACCGACGTACGGCTCGGCGATCGGCGCGTCGTGGAGCGCGTCGAGATCGTCGGTGACGACCTTGATCATGCCGTCGACCGCGGTGTCGTCGGGCAGATCCGAGGGCGCGACGCCGAAGCGCTGCTCGAGGCGCGACAGGTTCATGCCGTCGTCGGCCTTGACGCCGACGGACACCGACAGCTGGGCGTTGGTCCACGACTGCTGGACCTGCGAGCCCTCGCTGTTGACGTAGTAGACCGTGTTCAGGCTGAACACGACCGAGCAGGTGCCGCGCGTCGCGACGCCGCGGTACGCGCGCTCGCTGCAGCGCTTGAGGCGCGCGACCCACGCGGCCTTGTCGTACTCGAGCTTCGCCGGCTTGCCGATGTAGATCTCGGTCGGCTCGGCGCTGAAGTCGGGCGCGCTCTTGCGCTTCTGCAGCGTGGCTTGATCCGCCTTCACGTACGCGAGCGCGGTGGTCGCCTCGCGATAGCGCCGATCGGTCTCGAGCCACAGGTGGCGCGCGACCGCCATGCGATCATCGCCGACCGGCATCACGCCGCGGCGCGCGAGCGGGACGTTGAGGTTGTTCTGATCGTCGGAGATCGGGTGCGAGTTGTCGAGCTCGGGGGAGCCGACGCGCAGCTCGACGTCGAGGTTGCGATCGGTGTCGTCGCTGTCGGTGACGAGCGCGCCGCCCTCCGCCTCGAGCGTGACCAATCGTTGATCGGTGATCGTGTACGAGAGGAAGTAGGCGGGCTCCGGCGACTGCGAGAACTGGCGCATCCAGCGCTGGTTCTCGCTCAGCATCACGTCGAGCAGCGGCGAGCGCACCGACGGATCGTTGCCGCTGGCGGGATCCTGCGTCGTGATCTCGATCTTCGTCGGGATCTTCGGCAGGTCGGTGCCCTTGGCGATGGGGACGCTGCCCGGCGGCAGCGGCGTGGGATCCGGCTTCTTCGCAGTCGGTTTCGGTCCGCACGCGACGGCGAGCGCGAGCGCCGCGCACAGTGAGAAAAGTCGCATGGGGGCAAGCCTAGCTCGGCCGCCGCGACAATTCACGTCGACTCGGGAGATCCGTCAAACGAGGTTCGTGGTCGTGGTCGTGGTCGTCTACTTTGACGGCGACGGCGACGGCGACGTGGTCTTGGACGCTTTGGGCTTCCCGCAGTTTCGTTGACACGCGGTTAGGCCGCCGCTTCGAATTCCTCCTCGAAAGCGGCCGGTGAACGATAGCCCAGCGACGAGTGCAGCCGTCGCCGGTTGTAGAAGACCTCGATGTAC
>DATJIA010000128.1:0-10694 GCA_035493675.1 Kofleriaceae bacterium | reverse complement strand
CCTCGAGCGCGGACAGGCGGAGGTTGATGTTGAAGTTGCCGCCGACCGAGCCGAGCGAGAGACCGAGCGCACCACCTTCGTCGTTGCCGACGCCGGCGGCGGGCAGGTTGACCGCGAAGTCCGACGGCAGCGCCCCGATGCCCGAGGTGACGGTGTTCTTGTCGTCGGCGCCGCCGGTGAGGCCGATGCTCGACGGGAACACCAGGCCGGTCGCGTTGCCGGTCGCCGCCGACGCGGTCGCGTTGCCGCCCCACTGGAAGCCGAACTCGCGCTTGAAGATCGAGCTCGCCTCGACGACGCGCGCCTCGATCGAGAACTGCGGCGTCTGGGTGTCGAGCTGCAGCGCGAGCTGCTGGATCTTCCGGCGATTGCCGCGGACGTCGTAGATGATCAGCGAGTTGGTGCGGTCGTCGACCTCCATCTTGCCCTTCGGCGACAGCATCGGCGTCAGCTTCGGCAGGATCTCCGCCGCGCTCGCGTAGTTGAGCGTGAGCACGTCGGTGTCGGGCGACTCCTGACCGGCGAGCGCGGCGCGGCGCGCGGCCTCGGCCTCGTCCTCGGCGTCGAGCTCCTTGCGCGGCGCGACGCGGATCAGGTTGCCGTCGCGGCGGTACCACAGGCCCTTCGACGCGAGGATCACCTCGAGCGCCTGATCCCACGGCACGCGCTTCAAGCGCACGGTGACGCGCGCGTTGATGTCGTCGGGGATGACGATGTTGACGCGCGCGACGTCGCTGATCGCGCGGAGCAGGTCGTGGATCGGCGCGTCCTTGGTGTCGAGGTCGATCGTCGCGCCGTGATAGATCTTGCGCTTGCCGTTGGGCTGCGGCGCGACCTGCGCGACCGTGGTCGACGTGATCGGCGTCGACGACGCGCCGTAGCCGGCGACGACCGGCGTCGGGATCGAGCGCGGCGCCTTGGTCGCCTTGGCGACCGGCGTCGGCGTCGTCGGCATCGGCGCCGTCGCGCTCGCGAACTGCCAGCGCCACGTGGTGCCCGAGTGCGCGAGCACCGGCGCCGACGCCTGCGCGAGATCGACGACGACGCGCACGCGGCCCGGCTGCTTGGGATCGCGGAACGACGAGACGCTCTTGATCGGGCCGCTGAAGCGCGAGGTGTCGAGCGTGCGCTCGAGGCGCACCGGCAGATCGGCGTTGTCGATCACGAGCTCGGCGCGACGATCGGTCGTGGTGACGACCTCGGGGGTCGCGTCACCGGCGAGATCGATCACGACTTGGTTCGACGTGTCGTCGTGCGCGAAGCCGACGTCGGTGATCGCGATCGTCTTCGGCGCGGAGGTCTTGGTCGCCGCAGGCGTGGGCGCGGGCGCGGGCGCAGGCGCGGGCGCGGGCGCCGGCGTCGCAGGCGCGGCCTTCTGCGCGGCGGCGAGCGCCTGCTGCGCCGCCTTGCGCTGCGTCTCGAGGCGCGCGAGCTCCTTCTCCGCTTCCGCGCGGCGCGCGTCGAGCACCGCGAGCTGCTTCTCTTCGTCTTGTCGCGCGGTGCGCGCTTGATCCGCCGCCGTCTTCAAGCGCGCGAGCTCGCTCGTCGCGCTGTCGCGCGCCGCCGCGAGATCCGCGACCTCTTTCTGCCGGCGATCGACCTCCGCCTGCTTCGTCGCGAGCACCTTGTCGGCGTCGGCGCGGCGCGCGTCGAGCGCGTCGGCCGCCGCGCGCGCGGCGTCGATGTCCTTCTGGCTCGCGCGGCGTCGCGCGGCGTCGTCCGCCGCGGCGCGCGCCTTGATCGCTTCGTCGGCGCGCGCCTGCGCGTCGGTGGCCGCGGCCTTCTCCGCGGCGATCGACTTCTCGAGCGCCGCCGCCGCCTTCGCCGCGTCGTCGCGCTTGCGCTCCGCGTCGGCGCGCGCGGTCGCCGCCGCACGGGCCGCCGCCTCTTCGTCGCGACGAGCCTGCTCCGCGCGCGCCGCGCGACCTTGCGCATCGCTCGCCGCCTGCTCCGCCTTCGCGCGCTGATCCTCCGCCGCCGCACGCGCGGCCTCCGCCGCGACGCGCGCCTTGTCGGCGGCCGCACGCGCGGCCTCCGCTTGCTGCTGTTGGTGCTGCGCGGTGGCGAGCCCCTGCTGGGCGGCGGCGAGCCCTTGCTCCGCCTGCGTGCGGCTCTGCTCCGCCGCGGCTGCCGCGGCGACCGCCGCCTTGCGCTTGTCGTCGGCGTCGGCGACCGCGCCGCGCGCCGTGTCGGCGTCGTGCTTCGCGACCTCGGCGTCGCGCTTCGCGGCCTTCGCTGCGTCTTCGGCCGCGACGCGCCGCGCCTCCGCGTCCTTCGCCGCGGCCTCGGCGCGCGCGAGGCGATCCTCCGCCGCCTTCGCCGCGGCGTCGCTCTTCGCGCGATCGGTCGCCTGCGCCTGCTGCGCGTCGTGCTTGGCGCGATCACGCTCGGCCTGCGCCGCGCGCACCGCGTCGTTCGCCGCCGCGCGTTCGCGATCCGCCTTCGCCGCCGCGTCGCGCGCCTGCGCCTCGCGCGCCGACGCGTCCTTCACCGCGGCCTGCGCCTTCGCCGCCGCGTCGCGCGCCGACGACGCCTCGCTCTCGACGCGCGCGAGCTGCGCCTTCGCGTCGGTGACCTGTCGATCCGCGTCGGCCCGCGCCTGCGCGGCCTCGTCCTTCGCACGCGCCGCCTCGGCGCGCGCGTCATCGATCATCTTCTGCGCGCTCGCCGCGCGCGCGTTCGCATCCTGCTTCGCGCGATCGGCCTCCGCCTTCGCGCGCGCCGCCTCTTCGCGCGCCGCCTTCGCGGACTCGCGGGCGCGCGCCGCTTCCGCGCGCGCGTCGTCGATCGCCTGCTGCGCCGCGGCCTTGTCCGCCTGCTGCTGCTTCGCGTCGCGGATCGCGGCGTCGGCCGCCGCTTGCGCCGCCTTCGCGCGCGCCGTCTCCTGCTCGGCGACGGCCTTCGCGCGGACCGCGTCGGCCTTCGCTCGCGCCGCGTCGTCCTGCGCCGCGATCGTCGCCGCATCCGCGGCCGCCTTCGCCTTCGCGAGCTCTTGATCCGCCGCGGCCTTCGCGCGAACGGCCTGGTCCTGCGCCGCCTGCGCCGACGCGCGTGCACGCGCCGCTTCCGCCCGCGCGTCATCGATCATCTTCTGCGCCGCGGCCTTGTCGGCCTGCTGCGATCGCGCGTCGCGCGCCGCCGCGTCGGCCGCCGCCTGCGCCGCCTTCGCGCGCGCCGCCTCGCGATCCGCCGCCGCGCGCGCCTTCGCCGCGTCCGCCTGCGCCGCCGCCGCCGCGTCCTTCGCGCGGGCGAGCTCGTCGTCGGCCGACGCCTTCGCGCGCGCCGCGTCCGCCTTGATCTTCTCCGCGTCCGCCTTCGATCGATCCGCGTCCGCCTTCGATCGATCCGCGTCCGCCTTCATCTTCGCCGCGTCCGCCTTCGCCTTCTGCGCGTCGGCGCGCGCCGCCGCGGCGTCGGCGTCTCCGGCCGGCATCGGATCGCGCGGCGTCACGACGACGATCACCTCGTCGCCCTTCTGCTGCACGTCCCATCGGCCGGGCCGCGCGAGCGTGATCACGACGCGCACGAGCGTGCCGCCGTCGTCGAGCTGCTGCGCCGACATCTGGCTCACCGCCCACGCGCCCGGCGTCCACGTGACGCCGCTGTCGTGGCCGCGCACCGCTTCGTCGAGCGTCGCCGACGCCATGTCGATCACGACACGTGTCGGCTTGTCCAACTTGTAGACGGTGAAGGTCGGCGCTTGCGCGCCTCGCACGTGCACCGACGAGATTCCGTCGTGCTCGTCGATCGAGACGGCGCGGATCTGGTTCTTCCCGTCGGCGTGCGCTCTCGGCGACGCGAGCACCGCAGCGGCGAAGATCGGGATCCAGAGATGTATACGAACGGACATAGTGGCTCCTCGGGGCGCACGACGGCCGTCTCGGGTCTTTGCACCCGACGACGACGACCGCGCGAGCACGCGGTCAGCCCGATCCGAATTGTCGCCCGGTCTGTTTCGCGATCACAAATTTTCGACGAACGGCGGCCCGGGTGCCGCCGCGGTCACTGCTGATTCGGTCGATTGTCCGGTGGCGGTACGTTCCTGAGCATGGGTCCCGTCGGCGAGCCCGGCGGGGGCGGGATGTTGGTGGTCGGCGCGTTGCCGCCGTTGTCGTCGCCCGACGTGTCGACGGCGCCGAGCGGCAGCTCCGTCGGATAGAGCGGGATCGACTTCTCCTCGGGCGCGCGCGGCGGTTGGTTCGCGACCTGCTCGGGCACGAGCTCGAGCGTCACCGTGCGCTCGCCGATCTCCTTCACGCGCGCCTTCTCCTTGCCGAGGCAGTCGAGCTTGGTCGCGAGGTGCCCGACGTCGGCGGTGTCCTGGAACAGCGCGAAGCGGCGCAGGCCGCGCGTGATGATCGCGGCGAGCCGCAGATCGCGGAGCGCGTAGTTGGTCGCGACCAGCTGCTTCGACGTGCACGTCTGCGTCGCCTGCGACGGCTGCGTCGGGTTGGTCGCGATGCCGACGCCCGGCTGCGTGATCACGAACGACTGGAACGGATCGCGGTTCTCGTCGCCGGTGAGATCGAGCGCGAAGTCGCGCTCGCGGAACTTGTGGCGGATCGTCGCGACCTCGTCGGGCGGGACGACGTCCTCGACCTTGAGGTTGATCTGCAGCGGATCCTTCTTCACCGCCGCGGCGCCGCTGGGCTGCGCCGCGGGGGTGCCCGCGACCGGCGCCTGCTGCGCCGGGGCTTCTTCGTCCTTGCCGCCGCACGCGGCGGCGAGCGCGCACACGAGGAGGATGCGTCTCATCACATGCCCCCTTTCAGCTTCGCGTTGCCGTCGGGATGCGCCGAGCCGGCGCGGTCCTTCGACATCTTCATGTCGTCCTTGACCTCGTCCTTCACCTCGGCCGGAAGGCCCTTGTTGCTCGAACCCGTGCCCGAGCCCGTGCCCGAGCCCTTGCCCGGCGCGGATCCCGAACCCGATCCCGCCGCCGGGGGCGGCGTCGACGCGGGCGCGGTCGCCGGTTTCGTCGCCGCGGCGCCGGCGGGCTTCGCCGACTCCTTCGCCGCGTCCTGGCGGAACGTCGACGCGGTGAACTTCGCGGTCAGGACGATCTCGCCGTTCTTCGCGATCGGATCCGACAGCGTCAGGTTCTCGATCGTGATGATGCGCTCCTTCTCTTGCGGGAGATCCGCGCCGGCGCCGCCGTCGTCGTGCGGCAGGAGCGACGCGAAGAAGCGCTTGAGCTGCTCGTAGGTCCCGGTCAGCTCGATCTCGACCGGCACGCGATAGAAGTCCTCGACCGGGATCTCCTTCTTGTACTCCCACCGCTTCACCTCGACGCCCGCGTCGCCGACCTTGCGGTTCAGCGTGTCGAAGAACGACGGCAGCTCGGCCTCGGTCGGAAGCGCCTTGCGATCCTCCTCGAGCTTCTTGTCGAGGTCGGCGCGCTTCTTGAGCATCTCGTTGATCTTCCCGATCTGATCCTCGAGATCGCTCGACTCCTGTTGCAGCTCCTCGTTGTGGGTCTGCGCCGCCTTCAGCTTCTTCTGCATCGGGCGGTACATGAACTGGAAGTAGAGGAGCCCGAGCAGCGCGGCGACGCCCGCGAACACGCCGACCTTGTAGCCGAGCGGTCGCTTGCCGAACTCCGCGAGCGCGCCTCCCTGCGTCGCCGCCATCAGTACACCACCTTTCCGGTGATGGTGAATGTGTAATACGAAATATTACCGTTTTGCTCCGTCGTGCGCTCGGCGCCCTTCGGCGTGACGCTCTGGAAGTAGACCGACGCCTGCAGGCGCTTCGCGAGCTGGGTGACGTCGGCGTCCGACTGGGCGCCGCCCTGCAGCGTGAACACGCCGCCGGTCTCCGCGAAGCTCGTGATCCACACGTGCTTGGGATCCCAGTCGAGCGCGAAGCGCCGGTTGGGATCGCCCTTCGGTCCGTCGGAGGTGCGGATCGCCATCTCCTTCGTCATCGTCGGCTGGCGGCCCGGCGTCATGATGTCGCCGATCTCCTGCAGCAGGTGCGCGGGGACGGCCTTCGCCTTCACGAGCTTCGCGATCGCCGCCTCGCGCTCCTGCTCGGCGGTGACGATCTGCTCGATGTCCTTCTGCTTGTCGACCTGCTCGCGCTTCGACTGGTTGTCGGCCTCGAGCTCTCCGTTGGTGTGCTGCAGATCCTTCAGCTTCTTCGCCTTCTTCATGTGCACGCCGAAGTACACGCCGGCGAACACCGCAGCGACGGCGAGGATCCCGAGCGCGACGTCGCGCTCACCGGGCGACGCCTCGCGGGCCTTCTTCTTCTGCGGGAGGAGGTTGATCTTGATCATGCCGGCACCTACTTGTCTCCCGCCGCGCGCAGCGCGAGCCCCAAGCCCACGAGCGCCTCGGGGCCGTGCGCCGCGAGGTAGCCGCGATCGAGCGCGCTGTCGATCTCGACGCGCTTCCACGCGTCGACGATCTCGACGGTGAGGCGCGACCTGCGCTCGATCGCGCGCATCAGCGCGGCGACCTTGGCGGTGCCGCCGGCGAGACAGATGCGCGTGATGTTCGTGTCCGCGGTGGTCGCGAGGAAGAAGTCGAGCGAGCGCTGGAACTCACCCGCCATCACCTCGGCGACCTGCTCGATGATCCGTTCGACCTCTTGCGGCACGACGCCGTTCTCGTCGTAGTGGCCGCCGACCTTGTACGCCTCGGCTTCGTCGGCCGAGACGCCGAGCTGCTTCTGGATCTCCTCGGTGAACGCGTTGCCGCCGATCGTCACGTCGCGCGTGAACAGCGAGATGCCGCCGCGCACGATGTTGATGTTCGAGATCGCGGCGCCGACGGTGATGATCACCGCCGTCTCCTTCGGGTCGAGCGTGTAGTTGATCTCGAAGCCGTTCTGCCCGGCGAACGCGGCGACGTCGACGACCTGCGGCGACAGCGACGCGTCGCGCACGACCTGCGTGTAGTCGGCGACGACTTCCTTCTTCGCGGCGACCAGCAAGAGCTCGGTCTGCCCGCTCGAGTTCTGCGGGTTGACGACGTGGTAGTCGAGCTCGACGTCGTCCTTCGCGAACGGGATGTGGTGCTCGGCCTCGAACTTGATCTGGTTCGCGAGCTCCTCCGGTCGCATCGCCGGCACGGCGATCTTCTTGATGATCACGGAGTGCCCCGCGATCGCGATCGCGACCTCCTTCTGGCGGAGCTTGAGCCGCGACCACAGCGCGCGGATCGCCTCCGCGACCGCGCCGCCGTCCATGATCGTGCCGTCGACGATCGTCTGAGGCACGAGCGGCTGCATCCCGAACGCAGTCAGGGCGTAGCCCGTCCGCGTCTTCTTGAGCTGGACCGCCTTGATGCTGCTCGAGCCGATGTCGAGACCGATGCAGTTCTTCGCCATGGAACCCCGCGACTTCTATAAGGTCCGCGCCGCCCTCAACCTGGGTGTACTCTTGTCCTACATGGTAGGACACGGTGAGCTGCGATCGCAAATTCTTGTCTAGGACAGGCCGTACTCTTTGATCTTGTAGAGCAGCGCGCGGTGGCTGATCTCCAGCAGCCGCGCGGCGCTCGTGCGATTGCCGCGCGTCGCTTCGAGCGCGCGGCGGATCAGATCGATCTCGAGCGCGCGCGTCGCCTTCTTGATCGACAGCTCGATCGGCAGCTCGGTCGCCGCGATCGCGGCCGCGGGCCGCAGGTGATCGGCGACGAACCGCGCGTCGACGATCGGCGCCTCCGCCAGGACGAGCACGCGCTCGACCGCGTTCTCGAGCTCGCGCACGTTGCCCGGCCACGGCTGCCGCGCGAGCAGCTCGATCGCGTCGGTCGCGAGCTCGCCGCCGCGGCCGTGCCGCTCGCGATGCCGGCGCACGAAGTGCTGCGCGAGATCCGGGATGTCGTCGGCGCGCTCGCGAAGCGGCGGGATCGCGACCGGCAAGACGTTCAAGCGATAGAACAGATCCTCGCGGAAGCGGCCGCTCTTCACTTCTTCGCCGAGCTCGCGGTTGGTCGCCGCGATCAACCGCACGTCGACGTGGATCGATTGCGTGTCGCCGACGCGCCGGATCTCCGACTCCTGCAGCGCGCGCAAGAGCTTCACCTGCAGCGCGAGCGGCAGCTCGCCGACCTCGTCGAGGAACAGGGTGCCGCCGTCGGCGTCCTCGAACAGGCCGGGCTTGTCGCGCACCGCATCGGTGAACGCGCCGCGCGTGTGCCCGAACAGCTCGCTCTCGAGCAGCGGTCCCGGGATCGCCGCGCAGTTCACCGCGACGAAGCGCTTCGACGCGCGCGGCGACAGCTCGTGGATCGCGCGCGCGACCAGCTCCTTGCCGGTGCCGCTCTCGCCGGTGATCAGCACGGTCGAGCGATGCGGCGCGACCCGGCCGAGCGTCCCGCGCAACGCGCGCATCGCCGCGCTCGATCCGACCAGGCGCGCGAGCGCGTCGTGATCGTCCGCGACCGCCGCGCCCGCGACCGGCGCGCGCGCGACCCGATGGAGCGCGAGCGCGAGATCCGCGTCGTCGGGCGCGCCGATCAAGCAATCGGCCGCGCCCGCCTCGAGCGCGCGCGACACGCCATCGACGTCGCCGGCGCCGACCACCGCGATCACCGGCGGGCCCGGCCGCTCGATCAGGTTCGTCGCGAGACCGGCGTCGACCACGATCACATCGCAGTCCGCCTCGCCGAGCCACCGCCGCGCCGCGTCGGCGGTCGCGACCGCCGAGACGACGAGCCCGCGTCGATCCAAAAGCAGGTGCAGCGTCCGGCGCGAACGATCGTCAGGATCGACGAGTAAGACGCGCTGGATCGCTCGTGCAGCACCCTCCGCGGGCGCCCCAGAGCTCGAGGCTGCCACCGTCAATGCCCGTCGAGGATAACACGCGCGATCGAACGCGCCCGCCGACGAGTGACCCGCGCTATTGCAGCAGAAATCCTCCGTGATCTAGTATCCGCGGCGAGCTTGGAGGGATTGGCTCATGGCAACGAAGTTGGCAGCCGCCAACATGGTTGTCCGGATCCGGCCCTTTCAGCGGATGTAAGCAGCCGGAATCGTTCTTTACTCTGCCTGGCGAGCACCTTGCTCTAGCGTGCCTGTACTCAACGGAGGCCGTCCTATGATCTTCGACCGTCGTCTCTTGTGCTCCTTCGGAGCCGGTGTGCTCGTCACGAGCCTCCTCGCCGGCTGCCCGGATCGCGGCATCTCGGAAGTCGTCCCGAACCAGGACAAAGCCGAGGTCAAGGACATCCCGCTCCAGCTCAACCGCAACCTCGATCTGTTGTTCGTGATCGACAACTCGGGGTCGATGAAGGAAGAGCAGACCGGCCTCGCCGCGAACTTCCCGAAGTTCGTGCAGGTGCTCCAGCAGGTCCAAGGCGGTCTGCCGGACGTGCACATGGGCGTCGTGTCGTCGAACATGGGCGCGGGCAACAACGGCATCAACAACTGCACGCCGCCCGGCGACGCGGGTCACTTGCTCCAAGGTCCCGGCGGCACACACTGCTCGGGCCTCGATCCGAACGCGAAGTTCATCTCCGACGTCTCCGACGGCGCGAACGGCCGCACGACGAACTACACCGGTGACCTCGGCACCTTGTTCTCGTGCATGGCGCAGCTCGGCACCGACGGCTGCGGTCTCGAGGCGCACCTCGAGTCGATGCGCACCGCGCTCGATCCGGCGAACGCGTTCAATGCGGGCTTCATTCGCAAGGACGCGTATCTCGGCATCGTGATCATCGGCGACGAGGACGACTGCTCCGCGAAGGATCCGTCGGTGTTCTCGCCGTCGGACACCGCGAAGGGCCCGATCAACTTCCGCTGCGCCGAGTACGGCGTCACGTGCGATGGCGATACGGATCCACTGCACATGCAGGTCAAGGGTGTGCGCGCGAACTGCAAGCCGCGCGAGGACTCGCAGTACATCTTCCCGGTCCAGCGCTACATCGACTTCGTGAAGGGGCTCAAGTCCGATCCGAAGTCGATCGTCGTCGCCGACATCGGCGCGCCGAAGGAGCCGTGGGTCATCGGCGACAACACCTACGAGCAGAAGCCGACCGAGCCCGCGCTCCAGGCGTCGTGCCAGTCGTCGACGGGCTTCGCGGTGCCGACCCTCCGCGTGCAGACGTTCACCGGCGCGTTCCCCGATCGCAACTCGTTCTCGACGATCTGCAACACCGACTTCTCGGACGCGCTGATCAACATCGCGCAGCTGATCAAGGAGGTCATCGGCGACCCGTGCATCGAGGGCACGCTGAAGGACATCGATCTGAACACGCCCGGCGTGCAGCCCGACTGCGTCGTCTCGCAGGTCACCGACCCCGGCACCGCGATGGAGACGGAGAAGATCCTCCCCGAGTGCGACGGCAGCCACTCGAACACGCCGTGCTGGACGTTCCAGACCGATGCGATGCAGTGCGCGTCGACGCCGTCGATGCTCAAGCTCGTCACGGACTACGGCAACAACCCGGCCCCGCTCAACACGCACATCAAGGCCCAGTGCGTCGTTCAATAATCTGATACGGCCATCCGTCACGTTGCCGGCGCCTGCCACGTGGGGGCGCCGGTCGCGTTTTCGGCGCGACATCCCCGGGACCGAACCTGTGTTCGCGCGGGTCTAGCGTTGGCCACGATCTTGCTGAGCTAGGCGTCATGCGTCTGTTCATGCTCGCCCTCGTCGTGGCGCTCGCCGGCTGTCCCGACCGCGAGATCTCGCGCCTGGATCCTTCGCAGGACAAAGCGGAGACCAAGGACATCCCGGTCAC
>DATJIA010000127.1:0-23211 GCA_035493675.1 Kofleriaceae bacterium | reverse complement strand
GGCCGATCTCGTCTACGCGCTCGCCGAGCGCGACTATCTCTTGCCCCTCGAGACCGCCGACTCGACCTTGCCCGGCGACATCGAGATCGTCTTCAAGCACAACCTCGAGCGCGAGCTGGTCGTGAAGTCGACCGAGCCGGGCCGCAAGGCGCGCTATCACCTCGCCGCCGCGCAGTGGCTCGACGCGCGCATCACGGGGCGATCGGAAGAGCAGCTCGAGGCGCTCGCGGGCTTGTACGAGCGCGGCGGTGATCGCCGCCGCGCGGCGCGCTGCTACCTGGCCGGCGGCGATCGCGCGCGCGCGCGCTACGCGCACGAGGAAGCGCGCGCGCTGTACGAGAAGGGGCTCGCGATCCTCGACGACGACGAGGCGCCCGCGCGCATGGAAGCGCTGCACAACCTCGGCGACGTGCTCGATCTCGGCGGACGCTCCGACGACGCGCTGACCCGCTTCGCGCAGATGCTCCACGTCGCGTGGCGGTACGACAATCCCGCGAAGGCGGGCGCCGCGCACAGCCGCTTGGCGCGCGTGCACCGTCGGCAAGGACGCTACGACAGCGCGATGGAGCACCTGCGCCGCGCGAACGAGCTGTTCGGGCGCGCCGCCGACGATCGCGGCATCGCGTCGACGCTCGACGACATGGGCAAGGTGCACTGGCTGCGCGGCGCGTACAGCCAGGCGCTCGACTTCCACCGGCAGGCGCTGACGATCCGCCGCGCGCTCGGCGATCGTCGATCGATCGCGCTGTCGCTCGCGAACATCGGCCGCGTGCACCACGACAGCGGCAACTTCAAGGCGGCGATCGCGCAGTTCCGCGAGGCGCTCGATCTCCGCCGCGACATCGGCGATCTGTCGGGCGTCGTGCAGTCCTTGTGCGACCTCGGCGGCGTGCACTCGGAGGACGGCAATCACCAGCTCGCGCTCGAGCTGCTCGGCGAGGCGCGCCAGATGGCGAGCGAGATCGGCGACAAGGCGGCGATGTCCGAGGTCTTGTCGCGCATGGGCGAGTGCCGCGCGGCGCTCGGCCGCGGCCGCGAGGCGGTCACGGATCTGACGCAGGCGCGCGATCTCGCGCGTGGCACCGGCGACAAGGTCGCGCTCAGCGAGGCGCATCGCCGCTTGGCCGAGGTGCAGCTCGCGCTCGGCGATCTCGCGGCGGCGGCGGAAGACGCGCACCAGGCGGTCGCGATCAGCGAGAGCGTCGGCTCGCGCGTGCACGTCGGCTGCGGGCATCGCGTGATGGGCGACGTCGCGGCGGCGCGGGGCGACGCGCAGGGCGCCGAGGATCACTTCCGTCGCTCGGTCGACATCCTCGGCGCGATGAAGAACGAGCTCGAGCTCGCGCGCACGCTGCGCGCGTTCGCGCGCTTCCGCAAGGCCGCGGGCGCGACCGCGGAGGCCGATCGCCTGCGCACCAAGGCCGACGAGATCTACGCGCGCCTGCGCGGCGCCGCCGCGACGGATTGAGCATGTCCCTCTCGGCTCCGCTGTCGGTTCCGGACGAAGTCCGCGAGGTGTGTCGCGTGCTGCAGGGCGCCGGCTTCGAGGCGCTGACCGTCGGCGGGGCCGTGCGCGACGCGCTGCTCGGGCGCGTGCCCGGCGACTGGGACGTCGCGACGTCGGCGCGGCCGGAGCAGGTGATCGCGCTGTTCAAGCGCACGATCCCGACCGGGCTGCAGCACGGCACCGTGACGGTGATGGTGGGGCGGGGCGCGTCGCGGCAGGGCGTGGAGGTCACGACCTTCCGCGGCGAGGGCGCGTACTCCGACGCGCGGCGGCCCGACAGCGTCACGTTCGGCGTGCCGCTCGACGAGGATCTCGCGCGGCGCGACTTCGTGATCAACGCGATCGCCTACGATCCGATCGCGGATCGCGTGCACGACCCGTTCGGCGGCGCGGCGGATCTCGCGGCGCGCATCGTGCGGGCGGTCGGCGATCCCGCCCTTCGCTTCACCGAAGACGGCCTGCGCGTGATGCGCGCGGTGCGGTTCGCGGCGGTGCTCGGCTTCGCGCTCGACCCGGCGACCGAGGCGGCGATCCCCTCGGCGCTCTCTTCGCTGGCGAAGGTGTCGATGGAGCGCGTGCACGACGAGCTCGTGAAGCTCATGCGCGCGCCCGCGCCGTCGATCGGGCTCGCGATCGCGCAGCGCACCGGCGTGATCGCGACGATCGCGCCCGAGCTCGCGCCGGCGCTGCGGTCCTTCACGCTGGTCGATGCGGTGAGCGATCCGATCCTGCGGGTCGCCGCCTTGTGGACCGCGCTCGGCGATCCGCGCGCGATGTGCGGCGCCGACGAAGCGGCCGCGGCCGCGGGCGACGCGGCGCTCGCGCGCGCGGTGGACGCCGCGATGAAGCGCTTGAAGTTCTCGAACGAGGATCGCGAGCGGATCGTGCGGTCGTCGCGCGTGTGGGCGGCGCCGGCGCGCAGCGCGTGGACGCACGCGGGCGTGCGCCGCATCCTCGCCGGGGTCGGCCGCGCGCGCGCATCGGACGCGATCGCGCTGTGGGACGCGCAAGACGCCCACGGCCTCGCCGGCCGCGCGCGCGCGTCGCTCGAGGCGAAGGAGCCGCTCGCGCCGGGCGATCTCGCGATCGGCGGCGGCGACGTCATGGCGCTCTTGGGGATCGGGCCTTCGCGGAAGGTCGGCGAGATCCTCGCGTCGCTGTTCGAGCGCGTGATCGAGGATCCGTCGTTGAATCGGCCGGATGCGTTGTCGGCGATGGTGAAGTCCCTCGGCAGCGAGTGATCGACTTCCGTCGTCCGACTTCCGTCGTCCGGATCGGATCCGGATCCGGAACCGGCAGACGGAAGCCGGAGGACGGAGGTCGATCAGCTCAGCGCAGATCGATCGATGCGTCGACGACCAGCGTGCGCGCGCCGCGCGCGCCGATCACGATGCGGCCGAGCTCGAGCTTCGCGATGCGCTCGGCGTGATCGGCCGCGAGGTGCGAGGCGCGGCGCAAGACGTTGGCGAGGCCGGTGCGATCGGGCTCGGCTTCACCGGCGCGCGTCGACGCGACCGCCGCCGCGAGACGCTCGGCGTCGGCGACGCGCAGCGGGGCAGGGGCCGCGATCGGCGGCGCGCCCGCGACCTCGACGACGCACGTCCAGCCGAGCGCGCCGACCGACTCGAACGTCGCGGTGACCTCACGCCCCGACGGCGGCGCCTCGCGCACGATCACCGCGGCGCCCTCGCTCTCCGCGACCGGCATGCCGGCGGCGCCGAGCACGGCGAGGAACGCGCGGCGCACCTCGGCCGCGGTCGTGATGTTCTTCTCGACGGGACAACCGGCCCGCTCGGTCGCGACGTCGGCGCCCCACGGCTTCAGCTCGACCGGATAGCCGGCCTTCTTCGCGATCCGGATCGCCGCCGACGGCGTGGTCGCGACCGCCTGCCGCGTGATCGGCACGCCGTACGCCGCGAGCAGGACCTTCGCCTCGTGATCGCCGACGCGCGCGTCGTCGAGCGAGACCTTGTCGAGCTGGCGCTGCGCGCGCGCGTCGTCGATCTCGAGCGAGTCGCGCGCGGACGCCGGCGCCGGGCCGAGGCCGGCGGCGGCGCGCTCGCTCGCGCGCCCGCACGCGATCACCGCGGCGAGCGCGGCGCGCACGCCGATCAGCGCGGGCTCGGTGGCGTCGCGCAGGAGCTCGGCGCGCGCGACCACCGGCACGATCAGCGCGCGCGATCGCGGCTGCGCGGGCAGATCGATCGCGCGATCGACGAGCGCGGCGTCGGTCGGATCGAGATCCGCGGCGGCGTCGGTGATCGCGGGGCCGCGGCCGCCGCGCGCCTCCGCCTCGGCTCCGAGCGCGCGCGCGGCGCGATCGATCCAGCTGCCGGGCGGCGCGATCACCGCGGCGCGCGGACCCGCGGGCACGCCGATCGCCGCGACCAAGACCAGCGCCTCGAGCCAGACGTCGGGATCGTCGACGACGATCGCGCCGGCGGCGAGCAGATACGCGAGCGCGGCCGCGCGCTCGATCGCGGACCGTCCTCCGCGCACGGGTGGCGCGAGGACGACCACGGGACGCCCCGCGCGCGCGCCGGCCTCGCATCCGCTCGCGAGCGCCGCCGCGGCCGCCGCGCCGATCGGCTCGTCGGCGGCCCAGCCGACCACCGCGCCGCGCGCGACCTGGCCGGCGAGCGCGGACGCGTCGTCGCCCATCGGCTGCGCCGCGAGCCCGCGCGCGGCGAGCACCGCGCCGACCTCGGCCGCGAGCCCGGGGCCACCGAGCGCGATGATGGCGCCGGTGTCGGTGATCGCGGAGCGCGCGGCCTTCACGACGCTTCCTCGTCCACGCGCGCCGGCGGGACGAGGTGATCGGCGCGCAGGCGCCGGATCAGATCCGCCGCGCTCGACGCGACCGCCGCGCGCCGCGGTCCGCGCACCGGACGCAAGCGTCCCGCGGTGCCGCGCCGGTGTCCGATCGCGCGCGCTTCGAGCCCGAGGCGTCCGAGATCGAGCTCTTCGATCGAGCTGGGCGCGTTGCGCGGCGTGCGCGTGAGCTCCTCGGTCGTGTCGCCGGTGCCGGTGCGCGGGCGCACCAGCGGCGGCCGCATGCACAAGACGACCGGCGCCTCGATCCGGAAGCGCTCGCGCGTGCCGCCGGCGACGCGCTCGACCAGCAGCATCGTGCGCGCGCCGTTCGACTCGCTCTTGATCGAAGCGATCGACGTGAGGTGCGCCGCGCCGATCAGCTCGGCGACCGCGGGGCCGACCGCGCCGGTGCCTTCTTCCTCGGAGCGATCGCCGCACAGGACGATCGACGCGCCGACCCACTTGATCGTCGCAGCCAGCACCTGCGCGAGCCCGAGGTAGTCGAGATCCTCGAGGCCTTCGTCCGAAACTCGGACCGCGCGGCTCGCGCCGCCGCGCAGCGCCATCGCGAGCACGCGATCCTCGCGACGCGCGGGCCCGACCGCGATCGCGATCGTCTGCTTGTTCATCGCGGAGCCGAGGGCGAGCGCCGCGGTCAACGCGCCGCGCTCGCAGCGTCCGAGCACCTGGTCGTCGGCGCTCGCGCTCGGCCGGCTCTGCAGGCGTCGCAGGAGGATCGCGATCAAGAGGCCCCCAATTCGGCGAGGAGCTTCGGCACGACGTCCTCGATCGATCCGATCAAGCCGTAGCTCGCGGCGCGGAAGATCGGCGCCTCCGGATCGCGATCGATCGCGACGATCTCCGCGTCGGGCGAGACCGCGCCGAGGTGGCCCGCGCTGCCCGACGCGCCGCACACGACGTACAAGACCGGCGCGACGTAGCGCGCGCCGAGCCCGATCTCTCGCGCCGCCGGCGCCAGGCCGCGCTCGCACGCCGCGCGGGTCGCGCCGACCTCGCCGCCGAGCGCCGCCGCCAGCTTCTCGAGCAGCGGCCACGCCGACGCCGCGACGCCCGCGCCGCCGGTGACGATCACGCGCGCTTGCTCGAGCGCGAGGCCGTCGGCGGTCGGATCGCGCTCGTCGCCGCCGACGCGCTCGACGCGCGCGTCGCGCTTCGCGCCGAGCTCGAACATCAGGATCTCGGCGTCGCTGCCGCCGCGCGCCGGCGCGTGCCCGGGCGGCACCGTCACCACCGCGGCGCGATCGAGATCGTCGAGCGCGAGCCGCCGGCGGAAGCCGCCGCCGTAGACCTTGCGCGAGAAGACGACCTCGCCGCGCGGCCCGGTCTCGACCACGCAGTGCGCGGCGAACGCGGCGCCGAGGCGCGCGGCGAGCCGCGGCGCGATGTCGGCGCCGACCGCGGTCGCGGCGAACACGACCAGCGCGGGCCGCAGCTCTTCGCACGCGCCCGCGAGCGCGGCGCCGATCGTCGCCCACACCGGCGGCTCGTCGAGCGCGATCGGCGCGGCGACCAAGACGACCTTGTCGGCGCCGCCCTTGCCGAGCTCCTCGATCAGCTCGTCGGGGACGTCGGGGTTGCCGTCGGCGGTGTCATCGGGCGACGAGGGAGAAGAGGGCGCGATGGTCGCCGACGGCGCGCGGCTCGGCTTCGGCGTCGAGCCGCCGCCGATCACCGGCGGGATCGTCGGCAAGCGCGAGTACGAGCGGCGTCCTTGATCGAAGCCGGGCACGATCACGACCGCGTACACGACCGCGCCCAACGACGACGCGATCCTGCGCGCGTCTCCGAGCGCGGACAGGGCCGCCGCCGATGGACGCTCCCCGTCCGCCTCGATATGCACCAGGACGCAAGCCACCTACCTGCGCACGCTATCGGTTGGGGGGCAACCGGTCAAGAAAGGCCGCGGGTCGCGACCTTGGCGCGCCCGCAAGTACCCGTGCACGGGTCGACTTCCCAGCCGTGGCGCGCGCACACCAGGCGGTCGCCGTCGACGAACCCGTCCGACAGCGTCCCACCGTCGTGCGGGCAGATATCGGCAACCACGAACGCGCGCCCGTCGTGGAGACGCACGACCGCGACCTCCTCGCCGCCGAGCTCGCGCGCGGCGACCACTCCACCCGTGGGACAGATCGCCAACGCCTCGCCGACCGTCGGACGCGGATCCTCCTCGATCAGGTCCGCGATCAGCGCGCGCAGGCTGGACACGCAGCGACGCTAGTCGCACGGTCTGACACGGAAGACGGACGACGGAAGACGGACGACGATCTTCAATCCGCGATCGCCTGCTGCCGCAACAGATGATCCGCGAGCACCAGCGCGCACATCGCCTCGACGATCGGCACCGCGCGCGGCAGCACGCACGGATCGTGACGGCCCTTCGGCTCGAGGACGGTCGGATTCCCGTCGGGGTCGACGGTGTCCTGCGGCCGCATGATCGTCGCGGTCGGCTTGAACGCGACGCGCATCGTGATCGCCGCGCCGTTCGAGATCCCGCCCTGCACGCCGCCGCTGTAGTTCGTGCGCGTGCCGATCGTACCGTCCGCTTTTCGGACGAACGGATCGTTGTGCTGCGAGCCGGTCATGCGCGTGCCCGCGAAGCCCGAGCCGATCTCGAAGCCCTTCACCGCGGGGATCGAGAGCATCGCCTTGGCGAGATCGGCGTCGAGCTTGTCGAACACGGGCGCGCCCAGGCCGGGCGGCACGCCGCGCGCGACGCAGCGCACGACGCCGCCGAGCGAGTCGCCGTCCTTGCGCGCGGCCTCGATGCGCTCGAGCATCCGCTGCGCCGCCGCTTCGTCCGGACACCGGACGATGTTCTTCTCCACGTCGCTCACCTTCACGGTGTCGAGATCGACCGCGGCCTCGAGCTCGCCGACCTGCTCGACCCACGCGACGATCTCGACCGGCCCGAGCACCGCGCGCGCGATCGCCCCCGCCGCGACGCGCCCGATCGTCTCGCGCGCGCTCGCGCGACCGCCGCCGGCGATCGCGCGGATGCCGAACTTCGCGTCGTACGTGTAGTCCGCGTGCGACGGCCGATACGCGCGCGCGATCTCGCCATAGTCCTTGCTGCGCGCGTCGGTGTTGCGCACGAGCATCGCGATCGGCGTGCCGAGCGTCTGCCCGTCGAGCACGCCCGACAGGATCTCGACGCGATCTTCTTCTTTGCGCTGGCTGACGATGTGGCTCTGACCCGGCCGCCGCCTGTCGAGCTCGCGCTGGATGTCTTCGTCCGCGATCGCGACGCGCGGCGGACAGCCGTCGACGACCACGCCGACGCCGGGCCCGTGCGACTCGCCGAACGTCGTCACGCGGAAGAGGTGCCCGAACGTGTTGCCCACGAGAGGACCGTACTACAGTCCCGTCATGCGACTGGCCTTCGTTGTGTTCGCCGCGACTCTGTCGTTCGGGCTCGCCGCGTGTCCACCGAACGAGCCTCCGGCGCCGCCGCCGTCGCCGCCGAACCCGGTCTACTCGCCGCCCGACGGAGGCGCGGTCACGCCGATCGTGCAAGCGCCGACGATCGACGCCGCGCCCGCCGCGCGCGCGCCGGGCGCGAGCTGCACGACCGCCGCCGATTGCGACTCGGGCATCTGCGAAGGAGAAGGCTGCGACGCGCCCGGCCGCTGCGCCGACAAGCGCCGCATGTGCACGATGGATCTGATCGACATGTGCGGTTGCGACGGTCAGACGTTCCAGTCGTCGAGCTCGTGCCCGGGCCGCCGCTTCGCGCACCGCGGCGCGTGCACGCCGACGAACCAGGGCCCGCCGCCGCCGCCCGCGAATCAGAAGAAGCACGCGGGCGAGGCGTGCCTCGCCGGCGACGACTGCGACTCCGGCCTGTGCGAAGGCGAGGGCTGCGGCGCCGACGCGCCGGGTCGATGCGCCGACGTCGCCAAGAAATGTACGCGCGATCGCCGGCCGTTCTGCGGCTGCGACAACCAGACCTTCATGACCTCGGGCACGTGCCCGGGCCGTCGCTACGCGCACAAAGGGAAGTGCTGAGCCCGCGCGCGGGCGCGTCAGTCGTGCGCCTGCGTCTCATTTCTCCGACGAGAAACGCGGTTTTTGCGTGGCATGCGCGCTGCACTACATCGCGGCATGCTGGAGCAACAAACCACGCAGCTCGAAGACGACGACATCATCGAGATCGTCGAGGCCCCCGACTACCAGCCGACCGTGCGTACACCGGAAGGTGGCAAGGTCGGCTACGCGATCGCGTGGCTCCTCGGCGTGCCCCTGCCGATCCTGCTCATCGTGTATCTGATCTCCCGTTGCTGAAGGCCGCCGCGTTTGCCGCCGTGCGTGCTTCCGGTTTACCCTGACCGGGCCGTATGGCCGACGACCGCCGCCCGAGCGAGGAAGAGATCGAGGAGCTGATCGGCCTCACCCGTCGCGATCCCGGATCGCCCGCGTTCGTCGATCTCGGCGACGCGTACCTGGCGCTCGGGCGTCCGCGCGACGCGGTCGAGGTCGGCCTCGCCGGATTGTCCGCCGCACCGGACAACCTCGAGGGCCGCGTGATGATCGCGCGCGCGCACGCGCAGCTCCATCAATGGAAGGAAGCGCAGGCCGAGCTGCTCAAGGTCGTGAAGGTCGACCGCGCGCACAAGCTCGGCTTCTCGTTGCTCGGCGAGGTCTTGCTGCGGCGCAGCGACTACGAGCGCGCGATCCCCGTGCTCCAGCACGCGCAGAACCTCGATCCGTCGAGCCCCGCGGTGCTCGCGCTGCTCAAGCGCGCGCGCGCGGGCCAGCCGCTGGATCCGCCCGCGCCGATCCCGTCGCCGATCTCGGCGAAGCGCGGCGGCGGCTTCGGCGCGCCGGGAGAAGGCGCGCCGACCAAGGTCGAGCCGCGCGCGGCCGAGCTCGCTCGAAAAGCGATGCCGTCGGCGCCCGCGCTGCCGCGATCGAAGGGACCGACACGTCCGCCGCCGGCTGCGCCGAAAGCGCCGCCCGTGTACGACGACGGTCCGACTTCGGTCGCGCCGCCGCGCGCCGCCGCCGCGCTCTCGATCGGCGACTCGACGGGGCAGGCGACCGTCGTGCGCGGCGACCCGACCGAGGTCTCGCCGCCGCGCAGCTTCTACGACGACGACGAAGCGACCGCCGGCCGCGGCGCGAAGCCCCGCCTGCCGCTCGAGCCGAGCGGTGACTCGCGGCCGGTCGCGAGCGGATCTCCCGCGCCGGCCGGCGGAGTCCGGCCGCGCGTGATCCCCGCGGCGAAGCCGGTCAACGCCGCCGCGGCGTCGCTGCGCCAATCGGCCGCGGTCGGCGAGCAGTACCTGAACGATCTGCTCACCGGCGGCCTCCTCGACGTGCCGGGTGTCCGGGTTCCGGACATGGACTACGACATCAACCCGGGCAAGCGCTGGGGCAGATCGTCGAAGCGCGCGTTCATCTTCTTGTTCGCGCTGCTCGTGCTCGGCACCGGCGCCGGCGTCACCTGGTACTACTGGAGCGAGCAGAAGAAGGCCGAGGAGCTCGCGCTCCATCGCAAGACCTCGAACGACTCGATCGGCACCGCGTCGGCGGAGGGCCTCGAGAAGTCGATGACCGAGCTCGGCAAGGCGCTCGAGCTCGATCCGTCGTCGACGCTCACGTTCGCCGAGGTCGCGCAGACCGCGTCGCTGCAGCATCTGTTGTACGCGCCCGCGCTCCCCGACGTCGCCGCGATCACCAAGGCGATCAACGCCGCCGCGCAGGACATCACCAAGCCCGAGCAAGAGGGCTATCGCGAGCTCGTGATCGCGCGCGCCGCGCTCGCGCTGTCGAACCTCGGCCAGGACGCGAACCCGGCCGAGACGCTGGTCCGCACGCGCAAGGATCTCGAGACCTGGCTCGGCAACGGCCACGACGGCGATCGCTGGGCGCGCTGGCTGCTCGCGCGCGTCGATCTCGCGCAGGGCCAGCGCTCGAAGGCGCTCAGCGGCTTCCGCGCCGCCGCCGGCGCGAAGGGCGAGGCCGAGCGCTTGATCCCGGCGATGGTCGACGAGGCCGATCTGCTCGTCGACGACGGCTCGATCACCGACGGCCTCGCGCTCTACGACGAGGCGCTCGCGATCGCGAAGGATCATCCGCTCGCGCTGATGGGCAAGGCGCTCGCGCAGACCGACTCGTCGGCCGCGGCGTCGAAGGCGATCAGCGATCTCAGCGTGCCGCTCGAGAAGGAGACCGGCGCGCGGCTCGCCGCGTATCGACACCTGTGGCTCGCGCTCGCCAACTACACGCTCGAGTACTACGTGCCCGCGAAGGAAGAGCTCGATCGCGCGAGCAGCGCCGGCATCACCGAGCCGCGGTTCCTCGCGCGGCTCGCGCTCGCGCACGCGATCGCCGGCGATCTCGCGGGCGCCGCCAAGGCGCGCGCCGCGGTGACGTGGTTCCCGCCCAAGCCCGACGTCAAGCCGGAGACCGATCCGGAGGTCGCGCTCGCCGACGCGTCGCTGCTCCTCGCGTCGGGGTTGCCGGCGCGCGCGCTCGACGTCGCGAAGGGCGACACGCTGCGCGCGCAGCTGCTCCGCGGCCAGGCGCTGATCGATCTCGGCAAGCCGAAGGACGCGCTCGCCGATCTCGACGCCGCCGCCAAGGCCGCGGCCGGCACCGTCGAGGTCGAGATCCTCGATCAAGAAGCGCACGCGCTCGCCGGCACCGGCAAGGATCGCGACGCCGCGCTCGCCGCGCTCGACGGGCTCGCGCGCAAGAAGACGCGCCTCGGCCGCCACGCGCAGGGCGTCGCGCTGCTCGCCGCGGGCAACGCGAAGGACGCCAAGGAGCGCCTCGAGCAGGCGCTCGCCGACATCACCGACGAGCAGCCGAACCCGGTCTCGTATCGCACGCACACCGCGCTCGCCCAGCTCGCGCTCGCCGCCGATCCGCCCGATCTCGAGTACGCGGCCAAGCACCTCGACGCCGCCGCGACCGCGAACCCCGGCTATCTGCCCGCGCTCGCGCTCAACGCGAAGCTGTACCTGCGCGCCGGCAAGCCCGACGAGGCGCTCGACAACCTGTCGCGCGTGATGAACGAGAAGGACGCGATCACGACCGACTCGCTGCTCGTGCTCGCCGAGGCGCTCGCGACCCGCACGCACACCGATCCGCAGACGAAGAAGGACACGACCGAGCAGGACAAGGCCGACGCGAAGGCGGCCCTGCAGCAAGCGAAGGACGCGGGCGCGCCGCCCGCCGAGGTCGGGCGCATCGCGGCGTTGATCGATCCGGGCCTGCCCGCGGAGATGGGCGTGCCCGCGCCGCCGCCGACTCCGGGCAGCGGCGCGCCGCCGCCGCCGGGCCACGGGCCGAAGCGTCGCGGGCACTGATGCCGCTCGCCGCCGGGATGCTCGTCGCGGATCGCTACCGCGCCGACGCGCCGCTCGGACGCGGCGGCATGGCGACCGTGTGGCGCGGCGTCGACGTCGCGAGCGGTCGGCCGGTCGCGATCAAGACCACGCTCGCCGAGCTCGCCGGCGACGACGCGTTCGCGCGGCGTCTCGAGCGCGAGGCGAAGGCCGCGTCGTTCCTCCAGCACCCGCACGTCGTCGACGTGCTCGCGCTCGATCGCCTGATCGACGGCACCGTCGCGCTCGTGATGGAGCTCCTCGACGGCGTGACGCTCGGCGACGAGCTCTACGATCACGGCCCGATGGCGCCGCGGCGCGCGCTCGTGCTCGCGCGCCAGATCCTCGACGCGCTCGCGCACGCGCATCGCGCGGGCATCATCCACCGCGATCTCAAGCCCGACAACATCATGCTCGCGCGCGCGGGCAAGCCGGGCGCGTTCTACGAGAGCGCGAAGGTGCTCGACTTCGGCGTCGTGAAGCTGCACGGCATCGCCGCCGAGGTCTTGGGCGACGAGAAGCTCACGCGCACCGGCGTCGTGCACGGCACGCCGACGTACATGGCGCCCGAGCAGGCGCTCGGCCGCGCGATCGACGGTCGCGCCGATCTGTACGCGGTCGGCGTCCTGATCTTCGAGATGCTCACCGGCAAGCCGCCGTTCGAGGCCGACGACGCCGTGCGCATGCTGCGCCTGCACGTCGGCACACCGCCGCCGCGGCTCGCCGATCGCGGCGTGACGGCGACGCCGGAGCTCGAGGTGCTCGTCGGAGGCGCGCTCGCGAAACGTCCTACCGAGCGATATGCCGATGCGGCCGCGATGATCGCGGCGCTCGATCATGCGTTCCTCTCGTTGGATCGAATCTGATCTAGGATCGTCGTCGTGGGAGCGGCTGCGCCCGAGCGATTCGGTCGGTACGAGGTCGTGCGCGAGCTCGGCGGCGGCGCGATGGGCGAGGTCTACCAAGCGCGCGACGCCGCGCTCGGCCGCGACGTCGCGATCAAGGTGATGCGGCGCGCGCCCGGCGTCGCGGCGGAGCTGTTCCGCGCGCGGTTCGACGCGGAGGCGCGCGCGCTCGCCGCCCTGCGGCACGCCGCGGTCGTCTCGATCTACGACGTCGGCTGGGACGGCGACGATCCGTACCTCGTCATGGAGCTCGTGCCCGGCGGCTCGCTGCGCGATCGGATCAGCGCCGGCCCGCTTCCGGACGATGAAGTCCGCGGGCTCGCGATCGCGATCGCGGGCGCGCTCGACGCCGCGCACGGCGCCGGCATCCTCCACCGCGACGTGAAGCCGGCCAACGTGCTCGGGCGGGCAGGGGAGTGGAAGCTCGCCGATTTCGGGATCGCGCACGTCCCCGGCTCCGAGCTCACGATGACCGGGCAGTTCCTCGGCACGCCCGCGTACGCCGCGCCCGAGGCGCTCGGCGAAGGCCTGCACACGACCGCCGCCGATCTCTGGGGCCTCGGCGCGACGCTCTACGCGGCGATGACCGGCGCACCGCCCTACGGCGGCTCGCTCGGCGCCGCGGCCTCGACGAGCTACGTGCCGCTGGTCTCGAAGAACAGCTCGCCGCTCGCGCACCTCGTCGATGATCTCCTCTCGCGCGATCCGTCGCGCCGCCCCACCGCCGCGCAGGTCCTCGCTACGCTGCACGCGCCATCTGCTCCCGTTCGTCCTGCCCTTAGTCCTGAGCGAAGTCGAAGGGGGAGTCCGAGCGCAGCGAGGACGGAGTCGAAGAACCCACCCTGGCTCTGGATCGGCCTCGCCGCCGCGGTCCTCGCGATCGGCCTGGTCGCGCTCGCCGCGTCATCGGGATCGCGCGATCGCGGCAGCGCCCCATCCGCCGCCGCCCCGATCGATCTCCCGACGACGACGCCCGCGCCCAACGGCGCGATGGTCTCCTACGATCCCTCGACCGGCGCGATCACGATCGATCGCTCGCAGCTCACCGGCGATCGCAGCGACAAGACCCAGCACAAGCTCGACGACGCCGTCCGCGAGGCCGAAGACGGTCACCTCGACCCGGCGCTCGACAAGCTCGCCGACGTCCTCGACGACAACCCCGACGACGAGCCGGTGCAGACCCTCCGCGCGACCCTGCAACAGCTCCGCGGCGAAGACATCGGCGATCGCGGCCCACCCGGCAGGCGCAAGCACAAGAAGCACGACGACTGAGCTAATCGATCACGCCGTCGAGCGGGCCCTGGCCCTCGCGGATCACCGTCACGTCGTCGCCGTCGACCTCGAGCACCGTCGACGGCTCCGCGTTGGTCGACGGCGCATCGACCACGACGTCGATGAAGCGTTCGAACGCCTCGATGACCTCGTCGGCGTCGCGGCACACCGCGTGCGTCTCCGGATCGATCGCGCTGGTGGTCAACAAGGGCCGCCCGAGCCCGCGCACCAGCGCCTGCGCGATCGGGTGCGACGTCACGCGGATGCCGACCGTGCGCCGCTTCGCGTCGGTCAGCGTGCGCGGCACCTCGCCGGTCGCGGGCACGACCAGCGTGTACGGCCCGGGGAAGATCCGCTGCGCGACGCGGAACGCGGTCTGCGAGAACCGGCCGAAGTGCGACGCGCTCGCGAGATCCGGACAGATCAGCGCGAGCCGCGCGCCCTTGCTCATCTGCTTGGCGCGCACGATCCGCTCGATCGCGTCGCGCGCCTCGATCGCGCAGCCGAGCGCGTAGATCGAATCGGTCGGGTACGCCGCGACGCCGCCGCCGTGGAGCACCTCGACCACCTGCGCGATCTTGCGCGGCGGCGGATCCCCCCACTCCTCGAACTGGACGCGCAGCACGCTACCCCTTGAACCCGCGGCACACGACGTACTGCTCGATCGAGAACTGGCGGCTCGACTCCGGCTTCATCATCTTCACCGTCGCGAAGTGCTTCTTGCACTCGCCGGTGAGCTTCTGGAAGTCCGGCCCTTGGAACAGCTTCGCGACGAACGCGCCGCCCGGCGCGAGCGTCTCGAGCGCGATCTCGAGCGCGCGCTCGAACAGCGCCTCGCTGCGCGCCTGATCGACGTGGCGGATCCCGGTCGTGTCGGGCGCCATGTCGCTCATCACGACGTCGAACGCCTCGAGGTCGCCGCGCAGCTCCGCCGCGGTGATGTCGTAGACGTCGCCGACGATCAGCCGCGTGTTCGGGATCCCCGCGCGCAGCTCCGCGCGATCGATCCCGACCAGGCGTCCCTTCGCGCCCGCGCGCGTCGCCGCGTACTGCAGCCACGAGCCCGGCGCGCAGCCGAGGTCGAGCACGCGCGCGCCCGGCGCGATCAACCGCTGCGCGTGATCGATCTCCTCGAGCTTGAACACCGCGCGCGACCGGAAGCCGGCCTTCTGGGCGCGCTGGTGGAAGTGGTCCCGCCGGACCTTCTTGTCATCCATCTTCGGCATGACGAGCTCGATCGATCAGTCGTTCCAAACCCGGGACCAAAAAAAACGGGTGGCACGAAGGCCACCCGTCGAGAACCACAGACAGTAGGGACTACGCCTTGCCCGCGGCGGCCTTCTTCGAGGCCTTGAGCGGGTTCTTCGAGCGCACTTCCTCGGGCCCCTTGCCCTTCTCCTTGTACACCGCGCGGGTCGCCGCCTTGGTGACGATCACGTAGTCGTTCTCCGCGCCCGGGATCGAGCCGCGCACCAGCATCACGTTGTCCTCGTCGAGGATGCGGACGAGCTGGAGGTTCTGGACCGTCTTGGTCTCGTTGCCCATCTGGCCCGACATGCGCTTGCCCTTGTGGACGCGCTGCGGGGTGAGGCGGCAACCGATCGATCCGCCGTGGCGGAAGTACTCGTGGTTACCGTGGCTGCGGCGGCCACCCTTCATGTGGTGGCGCTTCATCACGCCCTGGTAGCCCTTGCCCTTGCTCGTGCCGATCACGTCGACCGGCACCTTCACCTGGAAGACGTCACTGGGCTTGAGGACCTGGCCGACCTTGTACTTGCCGACCTCGTCGGCGGGCAGACGGAACTCGCGGATCACGCGAACCGGCTTGATGCCCGCCTCCTTGAGCTGACCGATCTCGGCCTTGGTCGCGAGGCGCTGCGGCTTCTCGTCGAAGCCGAGCACGAGCGCGGAGTAGCCGTCCTTCTCGGTGGTGCGGACGCCGACCACGTAGCAGGGACCGGCCTGGATCACGGTGACCGGGATGCGCTCGCCGTCATCGGCGTACACCTGGGTCATCCCGATCTTCTTGCCAACAAGGCCGATACGCATCGCCATCTGAGTGCTCCTGAAGGTCCGCGTATATAGCGACCGCGGGAGGTCAAGTCAAGCCGAACACCGCGCAGGCATTGGCCGTCGTTGCGCGGGCCAGGTCGTCGACGGACAGGCCCGCCTCCCGGGCGACGACCGCCGCCGTGTGGACCACGTATGCGGGTTCGTTACGCTTTCCGCGCATCGGGACGGGCGCCAGGTAGGGGCAATCCGTCTCGATCAGGATCCGATCGATGGGGACTTCCCGGACGGCGTCGCGGATCGGCTGGGCCGTCTTGTAGGTGACGATGCCGCTGAACGAGACGTGATAGCCGAGCCGGACGTAGTCGGCGGCGTCGGCGGGCGTGCCGGTGAAGCAGTGGATCACGCCGCGCTTCACGCGGCCCGCCGCGAGGATCTGCTTGGCGTCTTCGTGCGCGTCGCGGATGTGGCAGACGACCGGCTTGTCGACCCTCGCGGCGAGCTCGAGGAAGCGCGCGAAGCACTCGCGCTGCAGCTCGCGCGGCGAGTGATCGTAATAGAAGTCGAGCCCGGTCTCGCCGATCGCGACGACGCGCCGGTGGGTCGCGAGGCGCTCGTGCACGTCCCACCACGCCGGCGTCATCTTCTCGACGTCGTGCGGGTGGGTCGCGACCGTCGCCCACACGTGCGCGTCGGCTTCGGCGAGCGCGACCGCGCGCTCGGCGCTCGACGGATCGCCGACCGCGCCGATCACGACGATGCGCTTCACGCCCGCGGCGCGCGCGCGCGCGAGGACCTCGGATCGATCCGCGTCGAACTCGGGGCCGTCGACGTGCGCGTGGCTGTCGAGGAATTCGATCACCTGCGACCTCGGATCGCGTCGAGCGCTTGATCGATCACGTCCATGAAGTCCTTGCCCTTGCGCGAGCTGCGCAGCTTCGCGAGCGGATCCTCCGCCCACGCGCCGCCGACCTTGCCGAGCTCCTCGATCGCGAGGCCGCGCAGCTCCGGCTTGCGCAGCGCGAGGCCCGCGACGAGCACGCGCTGCGCCGCCTCCGCGCGCGCGTGCTGGGGCGCGATCGCGAGCAGCGCGCCCGACGCGCGGAGCTGCACCTGCGGAGGCGCCTTGCGATCGCCGACGATCGTCGCGAGCGCGTCGGCGTCGGCGGCGGTGCCGAGCCGCTCGAGCGCGCACGCGGCGTCCCAGCCGCGATCGGGATCGCCGAGCGACGCGGCGAGCGCGTCGCGCCCGCGCGCGTCGCCGAGCTCGGACAGCGCGTAGCCCGCGTCGAAGCGCACGCCGCGATCCGCGTGCTCGACGAGCCGCGCGAGGTGCCCGACCGCGCGGCCGTCGCCGATCGCGCCGAGCGACAGGGCGATCGCGCTGAGCACCTGCGGATCGCCGTCGCCGAGCGCGCCGACCAAGACGTCGTAGCTCCGCGGCGCGTCGATCTCGGGCAGGCTGGTCGCGGCTTGGAAGCGCAGATCCGCGGGGCCTTCCTTCAAGGCGGTGACCAGCGCGTCCCACGCGTCCGGGGATCGCAGCGAGCCGAGCGCGATCGCCGCGCACTGGCGGACCGCCGCGTCGCCGTCGTCGAGGCGCTTGACCAGGCTCGGGATCGCGCGCGCGTCACCGATCTCGCCGAGCGCCGCCGACGCCTCCGCGCGTACCTCCGATCGACCGTCGTCGAGCGCGGTGATCAGCGCGTCGACCGCGCGCGGCCGCTCCTCGGGCGACGTCACCTCGCCGAGCGCGTGCGCCGCCATCGCCCGCGCCTTCGGCGTGCCCTTCGCGAGATCGCGCAGCGCCGCGTCGAACGTGATCGTCTGGGCCGGGAAGAGCAGCGACACGCGCGGACCCTAGCACGTGAGACACGCACCGCGATCCCGTGTCCATCGGGCGTGGCCGTCGCCACGAGACCAAGGATCGATCGATGAAGAAGAACGTTTCGAAGAAGCTCAGCCTCCGCCCCGAGACCGTCCGCGCCCTCGAGTCCCGCGAGCTCGCGCGCGCCGCCGGCGGCATGAAGAACGTCAGCGATGGGTGGGTGTGCGAGACCCTGTCGCACGGCCTCAGCTGCTGGGGCGCGTGCTCGACGCAGCTGTGGTGTTGAGCGCAACCGCCGCGCGCGGGTGCCGATAGCACCCGCCATGAATCAGCGCCTCACCGTCCGCGCCGCGGTCGCGATCTCTCTGGCCGTCTCGATCATGATCGGAAGGGAGGCCTTCGATCGATCACGATCGAGCGAGGTCGACATCGACGAGGAACGCCTCGCGCGAGAGCTGCAGGCACGTTGGACCGCCGCGGGCGGGGGGCGGGAGGCGGTTCGCGCGCTGGGCGAGGTCTACGAGGCGACCGCCGCTCGTACCGACGTCATCGAGGCGCGCGTGCGGTTCGAGCGTGCGCTCGAGGCCGAACCGGAGCTCGCGCAGGGGCTCGACCTGATCGTCGGCGCCGCCAGCTCGTCGCCGGCCTACGATCACGCCTCCCGCCGCGCCTGGCTCGAGGTGTTCGCCTCGCCCGAGATCACACCCGAGCTCGAGCGCCTCGACACGATCCTGAAGAACCAACCGGCGCTCCGCGACGCGATCGCAGAGATCTCCTCGACGCTCGACGTCCGAGCGCTGGAGCGCCGACTGCGCGACCTGAACGACGGCGACGTGCCGAGCCGCGCGCGCGCGACCGAGCTGGTGCTCGATCACGTCTACCCGGTCGCTCGCCTCACGCACGTCTACGTCGAGCTGTGGGGCACGCCCGAGGTCCAGGCGCACGTCGCGATCGCGGTGCGCGACCTGTTCGATGCGCCCGGCCTGCGCGCGATCGTGATCGAGGAGGCGCGGACGATGGTCGCGGATCCGACGTTTCGCGCCGCCGCCGCGCAAGCCACGGCGGCGGTCGACGCCGGCTTGCCCGACGAGGGAGCGATCTACGCAGCCCTCCATCGCCTCTTCGCGACGCGCGCTGCACGACAGTTCTTCGTGCGCGTCGTTGATCGCAGCCTCGATGATCCCGATGTCGATCGCGTCGGGGCGCGGTTGGTCCGCGAGATCATGCGAGAGCCGGCCGTCAATCGGCTCCTGACCGAGCTCCTCCGCGACTGGAGTTGAGCAGCTCGACCTGCTCGAGCTTCTCGCGGGGGACGCGCGCGACGATCAGATCGTAGAGCGCGTCCTTGTCGGCGATCGTGTACGGCGCGGGCGCGCCGTCGCCGGGCACGAGCAGCGAGCGTTCGGGATCGCCGCCGTCGACGAAGCAGGTCTTGGTCGACGGCGACGCGGTCACGCGCACGACGTCGTGCCACGCGAGGCGGAAGCGGCGCTCGCCCTTCTGCTGCACCTCGAGCGCGTCGTCGGTGGTGACGACCTCGATCGTCCACGCGGGCGACAGGAGGTAGAACGATCCGAGCCCGACGCCGACCGCGCCCGACGCGATCGCGGGCCACGGGAAGCCGAACACGAGCGCGACGACGTCGAGCACGGCGCCGGTGCCCATCGCGGTCCACGCGACGCCGCGGTAGCGCGGACGGAACGCGAACCGGCGCTCGCTCACAGGCTCACTTCGAGACGAGCCGCGCGATCGCGTTGCGCGCTTCGAGCGGGATCGCCTCGAACAGGATGCCGATGCCGCGCGGCAGCGGCAGCGGATCGCCGCTACCGCTCGGCACCTCGCAGTCGGCGTCGCGGCGCCACAAGACCCAGCCGATCGTGTCGACCGCGCCGGCGCCGTCGAGATCGAAGCGCACCGCGACGCGCGAGAGCAGCGGCAGCGGCTCGCCGGCGATGAACGCGCCGTTGGTCGAGAGATCGCGGACGACGCCGGGGAAGCGCTTGCCGACCGAGCCGGTGTCCGCGGTGATCCGCGAGTACACCTGCGCGAGGTTCGGGTGCAGATCGACGTTCGGCTGCCCGATCGATTCGACGACGGCAGGGGCGTTGACGACGATGCGCCGGGCGCGGCGGTTGTCTGCGCTCATCGGGCCTATCGTACCCGGGTTCCGACCGGGACGTCCGGCCCAAGCGAGTCGACCGCCGCGAGGCCGAGGATCGAGTCGTCGCCCGCCGCCAGGATCATGCCCTCCGACTGGACGCCGCGGATCGTCGCCGGCGCCAGGTTCGCGACGAGCAGCACCTTGCGGCCGACGAGCTGCTCGGGCTGATACGCCTCCGCGATGCCCGCGACGACGGTTCGGTGGCGTCCCTCGCCGACGTCGACGGTGAGCTGCAAGAGCTTCTTCGCCTTCGGCACCGGCGCCGCGGTGATCACCTGCGCCACTCGGAGCTCGGCCTTGCTGAAGTCTTCGAACGTGATCAGCGCGGCCTCTTTCTTCTCCGCGACCGGCGCCGCCGCGGTTTCGGCGGGCAGCCACTTCGCCAACAGCTCCGCCGTGCGCTTGTCGTCGATGCGCGGGAACAGCGGCGTCGGCGGCTGCGGATGGAACGCCGGGAGATCCGCGCCCCACGCGGTCGGCCACGCGGGCTCCGCCTTCACGCCGAGCAGCTCGCCGATCTTGATCGCCGTCGTCGGCATCACCGCCGCGATCAGATTTCGGATCGTCCACAGCGCGGTCTGCAAGGTCCCGAGCGCGCGCGCGAGCTCGTCGTTCTTGCCCGCCTTGGCGAGCGCCCACGGCTGGCTCGAGTCGACGAAGCGATTGCCTTCGCGGATCAGGCGCCAGGTCGCCTCGAGCGCGCGCGACGGCTGGAACGCCTCCCAGTTCGCCTTCGCCTCGGCGATGACCTGGTTCGCGACGTCGGCGAGCGCGTCCGAGTGGACCGGCGGCGCTTGCCCCGCGAACTTCGTGATCATCGTCAGCGATCGATTGACGAGGTTGCCGAGGTCGTTCGCGAGGTCCGCGTTGTGCCGCTCGATCAGGCTCTCGTAGATCAGATCGCCGTCGTTGCCGAGCGGCGTCTCGCGCAGCAAGAAGTAGCGCAACGCATCGATGCCGAGCGCGCGATCGGCGTTGAGATCCGCGGCGAGCACGAGCGGATCGACGCGCGTCGCCGGGATCGACTTCGAGATCTTGCGGCCGCCGATCGTCCACCAGCCCGTGCACAGGATCTTCTTCGGCAGCGGCAGCTCCGCGGCCATGAGGAAGCACGGCCAGTACACCGCGTGGAAGCGGAGGATGTCCTTGCCGATGAGATGAACGGCCTGGCCCCAGAACCGATCGTAGAGCGGCGTGCCCATGCCGAGCGCGCTCAAGTAGTTGGTGAGCGCGTCCATCCACACATAGATGACGTGGTGCTTGCCCTCGGGGTCGCCCTCGGGGACGTCGATGCCCCAGTCGAAGCTCGTGCGCGAGACCGACAGGTCGCGCACCTCGCCGCGCAGGAACGACAGCACTTCCTTGCGATACGCGTCGGGCTGGATGAAGTCGGGGTGCGCCTCGATGTGATCGATGAGGCGCGTCTTGTACGCGCTCAAGCGGAAGAACCAGCTGCGCTCCTTGTCGACCCACGACACCGGCGTCGTGTGGATCGGACAGATCCAGGTGTCGCCTTGCTTGGTCAGCTGGCTCTCGGTGTAGAAGGCCTCGCAGCCGACGCAGTACCAACCCTGGTAGGTCGCGAGGTAGAGATCGTCGCGGTTGCGCTCCGCGATGCGCTTCCACAGCGCGCGGACGACGTCCTTGTGGCGCGTCTCGGTCGTCCGGACGAAGTCGTCGTTCGAGATCCCGAGCGACTCCCACATCGCGGCGAAGCGCGGCGCGACGTCGTCGACCAGCTGCTTGGGCGTGAGCCCGCGCTTCTTCGCGGCCTCTTCGACCTTCTGGCCGTGCTCGTCGGTGCCGGTGAGGAACCGCGTGTCGTCGCCGATCAACCGATGGAAGCGCGCGAACGTATCGGCGGCCATCGTCGCGTACGCGTGCCCGAGGTGGGGGACGTCGTTGACGTAGTAGATGGGCGTCGTGATGTAGAAGGGGCGGGTCATGATTCGGGCTCGTCGCTGTCGTCTTCGGATTCGGCGGGCTCGGGCTCGGCCTCTTGCGGCCGTCCCTGGGTCTGTGGCGGGAACATCGGCTTTACGTCACCGGCGGCGTAGACCGTCGATTCGCCGGGGCCGGTCGACACGCGGATGCGCTGGCGTAGCACGTCGACCTCGACGACACGGCCTTCACCGGTCGGCGTGATCACGCGCTTGCCGAGCTTGGGCAGACCTTTGCGCATCTCGGCGTAGGTCGCCTGCTCGTACACGAGGCAGCACTTCAAGCGGCCGCACTGGCCGCTGACCTTGGTCGGGTTCAAGACCAGACCTTGATCCTTGGCCATCTTGATCGAGACCGGCACGAACTCGGGCAGCCAGGTCGTGCAGCACAGCTCTTGGCCGCAGCTGCCGATGCCGCCGACCATCTTCGCCTCGTCGCGCACGCCGAGCTGGCGCAGCTCGATGCGCGCGCCGGTCGCGCTGCCGACCTCGCGCACGAGATCGCGGACGTCGATCCGCTCGTCGCTCGTGAAGTAGAGGAGCATGCGGCCGCCCTGTCGCTCGACGCGGAAGACCTTGATCGGCAGGTCGAGCTGCTTGGCCTTGTCCTTGGCGATGCGGAGCGCGCCCTGCGCGGCGACGCCGGCGTCGGCGTCGGCCTTGCGATCGGCGTCGTTGGGCCTCCGCAGGATCCGCCGCAGCTGCTTGTCGCGCGACGGACGGCGCGTGCTCGCGATCGCGACCGTCGCGACGCGCGGCCCGCGATCGGTGTCGACGACGACCTCGTCGCCGACGTCGTAGCTGTGGTCGCCGGCGTCGCACGGATAGACGCGCCCGCCGGCGGCGAGCCGCACGCCGACCAGGTTCACGACGTCCATGGTGAAGTCGGCGTCGCCCTCGAGCTCGGCGCTGACCGGATCGAGATCGCCGACGGGCTCCGCCGGCAGCTCCGCGCTCCACACGATCTCTTTCGGCGGGCCGTCGTCGTCGAAGCCGTAGACGACGCGCGATCCGCTCGCGGTGTCGCCGATCGAGTCTTCGTCGGGGATCGAGAGCTCGGCGGTGGTCCGGACCTCGGCGCGCTTGTCGAACACGGACGGCAGGTCGCCGGTCTCGATGAGGTCGTTGACGACGGGGAACTCCGACGTCGTCCGCAGTCCGTCGTCCGTCGTCCGTCGTCCGTCGTCCGGTTTCGGAGAAGCTTGGCCCTGCCACGAGCGTTGCGGGCGCTGATCACGCGGACGTTGATCACGCGGGCGCTGATCACGCTGCGGCGGTTGCGATCGCTGCGGCGCTTCGCGCTTGGGATCTTCTGAACGGGAGACGGGAGACGGACGACGGTCGACGGCTTCGCCGGCGTCCCCACCCGGGCGTCGTCGCCGGCGGCGTCGACGGCGCTCGCCGCCCTCCGGCGGTGGTCCG